>CAINXC010000198.1 GCA_903854655.1 uncultured Verrucomicrobiota bacterium | reverse complement strand
CTTCAAATGCCAGCAAAGCAGCCTATGAGCATAGGCTGGAAGTCCTGCCAGACCAAGCTTCCAGTCCGCTTTTGCCTCTCCTTCCCCTGATGGCATTGGTCCAAAGACTCGACTCCAACCTGCCCGTTCTGAAGCCTCACGTTGGAGTCGAGCGTTTACGCGATCACCCGCGAGCGTGGCCGGGCCTTGATCCCAGCGAAGGCATCGCCAGGAACCGCGCCACGGTGATCGTCCAAAGGGGGAACGCTTGACTCCAACTATTGCAAATCAGCCGATTCTATGGCCCTACACCTCGTCCACCACCGGGTTGGTGAGCGAACCGATCTTCTCGATCTCAATGGTGACCACGTCGCCGGCCTTCATCCAGAGGGGCGGGGTTTTGGCCATGCCGACGCCCTGGGGGGTGCCGGTGAGGATCACGGTGCCGGGGAGCAGGGTGGTGCTGCCGCTGAGGAACTCGATCAGGGTGGGCACGTCGAAGATCATGTCGTTCGTGTTCAGGTCCTGCATCGTTTCGCCGTTGAGGATGGTCTTGATGCCCAGCTCGTTGGGGTTGGTGATCTCATCGGTGGTGACAAGCACGGGGCCGAGCGGGCAGAAGGTGTCGAAGGTCTTGCCCCGGCACCACTGGCTGCCGCCGAAGGTGCGCTGCCAGTCGCGCGCGCTCACGTCGTTGGCGCAGGTGTAGCCCAGCACGTAGTCGAGGGCGTTTTCCTTGCTCACGTTCTTGGCGGTCTTGCCGATGACGACGGCGAGCTCGCACTCATAATCCACTTCATTGCTCTTCAGGTGCGTGGGCAGCACAATGGGGTCGCCGGGGTTTTGCACGGTGCCCAGAGTCTTCATGAAGAGCACGGGAAACTCGGGGATTTTGGCCCCGCTTTCGGCGGCGTGCAGGCGGTAGTTCAGGCCGATGCAAAGGATGGCGGTGGGCACGACGGGGGCGAGCAGCTTCGTCACCTGCGCCTTCGTGTTGGTCTGGATGGAAACGCCGAAGATGTCGCCCTCGATCACCATGGCGCTGCCATCAGGTTGAAGTGAGCCGTAACAGGTGGTGCCGGTGGGGTCTTGGAAGCGGATGAGTTTCATGGGGAAGGGAAGTGAAAAGGGTTGGAAAAGGAAATGTCAATAGGTCGCTCTGCCGCCGGAAAGGTCGAAGACGGAGCCGGTGGTGAAGGAGCAGTCTTCGGAGCACAGCCAGGCGGCCATGGCGGCGGCCTCGTGCTTCTGGCCGAAACGGTTCATGGGGATCTTCGAGAGCATGTAGTCGATGTGTTTCTGGCCCACCTGCTTGAGGATGTCGGTCTCGATCACGGCGGGGGTGATGCAATTGACCAGGATGTTCGACTGCGCCAGCTCCTTGCCCAGGGATTTGGTGAGGGCGATGACACCGGCCTTGGCGGCGCTGTAGTGCGAGGCGTTGGGGTTGCCTTCCTTGCCGGCGATGCTGGCGATGTTGACGATGCGGCCGTAGCCGCTCTTGAGCATGTGCGGCACCACGGCGCGGCAGCAGAGGTAGGGGCCGATGAGATCAATTTCGACCACCTTGCGCCACTCCGCCACGGGCAGCTCCCAGAGCTTGGCGGTGCTGCCGGCGATGCCGGCGTTGTTCACCAGCAGGTCGATCTGGCCGAAAGCCTCCAGCGTTTTCGCGGCGGCGGCCTCGGTGGAGGCTTCGCTGGTCACATCCACCTGCGACACGTGCACGGGACCGATTTTGGAGAGCTCCAGCGCCGCCTCGGCCATCGCATCCACGTCCACATCCCAGATGCTGACGGAGGCACCGGATTGCAGCAGGCGTTCGGCGATGGCATAGCCGATGCCGCGCGCGGCTCCGGTGACGATGGCGTATTTTCCTTTGAGGTCGATTTGGGTCATTGGGTGAGATGCAAGACTTTAAGATTCAAGATGCAAGATGGAAAGCCTGAGGATACGGCCCCGATGCTAGGTCTTGTATCTTGAATCTTAAAGTCTTGCATCTTCAAACGAGGCAGCACACCTGCACCCCGGGGCCATGCACGCCCTGGATGAGGATGCCCTCCACGTCGGCGGTTTTGGATGGGCCGGTGACGAAAAGGGTGGAGCGCTCGCTGCCGAAGGCGGCGATGGCGGAGGGGATGTCGGGCAGAATGGAGCGAGTCTCCAGCACAGCCACATGCACCCAGGGCGATAGCGCACCAAGGCGTGAGGAAGAGCCGGTCTCGGTAAGAATCATGGAGCCGGATTCAGCGATGGCGGCGGTGGCGCGGGTGATGCCGAACTGGTACTCATCCACGCGGGCGCGATCGAGTTCGTGCTCGATGGCGAAAGGCAGGCCCTTCACCTCGGTGGCGAAGGCGGGGTCGGCATAGCCGCGCTGCACGTCCTGCGTTTGCAGGAAGGCCGCCAGCTCCGTCCAGCCATTGACAACGACACCGCCGGTGGCCTCGAACTTGAAGCGGAAGTGCTCGGTGAGATTACCGAACTCCTTGGGCGGATTGCAGACGATGAAGGCGGGGTCCCAGTCGGGCAGCGGCGTCCTGGCCTTGCCTTCGTGCTGGGCGAGGGCCTGGCGGATGTTGGTGAAGACGGCGGAACGGTCGTCGGTGAGAGCGGGCGGCATCAGGGAGGATTTACAGGCGGGAGCGGGAAATGGGAAGCACGTTTTGCCCGGCAGGGAAAGTGGCAGGGGCATCCTTGCCCCTTTGGTTTTCTGTAGTCCGGACTGAAAGGGGCAAGGATGCCCCTGCCACTTTGGTCAGGCGATCACGCCCTTCACCGCATTCCCGGCAATGCCGGTGAGGCGCATGTCGAGGCCCTGGTATTTCACCGTCAACCGCTTGTGATCGACGCCCATCAATTGCAGCATGGTGGCGTGCAGATCGTGGACGCTGACGACGTTTTCGATGGCGCGGTAGCCCAGCTCGTCGGTGTTGCCGTAGCTGGTGCCGGGCTTGATGCCGCCGCCGGCCATGAACACGGAGAAGCCGAGGATGTGGTGGTCGCGGCCGGTGCCCTGGCCCATCGGGGTGCGGCCAAATTCGCCGCCCCAGAGGATGAGGGTGTCTTCGAGCAGGCCGCGCTGCTTCAGGTCGCTGATGAGCGCGGCGGTGGACTTGTCCACGTCCTCGGCTCCCTGCTTCATGCCTTCCACCAGGTTGCCGTGGTGATCCCAGGCGCGGTGGTAGAGCTGGATCATGCGCACGCCCTTTTCGGCCAGGCGGCGGGCCAGCAGGCAGTTGGAGGCATAGCTGCCGTCGCCAGGGTGTTTCACACCGTACTTGTCCAGGGTGTCCTGCGGCTCCTTGCTCATGTCCG
Source organism: uncultured Verrucomicrobiota bacterium (assembly GCA_903854655.1). Lineage (GTDB taxonomy): Bacteria > Verrucomicrobiota > Verrucomicrobiia > Verrucomicrobiales > Verrucomicrobiaceae > CAINXC01. The sequence continues at coordinate 26,352 of CAINXC010000198.1, read as the reverse complement.
TCAGATCCGGCACGGAGGACTGCATGCGGAAGGCCAGCTCGTACTGGGCGATGCGGGTCTGGATTTCCGGGTCCAGCCGCTCCTCGCCGAGCATGCCGTTGAGGCGGTTCACTTCCTCGATCACCTGGCGCTGGGTGCTCTGGCACACGCCGTCCGGGCTGCCAAGGTAATGCACCGCATTGCCCTTGGACTGGAACTGGATGCCTTGGAATTTGCTGGGCAGGAAGCCGCTGGACCACTGGCGTGCGGAGACAGGCTGCTGGCCGATCCGTCCGGCGGAGGTGAGCACGACAAAGCCCGGCAGTTCGTCCGTTTCACAGCCCAGGCCGTAGAGCAGCCAGGAGCCCATGCTGGGGCGGCCCTTGATGATGCTGCCGGTGTTCATGAAAGCATGGGCGGTGTCGTGATTGATCTGCTCCGTCTGCATGGATTTGATCACGCACAGGTCATCGGCCAGCGCGCCGATGTGGGGGAACAGCTCGGACATCTCCAGGCCGGACTGGCCGAACTTCTTGAACTCGCAGATCGCCCCGCGCGCCTTGAGTTCGGCGCCCTGGAGCTGCGCAATCTGCTGCCCCTTGGTCAGGGAGTCGGGGAAGGCCTTGCCGTCGAGCTTCTTGAGCTCCGGCTTCCAGTCGAAGGTCTCCAGATGCGAGGGGCCGCCCGCCATGCAGAGATGGATGATGCGCTTGGCCTTCACCGGGAAGTGCGGCTTCGTGATCGCACCGGCCCAGCGCTCGGAGCCCTGGGACTGCTCCAGCAGCGAGGCGAAGGCGGCGCCGCCCAGGCCGTAGGCGGACTGCTGGAGAAACGCGCGGCGGGCGATGCTTTGCTGGAAGGCGGGGGTGGAGAAGGGATTGTTCATGGCAGGATTTAATACCGTGTGATGGTTTCGTGCAGGTTCAGCACCACGCGCGCCAGCGAAGTCCATGCGGCGAGCTCCCTGGGGTCCTCCCTGGCGTCTGCCGGTGTCAGGCCCACCTTCAGCAGCTTCGCCGGATCGGAGGAGCCGTCGCTGAACTGCTGGCGCTGGGTTTTGAGGAAGGCGGCCAGGGATTGAAGCTCCTTGCTGGTGGGCTGCCGGGCGAGCGCGAGCTCGTAGGCGTGCCCGATGCGGCTTTCGTCGCTGCCAGGGCATTCCACCAGCGTGCGCTGCGCCAGCAGGCGGGCGGCCTCGACGAAGGTGGGGTCGTTGAGCAGCGTGAGGGCCTGCTGGGGCGTGTTGGAAACGGTGCGGTTGCAGGTGCATTCGTCGCGGTTGGGCGCGTCGAAATTCGCCAGCATGGGGTGCAGGAAGGTGCGCTGCCAGTGCATGTACACGCCGCGCCGCCACTGGCGGTCGTCGGTGTCGGCGATGTAGTCGCGGTTGGGGAACTGGAGGTTGGTGTAATAATCCTCCGGCTGGTAGGGCTTCACACTGGGGCCGCCCAGGTCGAGGTTGAGGCGGCCGGCGATGGCGAGCGCGTTGTCGCGGACGAATTCCGCATCCAGGCGGCGCGGGTTCTGCGAGGCCAGCAGGCGGTTGGCAGGATCAGCCTCGTGCAACTCCGGCCGCAGGCGGCTGCTTTGCAGGTAGGTGCGGCTGGAGGCGATGAGCCGGACCATGTGCTGGAAGTCCCAGCCGCTGTCGCGGAACTCGGCGGCCAGCCAGTCGAGCAACTCCGGGTGGCTGGGCATCTCGCCCTGCGCGCCCAGGTCGTCGAGCACATTGGAGAGCCCGGTGCCGAAGAACTGCTTCCACAGCCGGTTCATCACCGCGCGCGGCGTGGTGGGGTTCTGCGGCGAGCACAGCCACTTCGCGAGGTCCAGGCGGGTGGCCCGGTCTTCGCCGGTCCTGTTCATGGCGGGCAGGTAATGGGGGGTGGCGGGGGTGACGACAGCGCCGTTTTCATCCTGCCAGTTGCCGCGCGCCAGCACCCGCACGGTCAAAGGTTCCACGGCCTGGGTGACGAGCGTCCAGGCCTTGCCTTCGCGACATTCCAGGATGTCGGCGGCCATCTTCTTGTAACCGGCCAGAGCGGCGGGGTTCCAGGCGGTGCTGGTGAGGTAGGTTTCGGCATCCAGCTTCTTGTCCAGGCTGGCAAACCACGCATCGGCACCCTTGAAGCTTGGCGGTGCGAAGGGCGAAACGGAGACACGGACACAACCGGCCAGGTCATCGTCGATCACCACCGTGAGGGTGTCGCCATCCTTGACCCATTGAGGGGTGTCGAGCCACCAGAGCGAGGTGTGCGCTTCACTGGTCTGCTTGGCCGAGGTGACCCAAAGGGACTGAACGCCGATGACGTCCTCGCCGTCCTTGTACACGGGTTCGTGCAGATTGGCGTCGGCATGGCGGAAGGCGATCTTTGCGGCTTTGCCTTTGCCGTGCTCCAGCAGGGCGCTGATCTTGAGCGAGGCGCTGGCCTGCTTGCCGTCGCGCAGGATGCCGCCCTTGTGCGTGGCATCCGGCAGCAATTCGATTTTAACCGTTGCCAGGGTGCCGGCAGTGAGGGGCAGGCGGATGCTGGTCTTGTCCGCCGGTTTGTTTTCGAACAGGATGCGACCGTCATTAAGCACCTGGAAAGCGGGAGCCTCGGCTGTGGGCGGCCCCTTGGGAGCCTTGTCCGCTTTGGCCTTAGCTTTGGCGACGGCTTTCGTCGGTGTGGGTGGCGCAGAGGACACCGTCGGCTGGGGCGTGATCCAGCCGGTGGGATGGGCCTGGAGGAAGCTGCGGCTGGCGGCCTGCCAGGCGGTGAAGGCTCTGGCATCCGGGGCGGCGCTGGTTTTCACCAGTTCAGCCTGCTGGCTGCGCAAATGGGCCATGCGCTGCTGCAGGTAGGGGCTCTCCACCTGAATCTCCGGCGGGAAGGGATGCTCGTTGGTGAAGCCGGTCAGCTCAGGGTTCTTGGTGTAGCCGTAGTTGGAATACACGCCCCACTGCTTCACATCGGCAAAGAAGGCCTGGAGCGAGTAGAAGTCCTTCTGCGAGATCGGGTCATACTTGTGGTCGTGGCACTCGCAGCAGGTGAAGGTGGCCCCCAGCCACGCTCCGGCGACGGTGCGCACGCGCTCGGCGCCGTACTTGGCGAGGTACTCCTTCGGCTGGGCGCCGCCTTCGCGGGTGACCATGTTGAGGCGGTTGAAACCGGTGGCGACAAGCTGCTCCGTGGTGGGATGCGGCAGCAGGTCGCCGGCGAGCTGCTCGATGGTGAACTGATCAAAGCGCTTGTTGGTGTTGAACGCCTTGATGACGTAATCGCGGTAAGGGAAGATGCGCTGGTTCTGGTCGCCGTGGAAGCCCACCGTGTCGGTGAACCGCGCCACATCCAGCCACCACACGGCCCAGCGTTCGCCGAAGTGGGGACTTTGGATGAGGCGGTCAATCAACTGCTTGATCCTGGCATCGGGATGCGTCCTGAAGGCAGCGACAAAAGCATCAACCTCGGCGGGTGTGGGCGGCAGGCCCGTCAGGTCGAGGCTCAGGCGGCGGATGAGGGTGGCGGCGTCGGCCTGGGGCGAGGGCTTGATGCCTTTCTCGGCGAGGGTGGCGCGGATGAAGGCGTCAATCGGGGACAGGGGGCCGGGTTCAGGGTTGGCGGCCGCCGGAGGGGTTGGCACGGGTGGTTTCGACAGCGGGGCATAAGCCCAGTGCGCCTCGTACTCCGCGCCTTCGGCGATCCAGCGTTTGAACAGCTCCTTTTGCTCGGGCTTCAGGGTCTTGTGCGACTTCGCCGGCGGCATGTGGTCGTCTTCGTCCGCAGTGTAGAGGCGCTTGATCAGCTCGCTCTCGTCCGGCTTGCCGGGCACGAAGGCCTCCTTGGCCAGCGCCGCCTCGCGGTCGTCCAGGCGCAGCTTGCCTTCGCGATGCTTCGGGTCCGGGCCGTGGCAGTAGTAGCAGTTCTCCGAAAGCACGGGCCGGATGTCCCGGTTGAAGCGCACCTTGCCCTGGGGGCCTGCGGCAACGGCCTGGCCAGCCACGACCAGACAGACGGCGATTGCGGAAAAGCGTGTGGAAGAGATCACCCTCATGATACGACCCGCGAGGCGGGGTGTTACAGGGCAAAGTCAGCACACAAGATTGGCCGACTGGATGACAAGGGATGTGCGGTGGGCGGTGACCTTGGCCAGCTCAGGTTGGAGTAAAGGCTTTCAGCCGATCACCCAGGAGCGTGGCCATGCTCTTTTGGGGCGTCGGGCCGGGCATTGTCGGGAGCCGCGCAAAGGTAATCCCTTGAACGCTTGACTCCAACGATGGCAAATCTAGCTTTTCGACTATGTATCGCTGGCGAAGCCTATCGAGCGAGGAACGGGATGAACTTGTCGCCTGGAGGCAGTGCTTGCAACGGCCGTTGCACAGCCCCCATCACCTGGAAAGCGGCAAGCGCCACTACATGATCACCGCCTCCTGCTTTGAGCATGTGGCTCATATCGGGCATTCCGTGGCCCGGATGAACACCTTTGCCCAGATGTGGCTGGACGTCCTTTGTCAGCCTGGCTCACGGGTGGTGGCCTGGGTGCTGCTGCCCAACCATTACCACGCCGTGATCTCCGCTGAGGAGATCCTTCCGCTTTTGGCCTCGCTTGGGAGATTGCATGGTCGCGCCTCGTTTCAATGGAACGGGGAAGAACAGTCTCGTGGACGACAAGTGTGGTGCAAAGCGGTCGAGACGGTGATGAAAAGTCCCGAGCACTACTGGGCGTCGCTGAATTACATTCATCACAATCCAGTGAAGCATCGGTACGTAAGAAAATGGGAAGACTGGCCATGGTCAAGCGCCACCGATTTCCTGAGTGACATGGGTCGCAATGAAGCCAGGCATTTGTGGGAAACGTATCCGATCGACCGGTATGGCCAGGGTTGGGACGATCCCGAACTCTGAAGCTCAGGTTGGAGTAAAGCCTTCAGGCGAACACCCCTGAGCGTGGCCGTGCTCTTGTGGGCGACGTCGGACGTCGGGCATTGTCAGGAGTCGCTCGAGGGTGATCGCCTAAAGGCTTTACTCCAACAATTGCTGCCATCCTCGCGTCTTTTTAAGGGGCGTCGGGCTGCAAATCCGCCCACGCCACCGCCTCATGGACATTGCCGTGGATCAGCCCTTCGTACTGGTCGAATTTGGAGCCCTTGGCGGGGGGCCAGAAGACGCCGGCATTGATGCGGCGCACGGCTTCCGCAGCGCACTCGAGGGCGGCGTTGATCATCGTGTCGTCCAGCTCGTTGAAGAGTTCCAGGCTGGCGCTGTCGACGGCCTTGGGCAGGTTCCAGTAGGCGGTGTGCGGCGTTCCGGGCTCGCGCAGGCCCCAGGCTTTGGCGTAGAGGGGGAGCTGCAGGTCCTGCCAGAGGCAGACGTCGCCGTTGCTGGCGGTGAAGGTCTTCCATTCATCCTCGGGCGCGATCTTCATGCGCTTGGTGAGCACCTTCACGTGCGCGGCCAGGGGCGTCAGCGGTCGGTCGCCGGTCTTGTAGTCGATGATGCGGGTGATGCCGTCTGGGTGGCGGTCGATGCGGTCGATGCGCCCGTGGAAGCGGGCGCCGCCGATGATGAGCGCCTGCTCGTCCTCCTCATCGCCGAAGGTGAGTTCAACGTCGCGGGTGACCCAGCCTTCCCGGCGCAGCCCGGCTTCCATCCCAGCGGCGGCGCGGAGGCGCTGGCGGGCACCGTCGAGCTGCAACTCCACCGGAACGGGCAGCCTGCGGCCATAGAGCTGGGCGGCACGTTCTTCGACGGCTTGCACCAGCAGGCGGGCGAGGGCGGTCTCATCCAAGCTTGCGTCCCCTTTCAGGGCGGTGAGCGCGCCGTGGATCAGGGTGCCGTACTCCATCGCGTCCAGCTCGCGCTTGCCGGCGTCGAGCGTGCTCATGCCCAGCACGTTGTCGAGGTAGTAGGTGAAGGGGCAGCGCAGGTAGGCGCTGAGGCGGGAGGCGGAAACCTTGGTCAAGGGCTCGCGCTGGAGCGGCTTGGGCTGGAGTTTCCAGGCGCGCTGGCGCGGCAGTTCCTTGGGCAGGGTGCTTTCGAAATCCTTGGGGAAGAGGTGTCGCACACGCTGTGGCAGCGCGCGGTCCCTGCACAGGAACAGCAGGCGCGAGGGGCGCAGGGTGTCCTTGCCTTCGCTCCACAGGCCGCAGGTGAGGTGCAGGCCGCCGGTGGCGAGCCGCTGCTCCGCCAGGGCGCGGAGAAGGTAGGCGTCGCGGGCGAAGCGCGAGGCCTGGCTGGCGAGGCCCAGGGCCTCGCGAAGCTGGTCCGGCAGGAAGGGGTGCGAGATGAGGATGCCGGGCACGCGCTCCTCATTGAAGCCGGACACGATGAGCACGGGGGCGGGCTCCCAGAGCAGCTCCAGCCAGCCCATGAGCACGAGGTCAATCTCGCCCCTGGGATCCGTCAGGCGCTGCTGCTGGAGCAGGTCGATGCTGAGGCTGAGCAGGCTGGCCGGGCTGGTTTTGAGGCGGAGGCTGGCGGCCTGGGTGTGCAGCTCCTCGCACAGTTGCAGCCAGTCCGTGCAGAGTTTCACATGGTCGCGGTGCTCGGGGGACTCGGTCTTGTAGAAGCGCTCGCCGTAGAGCTGGATGAGAAGGGTGCGCGCGGCCTCGTGCAAGGGCTGCCGCTTGAATTCACCGGCCAGCCGCCGGGCTTCTCCCATGGCTGTTTGCAGGCTTTCCGTCGCTTTGCCGCCCCCGTTCTTCTCCAGGCGGTGGGAGGTGATGAGATCCTGCGCGTGGGCGAGGGTGACCGGCAGGCGTGCCGAAGCAAAGTCATCCGCCGCCTCGATGACGCTCATCCCAAAAGCGCCGCTGCACCGGCCCAGCACGTCGCGAACCTCCGGCACGCGCAGCAGAGCAGCGAAAGCCTGCCAGTCATCGGTGATGACCAATTGGGCCCACAGGGCGAGCATCTGGGCGGTGCCATGGCAGGCGGCCGGCTCGCCGCCGGGCTCGTAAATGCTCACCCCCTCCTGCTGCAGGCGGTCTTCGAGGTGGGAGGTGACCTCCGGGTCGCAAACACCGAGCGCGACGCGGTGCCGGGGCAGCAGTTCACGCGTGAGGTCCAGCACCTTGCGCGCCTGTCCCGCAGGGTCGTGCTCCAGGTGGATCTGCCCTTCAGTCAAAGGCACAAGCTGGTCGGCCTGCTCGCCCCAGCAAGTCTTCAGAGGCCCGCCAAAGGCATCGAAATGATCGGCGAGCGACGCGGGGGCCTGGATGAAAATCGTGGTTTCCACCTGCTGCGCCGCCGCCTCCAGCCAGTGGCGGAAAAGCACGGGCAGATCGGGCGCGGGCAGCACAAAAATGCGCCGCACGCCTTCTGGGGGCTGCGGTGTGGCCGCGCGCCGCCGCTTGAGCCATTGGAGATCGGCCACCCCCAGTTCGGTCAGCACCGCCAGGCAGGCCTTTTCCAGCACGGCAAGATCCCGCCACCGGTCGCGGTCGCGCGGCAGGTCATCGGAAGCCGCCACCTCGGCAAACCCCAGGCCGCCCGCTCCCAGGGCGGTGGAGACTTCGATCAGCGCCCGGGCCATTTCCGTGGCCCAGGTCCAGCCTCGGTCGGCAGGAGGCACTGGAAACAAGTGGCTGAGGGCGTCGAGATCGGCGTTCAGCATCACCCGGGTCCAGGCCAGCAGTGACTGCGTCTCCGTGGCGGCCTGGGCGCGGTCCTCGCTGGTGAGCAGCGCCCGCTCGGGCGCCCACACGTGGGGCGCGCTGGCCGCGCCGCCCTTCGCGGCGGTGGCGCGTGCCAGGGCCTCCTTGAGGCGGCGGCCGGACTCGGCGGTGGGGCCGATGATCAGCGTGTCGCCCAGGTCGAGTTCGCCGCCCTGCCAGTCCTGGGTGAGACGGGCCACAGCCTGGTCAATGACCGGCGTTTCCCAGCCCCAGAACTCGCGGCGGATCATGGCAGGATGAAGTGCGACAGGATCTCCGCGACGATGGCCTCGGGCGTCTGGTCAATGCTCACGGTGACGGCGTCCGCCGGGCGCTCCAGGGTGGCGAACTGGCTTTGCAGCAGGCTCGCGGGCATGTAGTGGTTTTTGCGAAGGGACAGGCGGTGGTTGATGAGCTCGAAGGTGCCGTCCATGAAAACGAACCGAATGAGGTCGTGCCCTTCGCCTTCGGCCAGCTTGTCGCGGTACACCTGCTTGAGCGCCGAGCAGGCCAGGATGTAGCAGGGCGTCTTGCCGCGCATTTCCTCAATGCGGGCGCGCAGCCGGGCGTACCAGGGCCAGCGGTCCTCGTCGGTGAGCGGAATGCTGGCGCGCATCTTGTCCTTCGCCGCTTCGGTGTGGAAATTATCGGCATCCTCGAACACGCCGTTGACCAGCGGGGCAAGGAGTTCACCGACCCGCGTTTTACCGCAGCCGGAGACGCCCATGAGGATGAGGGTGGGGGGCAGGGGAGTCTTGGAAATCATCGGCATCGACAGTGGTGAGATGAGGCCGGGCTGCAAGCTTGCTTGCAAAAGAAGAGGCCCAGCCTTTCGGCTGGGCCTCCACCAGAACACTACTAAACCACGAACGAGAAAAGGTTACCAGCGCTGGATGCGGCTGTAGGTGGCCGAACCAGAAGCGCCAAGAGCAGGCGAAAACTCATCGTAGCCGAACCAGGGGTCAATGCGCTGCTTCCGGTAATACGGCGGGCGGTAGGTGCCCTTGTAACAGGGCACAGGGAAGGTGGCGACATCGAAGATGCCATAGCCGATGCGAACCAGGGCGCGCTTGGTGCCCTCGACGGGCCCGATGGCGGAGGCGGCGATATTGCCCTCCGTTTCGAGCGAGCGGGTGTGGTAGCTGAGGATTTCACCAGGGCCGTACGCAAGATTGGCGAGACCGCGAGCCAGCTTGCGGCTCCAGTTCCACTCAGCTCCAGGGGGCGACTGAATGTCCGCGAAGGCGATGCTGCCGAAGGTGGCAAGTGCTACAAGGGTCGTTGCGAGGCGCTTTTTCATGAAGATGCTCAATTCTTAGCAAATTGGGTGCCCCCTTGGCAAGAATGAATCTGTAATTTTTCGCACTTCCGAAAAAAAGCGGGCCATCCGGGCAGCGCCCAGGTTACAGTCTCCGCCTGAATGACACCCCCTGACACCTCTTCCGCACCGCTTGCAGGGACGCCCTCGCCCAAGGAAATCAAGGATGAGCACCAGTTCAGCGCGGCGCTGGAGGACCGCCTCCTGCTCGGCGGCCCCAACCCCCGGTCGCGCGATTTCAGGCTGCTCATGGGGGTGGTGAAGGACTTTCTCAACGGCTTCCGCGTCCTGCATTTCGTGGGGCCCTGCGTCACGGTGTTCGGCTCCGCCCGCTACAAGGAGACTGATCCCTACTACCAGCTCGCGCGCAAAATGGGCGCCGCCATCGCCGGCATGGGCTTCACCGTGATGACCGGCGGCGGTCCCGGCATCATGGAGGCGGCAAACCGCGGGGCCAAGGACGTGCGGGGCCGCAGCGTGGGCTGCAACATCAAGCTGCCCACGGAGCAGAAGCCCAATCCCTACCTCGACCGCTGGGTCACCATCCGCTATTTCTTTGTGCGCAAGACGCTGCTGATCAAGTACAGCTACGGCTTCGTGATCATGCCCGGCGGCTTCGGCACGATGGACGAGATGTTTGAGGCGATGACGCTGATTCAGACCCACAAGATCCGCAACTTCCCGATCGTGCTCATGGGCTGCGACTACTGGGAGGACCTGTGTAAATTTCTGCGCAAGATGGCCGACCACGGCACCATCAGCCCCGAGGACCTGAACCTGATCAAGGTGACCGACTCCATCGACGAAGCCATCGCCCATCTGGAGGAGAAGGCCGTGCGGCAGTTCCGCCTGCGCCGCGCGCTCATTCCCCGCCACAGCGTGCTGCTGGGCGAGGACGGCTTGAAGCATTAGGCCGTGAGGTTGGTCACGCCACGGGCGGCGGATTGCGCTCCGGGAATCCGCGCTGATGCCAGTAGGGATAGATCGGCGGCATGGCGCTGGCGGCGTCCAGCTTCGCCACCTGCTCAGGGGTCAGGTTCCAGCCAATCGCGCCCAGGTTTTGGCGGAACTGCTCCTCATTGCGGGCGCCGATGATCACGCTCGAAACCGTGGGGCGCTGCAGCAGCCAGTTGAGCGCGATCTGCGGCACCAGCCTGCCGGTTTCCTGGGCGACCTCGTTGAGCGCATCCACGACGCGGAAAAGATGTTCATCGGCGACCTGCGGGCCCATGCCCCCCGTCACGTGCAGGCGGCTCTGTTCGGGCAGGGGCCTGCCGCGCTGAAGCTTGCCGGTGAGGCGGCCCCAGCCCAGCGGGCTCCAGATGATCGCCCCCACCTTCTGGTCCAGCCCCAGGGGCATCAGCTCCCATTCGTATTCACGGCCAATCAAGGAGTAGTAGGCCTGGTGGGCCACGTGGCGTGCAAGGCCGTACTTCTCGGAAATCGCCAGCGACTTCATCAAATGCCAGCCCGAGAAATTGGAGCAGCCGATGTAGCGGATCTTCCCCGCCCGCACCAGGTCGTCGAGAGTGCCCAGCGTCTCCTCAATAGGTGTGAGCGCATCGAAGCCATGCAGTTGGAAAAGGTCGATGTAGTCCGTGCCCAGGCGGCGCAGACTGGCCTCAACCGTCCGGGTCAGATGATGGCGCGATGAGCCCACGGTGTTGGCGCCCTCGCCGAAGCGGAAGGTCGCCTTGGTGGAAATGAGCACCTGGTCGCGCCGGCCGGCGATGGCCTTGCCCAGCACCTCCTCGGCGAGGCCGTTGGAGTAGATGTCGGCGCTGTCAAACAGCGTCACGCCGGCTTCCAGAGCAATGTCCACCAGCCGGGTCGCCTCCTTCACCCCGGTGTCGCCCCAGGCCTTGAAGAATTCGTTGCCGCCGCCAAAGGTGGCGGTGCCGAGGCTCAATACCGGGACCATGAAGCCTGATCCGCCAAGTTGTCGATAGTCCATAAGCTGGAAGGTGAGATGAGGGGTGAAACGCCACACTTGGAAACGCCCGGGCGGAATGTGCGGTGTGCAAAAAAGTTTCAAACGCATGAATATCCCCGCCGTCTCCTGCCGTCAGAACAGTCGAGCGCACCAACCCATTCCCGCTGTTTTATGGAAACGATCCTTGCCACCTGTGTTTTGCTTGCCGCTGTCGCGGCTTCTCGCTCAGCACCTGAGATCGTTTTCGGCGTGGTGCGGCGCTTCCGGCATGACGAGCCTGCGTTCGTGCACGCCATGTGCCCGGTTGCAGTCGATCGTCAGCGCGGGCGCTGCCGCAGCCGTTTCTCCGCATAAGGCTTGTTCAATTCAAGGGGATGCCTTTCGTTGCTGAGGCTGACGAAAGATAAGTTCGTGGATTCTCGCCTGGACTTGCTGAATTGCGCGGGCTTGCAAGAGGGGTGTTCTCCGGCTGCGGCATTAGTTCATGGGCGGGCAAAGAGGCGGTCAGGGCGTGGGGCCGGCCCGGCGGCATTCTGGCGGCAACGACATGGCGGGGCGATTTGGGGGAGATGGTGATGCGCTGAATTGCATGAAAATGCAGGGATTGGAGGCACGTTTGAGTTTGTGATATAAGTTGGGATACAAACGGCCTGGGAGTGTTTGATGTTCGCTTTAAAACAATGTTTCGAAAAAATATTTGAAACGTTTGAATACGCCGGCGGGGGTGTCCCGTCATAACTGGCGACATCATTAAGTTAGTGCCATCCCATCCTATCAAATAACAAATCAAACAAATCCAATCCAATGAAAACGATACTCGCCATCCTTGCCTCCTCCGCCCTTGTTGCCACCGTCGCGTCCGCTCATCCCGAACGCGAAATCATCCGCCGCGTGGAGGGTCATGGCCGCTGCGAAGAGCGCATCTTCCGCGGCCGTGAAATCATCGGCCGCACCCGCATCTGCGAACCCGTGATCGAACGCCGGGTGTGCGAGCCCGTGGTCGAAAAGGTGGTCGTCTGCGAACCCGTGGTTGAGAAAGTGGTCGTCACCGAACCCGTGGTCGAAAAGGTCGTGTGCGAGCCTGTGGTTGAACGGCGCGTGTGCGAAACGGTGGTCGAACCCCGGATCGTCCTGGGCGGCCGCCTGCACGAACGTGTCCGCGAATGCGAACACATCCGCGAATTTGGCCGCGGCCACGAGATTGGTCGCGAACACCCCCTCCGCCGCTAATCGGCAATCAGGGCGCAACTCGGGCGCTTCAAAAGAAGGCTTCCCCATCCCCGGGGAAGCCTTTTTTCGTGGGTTCACTTTCCGCCGACCCACTTTGCCGCATTGACAAGGATGGTTCTAAAGGCCGCCATGTCATGCACCCGCTCATCATGGCCCAGCGCGATGCCGACGATTCGAGCCTTGTCGTTTTTGGTGACCCACACGCTGGGATGGCCGGTCTTGTAACGCTTGCTGGGCGAGGTTTCGGCCAGCACCTCCACGGGCAGGGTGCCCGCCGGAGTCTTGTCCGGTTCGGCATTCACGTGATACAGTTCATCCACGGCTTCGAAGGTCGCGGGCACGCCCGCCATCACGGGATGGTCCTTCTTCAGGACGGAGACGGTGAACTTGTCGATGGCGTCGTGCCCGTGGGCGCCGCCGCCGATGATCTGGGTGTTCAATTCCGGCCACTGGCCGTAGCCATACCAGGTGCCGGGGTGCAGCATGATCACGCCCTTGCCAGCCGCGATGCGGTCAAACAGCGCCTTGCGATAGGCGGGCGTGTCGAAGAATTTCCGGTTCACGCTGATCACGGCCACATCAGCGTTCGCGAGCTCGGCGGCGGCCTGGTCGCGGTCCTCGGTGTAATGGACGCTGAAGCCCGCGCCTTTGAGGGTTTCCACATCGGTGCCGCCGAAGAATTTGGCGAAGTTGTGCGAGCTGCCGCCGCCGATGACGAGCACCTTCAGCTTGCCGGCCTCCCAGTTGACGGGCTGGGCGGGGGCGAGCGGGCCGTCGCCCTTGGCTCCTTCTTTGGGGGTGGCTTCGAGTGGGGTAGCGCCGACGCTCCTGTCGGTTTCAGGCTTCTTCGTCGCGGCTTCGCCGCCTTTCGTTTTAGTGCCGACAGGAGTGTCGGAGCTCCCTTGGGCGCTCCTTTCAGTGCCCGCCGTGATGGCCACGGTGCAGGGGGTGACAATGCTGCCGCTGGTTTCCAGCGTGACCTTCTTGAGCTGCGCCTTCTTCTTCAGATTGAGGGCGAAGTAACGGAGCTGGCCGCGCCGCGTGAAGTCTCCTGCGTCCTCGCTGAGCGGCACGCCGGCCTTGCCGATGTAGTCGGCGAAATGCTCGCCGTTCTTGAGCACGAAGCTCTCCTTGTCGCCGTCGGCGAACTCCACGTCCACCGTCATGGCGGGTTTGCCGAGGGCCTTGTCACCGCCATAGGGCCATGCCCAGCCGCCGACGCCGCCGAGGAAATGGAGGCTGGCGGCGGTGGCCGTTGTGGCGATTTCCACGCGCTCGGGGAAGCTGTCGGCCACAGTCTTTTTGCCGCCGCCCTTGAGCGCAATGAAGTCCGCGCCGGTGGTGGATTTCGCCGGGTCCATGATGAAGAAGGGCACGCCCTTGACGGTGACGTTGCCGAACTTGTTCAGGGTCACGGTTTCGTCCTTGTGGTCGGCGCTGGCGAAGATGCCTTCGCGGCTGTCGGCATTGTAGGCGTTGCGCAGGTCGATCACGCGGAACTTGTTGTCGCTGCCACCGCAGATGAAGGCGAGGATGTCGCGCAGCGCCTCAGGAGGCAGCATTTCAAAGCCCTCGGGCATGAGCGAGCGGTGGGTGTTCTCACGGGTCTTGATGTCGTCCTTGCGGACCTCGAACTCGCCCACCTGGTTGCGCAAGGTGAGGCTGGCGGTGTTTTCCTGGGCGATGACGCCCACCAGGAGGTCGCCGTTTTTCTTGGTGATGTTCCAGGCGTAGAAGCTGGGGTCCACTTCTCGGTTGGGATCAATCACACTGACCAGCAGCTCCGCCGGGCCGTGTGCGCCCATGCCATTGAGAGGCGGGCCGACCAGTTTGCCTTCGCCATTGATCTGATGACAGACCGCGCAGGTGGCGGTGAAGTACATCTTGCCCTTCACGACATCGCCTGGCTTTTCGACCTCGGGCGTGAACTTGGCGATGAGAGCGTTCTTTTCCTTGGCGCCAGGGTTGAGCTTGTCCATCATCGCATTGGCGCGTTTCGCCACGGCCTTGTTAGGATGCGTGCGCAGCCGGGCGATGTTGGCGGGGCCGAGGTCTTTCGGGCTGAGCTTGCCATCGGCGATCAGGGTGAGCGCCGCGTTGGCGGATTCAGGGCGCTTGAGGATGGCATCGAAAGCGGCCTGCTGGAGCGCGCCCTTCAGATGGTCGAGCGAGGCGACGATGAGGTCGGCACGGCCGTTTTCATCAAGCGCCTGGATGATGGCGTTTTGCAGCTCCGGCGGCGACGCCTGATCGCCTAAAGGCTTGACTCCAACCTGGACGGCGTCGCCGCCGATGCTGATGAGCGTTTTAGCGGCATTGATGCGCTCCGGCAGGGCGGCGGCCTTGTCGGCGAGGGTGGCGCTGAGGCTGGCAATCTGTGTTTTTACGACTTCGGCCAGGGCTCCTTTTTTGTCCCATTTCACGACCAGGGGCAGCGTGGCTCCGGCGGTGGCGGGATTGGCGAGGAGCTTCTTCAGGGCCTCCGCCACCGAAGCATCGACCTTGAGCGACAGGCCTTCCTGCTGCGCGATGCCATTGAGAATGACCTTCTTCAAGCCGTCGGCGCCCGAGGCTGCGGCGCAGGCGGTCAGGAGTTTCGCGGCGTTTGCGCTGGCATCCTTTTGGAAGGCCGAGGGCAGCAGCGCGGAAACCAGCGGCGCGAGCGTCTGCGGCTGGTCGCCCTTCAGGCTTTCGGCGATGGTTGCTCCGGCTTCAAAAGAAGCGGCGGCCACGATGGCGGACCTGGTCCAGTCATCCTGGGCCTGCTGGAACAGGGAGATCAAGCCGGTGCGGACGTTGGGTGCGCTTGAATGGGTGGCGAGGAAGCTGATGTTTTGAATGACGCGGTCCACCAGCCCTCGCTCGCCCATGAGATTGTCGGCGGAAGCTTCCTGCTCCTTCACCGGCAGGGCGGCGATGCGCTGGTGCTCTTCGTCAAGATTCACCTCCTTCGCCGTGGCGGCGGTCACCAGGGGCTCCACCTTGCCCCAGAGGGTCTTTTCATTTGTCAGCGCGTCCAGGTTGCCGCTTTCCGCCAGAAGGCGCAGCGCGCGGGTCTTGACGGGGCCGTTTGGCGACGTGGTGATGACTTTTGCGAGGGCCACGGCGTCCTGCTTGTCCAGCGCCGGCACCTCCAGTTTCTTCGCCTGCTTGTGCTGCACCTTCCAGATGCGGCCGAAGTAGTGGTCGCGGTCCGGGCGCACGGCGGCGTTGGCCGGGCCGTGCAGGGGGCCGCGCGTATCATTGTGAATCACGGCCTGGTTGTAGAAATCGACAATGTAAAGCGCGCCGTCCGGGCCCACGCGTTCCTCGATGGGGCGGAACCACATGTCCTTGCTGCGGACGAACTCGGTTTCTTCGCGGCCCTTTTCCTTTTCCACGGAGTAGCTCACGCCGTCCTTCTTCACGAAGTACTGGCTCACGATGTTGAGCGTGGGTTCGCCGACGAAGTAGCTGTAGTCCCACTTTTTCGGCCACGCGCCGCCCTCATAGATCGCGCAGCCGGCGGCGGCGGTGTAGTTGCCCACCTGGTCGATCTGGACGTAGGCCTGCTCCTTCCAGGACATGAGCGGGAAGGTCTTCTGGTTGGTGATCATGCCCTTCCATGAGGTGGTGCCGGGCAGCTTGCCCCGGGCCAGGATGTTCTCCGGCAGCACGACGTGGAAGAACACGGTGCCGCTGGTGGGCTGGGTCCAGAAGCACTGGCCGTCCCAGGTCATGTCCAGACCCCAGCAGTTGCCTCCCCTCGACGAGTACATTTCAAAGGCGGAGCCGTCCGGCTTGAAGCGCACCACGCCGCTGCCGTCCACGCCGAAGTCCTTGGTGCCGTCCGGCGAAGTGACGTGCCCGGCGCTGTAGCCGTGCGTGGCGTAGATCCAGCCATCCATGCCCCAGCGCAGGTTGTTGATCACCGCATGCGTGTCGCGCGTGCCCAGGCCGGTGTAGAGCTTGGTGCGCTTGTCGCACACGCCCTTGCCGGTGGTGTCCTCCAGGTACCAGATGTCCGGCGCGGAGCAGGCGATCACGCCGTTCTTGTAGAAGCAGAAGCTGGTGCAGAGCTCCAGCTTGTCGGCAAACACGTGCTTCTTGTCCATGACGCCGTCGCCCTTGCTGTCTTCCAGCCAGGAGATCTTGTCCTGGGGATCACGGTCTGTCTGGCCGGGATACAGGGAGCCGGCATCCTTCCAGGGATCGGTGTTCTGCTGGCGGCGGCCGTTGGGATATTCGGGTGTCTCACAGACCCACAGGCGGCCCTTCTCGTCCCAGTCGATGTTCATCGCCTTGTTGATCAGCGGCTCGGAGGCGACCAGGGAGATGTTGAAATCGGGATGCACCTCGATCTTTTCCGCCGCCTTCTCCGGGCGGGTGGGGCCGCCTTCCACGTAGCGCAGGTTGTCGCCCAGCTCCTCAGGCTTGCAAAGCTCATCGACATTGGTGCGCTTGCCCGCCCAGGCGATGCCGCGCAGCAGCAGGGCGCGGAAATTGGGGCGGGTGAAGTTGCTGTAGTTGTGGCCGGGAATGCTGACGAAGGCGCGGTAGTTGTCCTTGGAATAAGTCCACACCTGCGGCTGGATGTCGTACACCGAAACCACCTTGCCACCGCCCGTCAACTCAGCGGCGCGCTTGGCCTTCTTCGGGTCGCCGCCAGTGAGCGGCTTCGGGGTGTAAGCCGCGCCCAGAATGTGGATCTCGGGCGAGAGGTCCATGTCGTAATAGATCTCGTCCTCCATCTCGAAGTTCGAGCAGTCCTTGGTGATCGGGTTTACGCGGTCGGTGAAGTAGAGGTTCATCGGCCCCTCCAGGAATTTCGTCTCGCCTTTGCGCCAGGAGCCGCCGATCAGCGCCTTGTAGTAATCGGTGCCCTCCGGGGTGTTAGCCACGGTGCCGGCGTGAATCACCACGATGCCGCCGCCGCGCTTGGTGAAGGCCTCAATCAGGGGCTTCTCCTCGGGCTTGAAATCGCCGCCGCCATCGCGATGGATGATCAGCACATCCGTCTGTTCGAGCTGCTCCTTGGTGGGGAACTGGTCGCCGCCCGATGCCTTCGCCCCGCGCTCATTGAGCAAGGGGACCCAGTCGCGCAGGAAGGAAGGGTGGTCATGCGCGCCCGGCCCATGCGACTTGGGACCGGAGCGGATGAAGACGCGCAGGGGCTCCGCCGCGAATGACGAATGACCAATGACGAATGACGAGAGGAGCGCCGCGAGGACGAGACGGAGTTTCATGGTTGGGACAGTTCTTCTTGTTGAATGATCTTTTTTAGGGCGATGACGTCGAGCTGGTCTTTGTCGCGGACGGAGTTTTCTTTGCAGTGGAGCAGGTCTTGAGGGGAGAGATAGGGAATGAGAACGCCCTCGTAGTCGATGTGGCGCAGGCGTGACTGGAAATCCCGCCACGCGAGGCCGCGCAGGCGGACGAAGATGTCGAGTTCAAAGTCCTCGGCCACGCGCACCGCACCTTCTTCGGGCGTGAAATCGGCGACGGACAATTCCCTGGCCCAGCCTTCGCCCCAGCCGCGCAACACGCCGAGCATGCGCTCCAGGTTCGCCGCCGTGTCATCGACCACAATGTCTGCATCGAGGGTGAAGCGGGAGTAGCCGTTGAAGATGACCGCGAGGCCGCCGACAACGGCGAAATCAACCTTCGCGCTTGCGAGGGCGGCCAACAGTTTTCCGTACTGGAAAAGGCTCTGGTTCTGTTCCTCGGAGGGCGTCATGTCCAACTACCTGGGTGAGGAACTGCCGCATGTCTGCAAGCTGCCGCAGGCGGTCTGCGGCGGTTTGCACCCGCCCCACCTGCTTGCGGAGGGGCTGCTGCATGGGATCGTTCGCGGGCTGCATGGGGAGATCATAAGGGCTGGAGGGTCACTTGTCAGGAGCGGATGCTAGAGACTCAAACGCCCGCTGGGAAGCCTCATTTCAAACGGCGGGCTATTGGAAATGCACATGCCGGTGGGGCGGGGGAGTGTCCGGCTTTTCCTGAATAGGTCCTATAGGTCTTATACGACCTATGAAGCGGGCTACCCAAACATCAGCCGGCCGATCACCACCGCCGCTGTCATGCCGACGAAATCGGCGGTGAGCCCCGCCGCCAGGGCATGGCGCACCTTGCGGATGCCCACGGAACCGAAGTACACGGCTAGCACGTAGAAGGTGGTCTCGGTGGAGCCGTACAAGATTGCCGCCGTGAACTTCAGGCCCTCGGTGGAGTGCGGATTGGTGAGGATTTCATTGAGCAGGCCCAGAGAGCCGGAGCCGCTGAGCGGGCGCATCAGGGCCAGCGGCAGCAGGTCCACCGGGAAGCCGATGAAATCGAGCACCGGCTTCAAGAAGTAACCGAGAAGCATGAGGATGCCGGAGCCTTTGAAGAGCGCGATGGCGGCCAGCATGGCGACCAGGAAGGGCATGATGCGGGTGGCGACGCCAAAGCCTTCCTTGGCCCCCTCGACGAACTCCTCGTAAACCTTGACGCCGCGTGCCAGCGCCACGCCCACGGCCAGCAGCAGGATGGCGGGGATGGCCAGGCCGGAGGCACCGTTGAGCAGCCTCTTCCAGCCGCTGAGTTCGATGGGACCGGGGGCTGCCTTGAGCGCTGGCGCGGCGGCCTGGGCTTTGTCGAACAAGGTCTTTAAGCCAGTGGCATCAAGCAGGCCGGAACGCCATGCGGGCGGTCCGAGTTCCAGGGCGGCGACCCCGGCAAAGGCAAGAAGCAGCACGGCAAGCCAGATCAGGCCTGAGCGTGAGACGGGCTTGGGCTCATCGCTTTGCGCCGCCTCCTTGACTTCGTCCGGTTCGATCAAGTCCTCAGCTTTCACCGCGAACATGGGCAGGCGCTGGAAGAACTTGCCCGCCAGTACGGCGACGACGGCCGCGCACGCGGTGGCCAGGATGGTGGGGCCGATGACACGGTAGGGCTCCTTCACCCCGGCGGCGGAAAGGTAGGTGATCGCGCCCGTGGGGATCAGCGAGAAACCGGCGGTGTTGAGCGCCAGGAAAATGCACATGGCATTGGACGGCGCACGCTTGGCGGGATTGAGCTCCTGAAGGTGGCCCATGGCTTTCAAGCCCAGCGGCGTGGCGCTGTTGCCCAGGCCCAGCATGTTCGCGCCCAGGTTCATGATCATGGCGCTCATGGCGGGGTGCTCCGGCGGCACATCGGGAAAGATGCGCTTCATCAACGGCGACAGCGCGCGGGCGACAAAGGCGAGCACCCCCGCCTTCTCAATCAGGCGCAGCACGCCCAGCCAGAACATCATCATGCCCGCCAGCGGCAGGGCGATGTCCATCACCGCCGTCTTGGTCGCGGCCAGAGCCCCGGCGATCACCCCGGTTTCGCCGGTGATGCGCCCGAACAACCCCGCCACGAGCAGACCGCTGATCACCAGGAACGCCCAGACTTTGTTTAACATGGCGCTGATTGAAGACGACTGCGGGAAATTGGCAATGCCCAAAGCGCCCCGGCTGCCACCGTTGGCTCAGCGGCGCGCACCCTCGCCCTTGCCGCCCTCGCCTTTGCGCCTCTGCCGAAACTCGGCGATCTCCCGCTCGCACTCCCTGCGGTACACTTCGTGGAGGTTCTTGAAGGCCTCAGGACGCCCTTCGGCGGGTGCGGACTGGACCTTGCGGATGGCTTCCTTCACGGAGGGCAGATCCACCACCCGCTCGTGCAGTTTGCGGAAGGCGGCGCGCTGTTCCGGCTTGAGGAAGGTCATCATCTCAAAACCCAGGCGGTTCGCGGCCATGCGCGGGAAATTCGGGTCGTCCGGGCCGGGCATCTGCGGCGGCCCGCGATGCTGCTCCCAGGGCAGGGGGGCCTTGACTTTTTCCAGGATTTTCACCACCTCGGGATCGTCCTTTTGCAGAGCGTCGCGCAGCGTGCCGCGAAACTCCTCGTTGGCCTTCATCACGCGTTCACGGGCGGCGGCGACCTCGGGATTGGCCCAGACTTTTTCCACCGCCGCGCGCAGGCGGTGCCGTTCGTCGTCAGACAACTGTTCCATGCCGTCTCCCCCCTTGCCTCCAGGGAGCCCGAACCTTGGGCCTGGTCCCGGATGCTGGCCGGCCGGCTTGGCCAGTTCGTCCGGTTTTGGGGGGGGCGGGGCGCCATCCACGGCCATGGCCAGGCGCACGCTGCTGAAAAGAGCGAGAACCGGCACCAATGCAAAGCCACGAAGCCACATGCGAGCAAAGGTTGACGCGATTCGACGATTCGCAACGGGCATCAGGGGGGGCATGAGAGATGTAACGATTCCCCTCAGGAAAAGTTGCGGGCTCAACGCATGGTTGCAGTTGGCGCGAAGCGTGCTCCCTTGCCTGCCCGCCGCGCCCCGCTGGGCATGGCGAACCAGACCCTGACACCACCACCATGCCTGTTGCCACCCCCGCCCAATACCGTGCCATGCTCGACGCCGCCCAGAAAGGCGGCTATGCCTATCCGGCGATCAACGTCACCTCGCTGCCCACGATCAACGGCGCGCTGAAGGCCTTCGCCGAAAGCAAGTCCGACGGCATCATCCAGGTGAGCACCGGCGGCGGGGAGTTCGCCTCCGGCACCTCCGTCAAGGACATGGCGCTGGGCGCCATCGTGCTGGCCGAGGCCGTGCACCGCCTGGCCGAGCGCTACAACGTTCTCGTGGCCCTGCACACGGACCACTGCCAGCCCAAGAAGGTGGACACCTTCCTGAAGCCCCTCATCGCCGCCACCGCCGCGCGCCGCGCCGCCGGCCTGGGCAACCTGTTCAACAGCCACATGCTCGACGCCTCGGAACTGCCCCTGGCCGAGAACCTGCGCCTCTCCAAGGAATTGATCGTCGAGTGCGCCAAGAACGAGATCATCCTCGAAGTGGAAGCCGGCGTCGTCGGCGGTGAAGAGGACGGCCACGACACCAGCGGTGTCGCGGCGGACAAGCTTTACACCACCCCGGAAGACATGCTGGAGGTGTACGAAACGCTTACCCCGCTGGGCCGTTTCATGT
Organism: uncultured Verrucomicrobiota bacterium; assembly: GCA_903854655.1. Classification (GTDB taxonomy): domain Bacteria; phylum Verrucomicrobiota; class Verrucomicrobiia; order Verrucomicrobiales; family Verrucomicrobiaceae; genus CAINXC01. The sequence continues at coordinate 5,285 of CAINXC010000198.1, read as the reverse complement.
TCGCCGCCACCTTTGGCAACGTCCACGGCAGCTACAAGCCCGGCGCCGTGAAGCTCAAGCCCACCATCCTGCGCGACGGCCAGAAGGTCGTGACCGACAAGCACGGCGCGGCAGCGGAGATGGACCTCGTCTTCCACGGCGGCAGCGGCACCCCGCTCGAGGAGATCCGCGAAACCCTCGGCTACGGCGTGGTGAAGATGAACATCGACACCGACACGCAGTACGCCTTCACCCGCCCCATCGTGGACCACGTGCTGAAGAACTACGACGGCATGCTCAAGATCGACGGCGAAGTGGGCGACAAGAAGCTCTACGACCCGCGCAACTACCTCAAAAAAGGCGAAAACGGCCTCTGCGCCCGCCTGAAGGAAGCCTGCGATGATTTGCTGAGCACCGGCAACACCTTGTTCGGCAAGGTATAGGCGGCGGTTATTTCAACTCATCAAACCCCGCATCAGGTCTGGCCTGGCGCGGGGTTTTGCTTTTAATTGCACGGGAGGCTACGGCGCGGCATCCAGGACCACCATGCCGGAAAGAATCGGCGAGGTGCTCAAGGTGGTGGGGGGCGGGCCATTGGAAGGCAGTTGCGGCAGCAGGAAGAATCCTACACCGGCGTTGACGCCTGCGCGGGAGACCAGCAGACCGCTGCAGCTCGCGTAGCGCGACAGCAGGACACGAGGGTTCGTGGGATCGGGATCGTTCTTCAGCTGGAAAGTGCAGGTGAAGCTGCCGGTGGGGGCGTTGAGGAGCAGAGCGAGCGCCGCCGGATTGTTCGCGGCCGGGGGCATGACCACGGTGCTGGTGCCGGTGATGGTCAAGGCCTTGTCCGTCAGGCTGGAGGTGTCCTGATAGGTGACGGAGGTTTCGATATTGGCCCCGGAGAAGGTTAGCATGGCATTGCCAAGGCCCAGCACGGGAACGCCGGGAGTCGGTTTCGCGTATTCGCCACCGATGACGGTGAGGATGTTGAGAGGGATGCCATCATGGTAGGTACGGTCGGTGGAGGAAGTGGCGGTGGAGGGGGTGGTCTTGAGCCAGTCCAGGCTGCCATCGAGCAGGCGCAGGCCATGATTGACCTGGGCGCTGTCGGCGCTGGCGGTGACCCAGCCATGCGCGGAGCCGGTATTGGAGTAGAGCATGACGTGCAAAGGCGCCTGGCCTGCGGGGCCCAGGGTGGCGACGCTGGTGTTGATCGCGCCATCGGCCATGCGGCCAATCCAAAGAGCAGTGCCGAAAGGGGTGATCGTGAGCGTGCCGAAGCCGCTGCCCTGGGGGTAGGCGAGGTTGTGCGCGAGACTGGCGTTGAGCACCAGCTCACTGTTGTAGGTGGCAGCGAGCGGGCAGGGGTTGCTGACGGCGTTCCAAGGACTGCGCCAGGCCTGCACATTGACGGCAGGGTGCCCACCATCGCCAAACGAGCCGCTGAGTTCGCCGGTGCCGGTGTCGATTTTGAGGGCCAGCAGGAGATCGCCCAGTGGTGGATTGCGGGGGATGGTGACGTTGCCGGTGGCGAGCGAAATCGTAGCGTCGAAGTGACCGACGAAGGCATAACTGACCGCACCCAGCACGAGCCTGCCGGTGAAGATGCCATTGTTCAAGGCCTCCATGCTGAAGCTTCCGCCGTAGCCGCCGGTGAAGGTGGCATCGCGGTCCACCAGGCCGCTGAAGGAGCCAATGGCATTGGCGGGCAACGGCAGCACGGTGACATCCTGCTTCACCAGTGTGCTTGTGCCGGAGGCGTTCCGGGCGCTGAGGGTGAGGTGATAGGTGGCAGGTGAGTTGAGAGCCATGTTGGGGGCGCCGCCAAGGTGGCCGCTGGCCGGATCGAAGGTCACTCCGGGTGGCAGGCCGGTGACGCTGAAGCTGGTGGGGCTGTTGCGGGCGGTGATCACATCGGTGACCGGGCCGCTGACGATCCATGGGCCGGGCGTGAAGGCGTCGAGTTCAGGTTTGGTCGTGGTGCTGGCGGTGAACACGCCGGTGGACAGGCTCAAAAAGGTGTCCGCCAGCGGCGCATTGGGCATGGTCACGAGGCAGGTGTAGCTGCCGGCGTCCGCCGGGCTGGCATTGGCGATGCTGAGAGTGGGTGTGGTCGCGCCCGAGATGGTGCCCTGACGGTTCGCCGGGTCCGTGCCATTGGCGAGGGCGGCGCCTCCTTTGCGCCACTGAAAGGCGAGCCCGGGGCCGGCGGCGGAGGCAGCAAGTGTGAGGGTGCTGCCGCTGGCAAACTTTACGCTGGAGGGGGCCACATTCACCACGCCGAGGTTTGCGGGCTGGCTGAAGAACCCGCCGAGGGGCACCGTGACATGGAGCGCGTACACTCCGGCATCGGTCAATGCGGCGGGCGCAATGCTGTAGCTATAGCGGTTGGCGCCTGGAATTGCCAGGTTGTCCTTGTACCACTGGAAGCCCAAGCCGGCCGTATCCACAAGCATGATGGCGGGCTCGCCCTCTCCCACCAACTGTGAAGCGGGGCCGGCGGTGACGCCGGTGGAGAAGTCACCTGCATAGTTGTAGGTCAGGCCGACATCAAACCGGGGGGCAAGGGGATCATTGCTCGCGATGTGCAGCGTGATGGCGATGCCGTTGACGTTTCTAGAGGTGCAGGCAACGATCAGATCCGTGTACGATCCGGCAGGCACGGAAGCTGAGGGGACGCGGGTGACGGCAAAGGAGGATCGGCCCGGTGCATCAATGGTCACGCCGGAGATCTTGAGCGGGGCATTGCCGGTGTTCTTGAGCGTGATGATCTTCGATGCCATGGCTCCGGGGGCCAAGCCGCCGAAGTTCACGTCGTTCTGGCCGCTGATCAAGTTTGTGCCGGCGGGCAGCACCACGGCCAGCCTGGGGGCGGGAGAGGGCGGGGCGGACAGGGCGACGATGCCGAGGCTGAAAAAGGATTCCGAACCCGTGTCTGCCGCGATGAAGCGCGAGCCGGCTGGCAGGGACGTGCTTAGCACCAGCCCTGGAGCCGGGTTGTATGTCGTGGTGCCGGTTGTGTCATCAATGCCGTTGCCCAGTTCGTCATAGGTGTTGTCGCCCCAGGCGGCGAGCGTGCCGTCGGAGCACAATGCCAGTGTATGCATGGATCCTGCGGCCACGGTGATGATTGTCTTGCCAGCGAGAACGCCGGACCTGTCCACCAGCACCGGCACGGAGCTCTGCTCGTTCGTGCCATTGCCCAGCAGGTCGCCCCAGGCCACCAGCGTGCCGTCCGCGCACAGCGCCAGACTGGAGCCAATGCCGGCGGCCACGGCGGTTACCGTCTTGCCCGCGAGAACGCCAGAAGTGTCCACCGCCACAGGCACCAGAGCGAGGCTAAGGCTGCCATTGCCCAACGCGCCATTGCCCCAGGCCGCTACGGTCCCGTCCGAACACAGCGCCAGGCTGTGCTGAGCCCCGGCGGCGATGGAGACGACGGTCTTGCCAGAGAGCACCCCCGAGGTATCCACCGGCACTGGCACCAAGCTGCCCGAGCGGGTGTTATTGCCCAAGAACCCGCCACCCCAATCGGCCAGCGTACCATCCGAACAAAGGACCAGACCACCCGTTTCGCCGGCGGCAATGGCGACCACAGTCTTGCCGGAAAGCACTCCCGAAGCATCGACGAGCACCGGCACCGGGCTGCTGGTTCTGCTGTTGTTCCCGAGCTGGCCCTCGTCGTTGTCACCCCAGGCGGCAACGGTGCCGTCGGCGCACAGCGCCAGGCTATAATACATGTTTGCCGCAACGGCGATGATGGTCTTGCCCGCGAGCACCCCGGCGGTGTCCACAGCCACCGGCAGCAAGCTGCCCATCGTGCTGCCGGTGCCCAACTGGCCGGCGCTGTTCGTTCCCCAGGCCGCCAGCGTGCCGTCCGAGCACAAGGCAAGGCTGTGGGCAGCGCCGGTGGCCACGGCGGTGACGGTCTTGCCCGCGAGGACGCCGGAGGTATTGACAGGCAGCGCTCTGGGGGAGTTGGGTCCGCTGTCATTTCCCAGCGCGCCACCGCCGTTGTTGCCCCAGGCCACGACCTCATTGCTGGCCCAGACGAGCACCAGGTCATTGCCGGTGCCGCCGTAATAGTTGGCCACGAAGTGGTAGGTTGTGCCGCCGAAGTTAAGCGCCACGGCCTGCCCCTGGGCGAGATTGCTGAAAGTGCCGTGGATGAAGTCCCGCCCCGTGTTGTTGATCACCGTCAGGCTTGTGCCGGTGGGCGGGGCGAAGTTCAGGGCAAAATTCACTGTGAGGCCACTGGCAGAAAATGAGGCTCTTGTGACGGGTGTGTCGAGCGCCGTATTGAAGGTGGCCGCGACAGTGGAAACGCCCGTGCCGGCGAGGTTGATGGTAAAAGTGGCAGCGGTTGGATCGTTGCTGTGGATCTGCAGCGGGGCCTCGCTCAAGAATGGGGATGCAGGGTTGAACATCACGGTCATGGTCGTGCTTGAACCTGCGGGCACAGAGGAGGCTGGAGGAGAGGTGAGAGTGAAAGCGGTTCCAAGAATGGTGGTGCTGGAAATGGTGAGCGGGGCGGTGCCGCTGTTCCTGATCGTGAACGTCTTTGTGACCCCGTTTCCCACGTAGCTGCTGCCGAAGGCCACCGTGCTGCCACTGGTGAGGTTCGTGCCCACAGGCTGCTCCACTGCCATTTTCGGCAGGGCGGACAGGCCGGCGATGGCGAGGGTATGAACCGAACTGCTGCTGCCGGCGAGGGTCATGTACCGGCTGCCGACGGATGGAAGGGGCTGGGTGAGGGCAAGCGGCGTAGTGCTGCCGCTGGTGGAACCATTGCCAAACTCGCCATAAAGGTTGTCACCCCAGCCGATGTAGGTTCCATCCGCACATTGCACAAAGCTGATGTCCGCAGTCATGGTGAGGGCGGCCGGAGTCTTGCCAGCCAGGGCGCCACTGCTGGTGACGGCCACAGGCACCAGGCTGTCAAAGGCAGCGCTGCCATTGCCCAGCTCGCCATATTCGTTCATGCCCCAGGTGACAAGCGTGCCGTCGGTGCACAGCACCAAATTGGTGTAAACGGAGGCGGCAATGCTCTTCACGGTTTTGCCGGAGAGCACGCCTGAAGTGACCACCGCCGCAGGCACCTGGCTCTGGGTCACGCTGCCGATGCCCAGTTGGCCATAGGTGTTGTCGCCCCAGGCCATCACGGTGCCATCGGAGCACAATGCCAGGGAATGCGATGAGCCGGCGGAAATGGCCACCACTTTCTTGCCGGCCAGCACGCCGGTGGTGTCCACCGCCACCGGCACATGGCTGTCGACGGTGGTGCCGGTGCCTAGCTGGCCGTCCTG
>CAINXC010000197.1 GCA_903854655.1 uncultured Verrucomicrobiota bacterium | reverse complement strand
TCCTCCTGCGACTATTTTTCGGCGGCGGGAATGAAGACGGTGGAACTGAAAATCCGGTAGTTGACCCGCAATTTCTCCAAAGAAAGGCGTGCCAGCCGGAGATCGCCATCCAGGTTGCCAGGATTGGTGAAGGTGGCGTTGAACAAGCTGGGGGCGTTGGTGCCATACATCAGCGCGACCCGGGAGGCGGACTCCTCATCCATCGCCACCATCACCACCTGCACGGAGGTGGGCAGGTGAAACTGCTTTGCAGGATCAGTGTCTGTGTAGGAATTGAAGCTGTATTGGCTGGGCGCCGTCGTCGGAGCGCCAAGCGCGACCACAGCACCTGCGGGAGCGCCGGTGTTGAAGGAGGGGGCCAGCACCAGCGCCAGAATGTTCTCCGCCACCGGGTGATACAGCGGCGCGCCGAGGTTGTCGATCATCTTGCTTTTGTCGATCGTGGCCCAGGCGCCCGGCGTGGCAGGCGTGTTGATCTTGTTGTAAAAAACGGGGTTGGACTCCGTCGTCGGCTGGTACTGGTAGAGGCGGTAGCGGCTGCGCGGCTCGAGCCGGCTGATGAGCCCGGTGGGCAGGTAATCGACATCCGACCCAAAAAGCACGAAGTAACCGCTGACGCACAGCAGGCTGTTGAGGGCGTGGTAGGAATCGATGGCGGTGTAGCCGAGAGGGGCCTGGAATATCACAGCGTGACCGGGCATGTTGGAGGACCCGAAATTGGTGAATACATTGGACGCGATGTCCATGTGAATGCCAAGATCCGCCCAGCGCATGAAGCCGATGGGCGGCAGGAGAGGGCTGGTTCCAGGGGGCAGGCCAGGGGTGCCGGAGCCATAGTTGAAATCCCGGTAGGGGTTCAGGGTCGCCTGGCTCAGCCCGCGTGTGATGGTGTCGAAGGCGTTCCTGGCCTCGCGAAACTGGGTGAGCCGTGCCGAGGCGGCGTGCCAGGTCTTCTGCGTGGTGCTGATCACCTGGGTCATGATCAGCAGCATCATCAGCAGAATGGCCATGGACACGAGCACTTCGACAAGGGTGAAGGCCGCCGCTCCCGCGCGCGACCGGGCCCGGGCTGGATCAGTAGGATTGAATGCAGGGGTTGTGACCATGGTAACAGGGCGGTGAAGGGTGCCAGGGCGGTGAAGGGTGCCTCAGGGCGACTGCGGAGCGATCAGCACCGGGATGGTGGTGTAGCTCTTCGAGGAATGGATATCAAAATTGTAGGTGCTCAGCGGTGTCTGCACGATCTGGATGTTCACACGCTGGAGTTTCGGCTCGGGCAAGGCCGCCCCAGGCAGGACAACCCCGGTGGTGGCCGCCGGCACCAGGACGCGGACAAAATACGTCGAGAGGGCGATGTCCTGCGTGTTGTCCACTTCGATGCCCTGGTCATCAAAATGGAGCTGCCGCATGTTCTGCGCGATCAACGACTGGTACGGCATGGCTGTGAGCTGGCTCGTCAGCGTGTCCAGAATGCGGGTCTCCGCAGCCCCGTTGGCGGCTTTTCTGGACATCTCGATGCCCTGCGGCAGCAACCCCAGCAGGGCGGTGATCGCGAGGGCCATGATGCCAAGGGCAAGGACGGTCTCGATAAGCGAGAAGCCCTCGTGGCGGTGCCTGTGGCCGGATGGTGGGTGGCTGTTCATGCTCAAAATGGGTGCGCTGGTGAAGGAGATGCCATGCCTTATGGCGAGAACTGCTTCATCTCGATGATGCGGTAGTGATACGAATCCTCGAGCGTGGGCATGCCAGTCATGGGAGCCCCGGCACCGTAATCATACTTGGCAAGCTTGGCCGCCCCTGCGGCGCTGAAATCCAGGTAGCGCTCGAACAAGGCGGAACCGCGGTACTCCGCAGTGACGGTGTCCTTGCGCGTGTCCACCTGGTTTGGCGGCAGCGACCGCGCCTTCTTCAAGGTCTGGGCGGTGAAGAACACGCGGAACGTGTTCGAGCGGGTGGTGAACTTCTGGTAGAGATTGGCATAGGGCCGCTCCCGGGTGTTGTCACCCGTCAAGTCATTGCGCAGCCAGTAGGCGACCATGGCAGTCCTGCGTGTCGCCCCGTTGAGCCCCGTCATGACAGGTTCGCCCGGGCGTGCCGTGCCGGTTGGCACGTTCGGGATCAGATGAACCTCGCAGATCTGGGAAGGCGAAAGCATCAGCCCCACCGCACCCCTCGCCGTGGAATAGCTGCTGGGGTTGAACGAGAACCGCTCGTCAAGCTGCTTCAAGGTTTCATCCACATTGATCTGGCGATGCCAGTAAACGTGGTCGGTCGCCTCGTCATAGAGCAGGGGTGGAATCGCGGTGTTGTCCTTGATCTTCTTGTAGATGGCGGTGTTGGTGGCGCTGGGTTTGAGACCACCCGCATTGAGGGGATTGGTGTCCTGGCTCGAGAAGGCGGTGATAATCTCCCCTTTCATCGCCGCGTTCAGCGCCGTGGTGCGCCTGATATACGTGAAGGGCACAATCTGGTAGTTCAGATTGATCTTGCCCGCCGTGGAATAGCTGTCGGTGATGGCGTAAGGCTCGATGACCGGCATGAAGAACAGGTCCATGAAATAATGGTCGGCGGGATCAACCCCGCCTCCCGCTGTTCCTGTGGACGACCATGAAGGAGCCCCCACATGCCCGTCCACATCCGCCCGGAACAGAAGGGTGCGCCAGGGCACCCCGTCCGTCGCGGCATTCGCAGCAGTCACAGGGTCGGTATGACCCCCACCGGAAATTGACCCCCAGACACCTGTGGAAAGCGACCCAAACATGCCGGGGGACGAAATCATCCGGTTGGGGGTGAAGAAGGCATTCTTGGACGGCAGTTGCAGGAAGGAGCTGGTGAAGTAGGTGTTACGCAGCAGATAGAAGCCCGGGGCCGTGTGGCTTGGGTCATAGGTGTTCAACGGGTGATAGAATTCCATCACACCGGCCGTGCCGTCGTCCGCCTTGTTGATGTAGGAGCCGTCACGCAGGTTGCCAGGGCCGTTGTCGAAGTCACGGAAGCGGCTGGAGGCGGCGGCGGCACCCGGGGAGAGCGGCGTGTCGGGCCAGACGGCAAGGGCGCCAATCCGGTTGTTCTGCGTGGCGGTGTTGAACTCGTACCAGGCGCCGGGGACAAGGGCGTACTGCGGGTTGACACCGGAAGCAGACGTGGTTGTGCCGGTGGCAGTGCCCCCCCCCAGGTCAAAACCCACGACCGCATCCGAGTACGCGCCGGACAGGCTGTGTGCGAACAAGGCGTTAGGCTGCGCCTTCCACACCGGATGCCGGTCCCAGACGTCCTGATTGACGACCTTGCGGGCCGCCAGGATGCGGTAGTCGCCATGACGCGGGATGAGGCTGCGAATCGAATCCGTGCCGTAGAACGCGTACTCTCCCATGTTCGCGGGGGCAATGTTCTTGTAAAAATCGGCCTTGGTCGGATCACCCAGGACGCCGTTGAAGCCCGTCACTGTCGAATAGCCGTACACCAGGCCGTCGCTCGGCGTGCTGATGCCGTTGGAGGCAGCGGTCATGGCCGGGTTGTAGGTGTCCTTGGAGTAGATCGTGCCATATCCCGTTGAGTGGAACCGGCCATAAGTGTATTCAGTGGGGGGCAGGCTCTTGACGTTCCAGCTGATTTCATTGCCGTTAACCGTCGCTTGTCCTGTGTAGCGTGCGATCGCACCAGCGTAATTGAACGCCCACCAGCGCACGCAGGGGATGGCATCCCACTTGTGGTAGCCGGAGGAATCGGTGTACTCACGTGGTTCGGATGAATAGACAACCAGATGGGGCACCGGCGTGGTCTGCTGTCCGGTGGGGAACTTCACGTTGACCCGCTGTGAAGGCACGGCATGACCGGGATCCTGGGTTCCCTGCCAGTCGTGCGAGGCGTAGATGTCGATCTCCAGCGGTTGTTCCACCTTGAACTGCACGTTCGCCGGCCTGCCGCTGGGGTCGGTGCGCTTGACGGTGAGGAAATTGCTCACCAGCGGGAAATTCAGCATCTGCGAACTGATGCTGCCGGTTTGCGCCGTCTGGTACGAGGGGTCGGCGGGCATCTGCCCGATGGCGATCACCTGCCGTCCACTGGTGATGGCGGCAGGGGAGAAGGACCCGCCCAGAGGCGAAACATTGTGGCTGGCGATCTGGCCGCGTGCGTCCCCTCCCACGAAGGTGTAGGTGGATTGAACCACCTGCGGGCCGGTGGTGCTGAAGACCGACCTCCAGACGCCCGAGCCATCCATCACCTTGATGCCGCTGACCTGGCTCCCATTGAGCACCATGGTGTAGTCGGGCACGTACTTGGTGTAGCCGACGGAAGGCACAAAGGTTTCAATCAACAGGCAGATCTGAATGCGCTTCTCATCCACGTTCAGAGGCACGCCGGACCGGGTGGACGGATTGTAGTCGAGAGTGCAATTCCACTGGGTGGGATCCCAGCCTGGATGCTTGGTGGGATCATCCGGAGTGCCCTTGCCCACGTTCGCCATGCTGCAGCCCCAGCTTGTGAAGAGAGACGCGCTGGGCTTTGGCGGAATATTGGAGTAATAAAATTCATTATCAAGAACTCCGTAGTTGTTCTTGTGAGTGAAGGCCTGCCGCTGCTGGTAATTCTTGGTGTTGATGCGCTCGGCCGTCTTCCCACCGCTCAGAATGGGCTTGCCGGCCTTGATGATTTGGTAGCTTCCCGCATCCGGCAGACCATCGGCCGTGCAAATGAACTGGAGGGCCACTTCCGAGATGGTGGGGAAACGGCCGAAGCCCTTCAGGATGGTGCTGCTGCCAGGGGGCACCCACTCAATGGGCTTCACCTGCCCGTGGCCAGGATAGGCGCCGGTCTTCACCGGCGGCCAGACGGTGGAGTTGTACTGGTTGACGGCCTGCGTAGGCAGGCCGGTCAGCCCTTCGTCATTCACCTTGCGCAGGACGTTGAAGCGGGGCGGCGTGTAGGTGTAGTACGCGTTGCGCTTGGGCGCGGTGTCCCAGAGAACGGAAATCGGGACCGAAAGCTTGCTGGGCAGGGTGTCGTCGCGGGGAGCCACCTCCTGATACCCCTGGTGCAGAGGCGTGCCATCGCCATCCGCCAGGAAGCCATCATAGAGGTTGGTGCAGCGGATGTAGTCAAAGATTTCGACCAGCACCTGCTCGGCATCATTGCCGCCGCTGCCCGTGTACTTGGTGAAAAAGGACTGCCCCCCAGGCATCGTCATGCGAATCAGATTGTCCAGGTAGTTCATGAGGGCGCCGTTGCGCACCATGCCGACGCTGCCGCCATTCCTGCCCATGTCGGTGAGCTCGTTGGAAGGATCGAGCCTGCGGAAGTAATAGCTGTTGGCGACTTCCGTGAGCGCCCCTTCAGGCGCGGTGGAAACCGTGCCAAGCTTGGCACAGGTGGCCACCGCCGAGTCATAACCGGTGCGGTAGGCATGCCAGTCAACGCCACCGGGAGGCGGTGAAGTATCCGGCACGGGCCAGATCGCCACACGCGGCAGGCCGAACATGTTGGTTTCGGGAGCGCGGCTGTGGGCGGTGAGGAAGGCCCGTGATCTTTCCAGCATCTCCGGGTTGATCACAGGCGCCCCGCTGGCATCGCTCAGGAGGTTCAACCCGCGCCCCAGGGGACCCATCGTGGTGTTGAAGAGAGACTCATCCACGGAGGCATAGAAGGGCTCGGTCTTGGCCTTCATGATGGCCAGCTCCAGGGTGCCCAAATCCGCCACCTGCGAAGTGTTGAAGGCGTCCGCTGCAAAAGGTATCTGCCCATCGTTCGTGCCCCCGGGTGCGAGCCTGGGCACGAAAGTGTAAATGGAGTTCTTGAACGTCAGATTGCCCGACTGATTGACCGCGTTTCCACCGGGAGAATAATAGTTGTCGTCATTGAAGCCGGGCGAAAACACGGAGCTCAGGGCAACCGTGGCCGGATGGCCGGGATACCGCTGGTACTCGAAGACGGCGGGCGGAGAATCGGCCCACTTGCGCTCGCGATCATGCAGGACCACGGGCGTGGACCAATAGCCGGGCTCACCGGCGGTGTTGATGTCGATTTTGCAGCACTCATCATCCGTCCAGAAGCCCACGCGACCAATGATGGGGTTTTCTTCTGTCGGTCCGCTCTTGCCGCCGGTAGCCACCCACTGGGCAGGACCGCCGCCGCCAGCGGCCTGCACCGTGCCCACCGAACCATCCTTCAGGACATAGAGCCACTCGACCGGCATGGGCAGCCGGTACTGAGCAGGGGCGGTGCCTCCGCCAATGGTGTTGGTGATCACCCCGAGGGCGGCGCTGCTCACCGTGTGCGAGCCGGTGCCGGTGCTGTTGAGGAGGATGCTGAATCCTTCAGGCGGGGTGTACTTCTGCCCGTTCGACAAGATACCTCCCACAATCGTCGCCCGCGGATCAAAAATCGGGAAATAGACCTGTTGCGTCAAGCCCAGCTTGCTCCGCGTCACCGGCTTGTTCAAGTCCACCCATTGATCCAGGGCATTGGCCCAGTTGCCATCAGGAGCGTAATCCGCCATGGCCTTCTCCCCGGCGAGCCCCCCTGCCGGCTGATACACCATGTGGGAACTGGAATACAAGGTGCGCCCCAGAATGAAGTGACCGCCACTGTCATACACGCGAACCGCCCCGGGCTGCGAAGCCCAGATGGTGCTGCCCAACGGGGCTGAGCCCGTGGGTGCGATCGTGGTCCCTGATCCCGTCGCCGCCGCCTGGATCTGGCCCATCACGATGTTGATGGCGTTGTCCGCCAGATGGTGCGCGGTGGCCCCTTCCGAATAAACGCGCGATGCCTTGTATTCAGAATCACTCACCGAAAACAAGGCCAGAATCAGGATCATGGCCAGGGTGACCACGCCAAGAACTGAAATCAGCGCCAGCCCGCGCCGATCCGGCCGCAAAAAGCCAAAGAGTTTTTGTTTCATACTGTTTGAGGTCGATTAATTCGCTTATTTCGCATTTGATCAAAAGCCAAAGGCCATGTCAATGAAATT
>CAINXC010000196.1 GCA_903854655.1 uncultured Verrucomicrobiota bacterium | reverse complement strand
CAGCGGGATGATGTCATCCTGCTTCACGAAGCTGGCCTCAATGTCGATCTGGGTGAACTCCGGCTGGCGGTCAGCGCGAAGATCTTCATCGCGGAAGCAGCGGGCAATCTGGAAATAGCGCTCCAGCCCTGCCACCATGAGGAGCTGCTTGTATTGCTGCGGTGCCTGCGGCAGCGCGTAGAAATGCGCGGGGTGCATGCGCGCCGGCACGAGGAAATCGCGCGCGCCTTCCGGCGTCGGGTTGGAAAGGATGGGCGTCTCCACCTCGATGAAGCCCTCGCCATCCAGGTAGTTGCGCGCCGCCGTGGTGATCTTGTGGCGGGTGCGGATGTTCCGGGTCATGCGCTCGCGGCGCAGGTCCAGGTAGCGGTACTTCATCCGCAAATCCTCGTTGGAAAGCTCGCGGTCCAGATGGAAGGGCAGCACGTCCGCCTTGTTCAGCATCGTCAGCGTCACCGCCACGATTTCAATGGTGCCGGTGGCCAGCTTGTCGTTCTCCGTGCCGGCCAGGCGCTTCTCGATGCGGCCGGTGATCTGCACCACGTCTTCGTCGCGCAGCTCGTGGCTGCGGGTGGCGATCTCCGCGTCTTCTTCCGGACGGAACACCACCTGGGTCATGCCTTCGCGGTCGCGCAGGTCGATGAAGATCACTCCGCCGTGGTCGCGCGCCGAATTCACCCAGCCCGCGAGCGTGACGGTTTGGCCGATGTGCTCCTCACGGAGCGCGTTGCAATGGTGGGTGCGATAGATGTTCGGAATCATGGATCAGGAAAAGGGGACGGGACAGTCGGGAGAAAACCGCCCAGTGCAAGTGCCGGGAGCAGGGGCGTGGCCACCGCCCCCCTCCCTGCCCCAAGAGAAAAACGCCGTTAGCGGGCAGGTTTCCCCTCGTGCCGTTTATGATGCCGATGCTCGCAGGTGGCAAAGTAGTGGACGCTGTTTTCCGGTCCTTCGTGCATGAAACGCAGCACCTTGTTCACGGGCATGATGAACGCGTCGGGATTGCGCAGCAGCAGGGCGCTGGTGCCCAGGTAGCGCTCAGGCAGCCGCTCCGCCGCCTCGGGATGGAGGGGAACGTAGTCATCGTAGTCCATCCAGTCATACAGGCCGGGCCAGGTCATGCGCACGCATTCGCCCACATACGCGCCGCAGCGGAGGGCCAGGTTCTTGTACTCGGAATCCGTCAGGCCCTCCAGGTTTTCGTGAACGAACAATAGGTAGTCATCGACCAAGGCAAGCGAAGAGATCGAGCCGTCCAGAGAGGCTCGATCCAGGCTCTCGGCAAACGGGATGTCCTCCTCCACTGCAACCCTGCCGAGAAACATCAGGGCGAACTCATGGTAGATGCCATTCATCTTGGAGGTCTTCATGGCGGAGGGGGGCAGTTTTAGTGGCCCATATTCTTCTATCGTGGCTGGGGAACGGTCCGGTTTCCAGAAGAAAACAATATGGCTTTCACAAAGCCCCCCATTCACAATCGCTCCCCGAAGGCGAAAAGCCTTCTCCCTCCCATGAGCACCAGGAAAGCCAAACCAAGCCCCAAACGCAGGCCCCCAGTCACCAGTGTCGCCAGCATGCTGCGCAAGCATTTCCGCATCGACACGCTGCACCAGTTGGTCACGGCGTCGCGGTCCTTTCCTGTTACCGCGCGAGTGGATCTTCAAGGCGCGCTGCTTGACATAATTCAGAGGCGCTTCTCGGTCAGCCATCAGTCAGGCGTCCAGGCGGGCTACGCTTTCCAGACTTTCACCTTCAGCATGCTGTCGGTCGAGCGCTCGGAGCCGCCGGTGATCGCGCCCATCGAGTATGAGGACGTTGACATCGGCGAAGCCGTTCCCGAGCGCTGCCTGAAATCCACCGTCTGGCTTTGCTCTCTGGCGACAGTGAAACTGGCCATCCTTTTGACCCCGGTGGTGAAACACACCGAGCCCACCGGATGGCAGGTGGAGGTCGCCCTGCTGCCGCATGAGACGGGCGGATCACTGAGCGCCGAGGTGTTCCGGGAGCTCGAACTTCTGGTAAGCAAGGCGCGGTCCTACCGTGGCAAGGTGATTTCGCTGGAACAAAGGGACAACTACTCCGGCAAAGCCGGCAGCGTGCGCGTTCACAAGCTGCGCGGCGTGAGCCGCGAGCAGGTGATCCTGCCCGAAAAGACGATTCAGCTTCTGGAGCGGAACGTGATGGACTTCATCGCGCAACGGGATCGCCTCCACCAGCTCGGCATGAGCGTCAAAAAGGGCCTGCTGTTCCACGGGCCGCCCGGCACCGGCAAAACGCACACCATCCACTACCTCGCCAGCCAGCTTCCGGAGCACACCACGCTGCTGATCACCGCCGATCAAGTGGGGCTGCTGGACGAGTACATGCAGCTCGCCCGCTTCCTGCAGCCTGCCATGGTGGTGATCGAGGACGTGGATCTCATCGCCCGCACGAGAGCCGCCATGCGCGGCCCGTGCGAGGAGAGCATGCTGAACAAGCTGCTCAACGAAATGGACGGCCTGCGCGAAGATGCAGCGCTGCTCTTCGTGCTCACCACCAACCGACCCGAAGATCTGGAAGCCGCCCTGGCCTCGCGTCCGGGTCGTGTGGACCAGGCCATCGAGTTTCCCCTGCCCGATGAGGATGGCAGGCGCAAGCTGGTGCGGCTTTACGCCGGCAAGTTGCGCATCGGGGACAAAGTGGTGTCCCTCATCGTCCGCAAGACCAAGAACGCCAGCGCCGCCTTCATCAAGGAATTGATGCGCCGCTCAGCGCAACTGCTGGTTCAGGAGGGCGAGATGCAGGACCTGCAACTCCAGCATGTGGAAGCCGCCATCGACGAGATGCTCTTTGCCGGCGGCAGCCTGAACGTGAAGCTGCTGGGCGGGGCGGCCACGGGCTGAGCACCTGAAGGCGTCACTTCCCCAGCATGATCTGCTTCCCCACCCAACGCCCGCCGCTCTGGTGGAAGGCAAAAATCCCAAAGGAGCCAGTGGAAACATACACATCCCCGTTGGCGGCAAAGCACAGGTGCCGAGGATAGCATCCAACGACCTGGCGTCGCGAAAATGGATCCGGACTCCGCTCATCGATGCGCACACTTTCCAGCGCCGCCAGATTGATAGAAAGCACCGGGCGAAGATCGTGCGGCTGGACTTCGAAGACCCCGGCGTCGCTCGCCAGAACATAGAGTCGGCCCCGCGCATCCACAGCCACATCGGAAAGCGGGGATGACACGGGAAATCGGAGCGGCCCATTGTCCTGATCGAATGCGCCTTCCATCAACGTCTGCCATTCACCGTACCGGTAGCAATAGAGTCCACGTCGATTGATGCCCATGTGGGACAAACCCAGCCCCGCCCATAATTCATCTCTGCCCGCACCTACGAGGGCGTGCACAGGATGGTTGTCAGGAATCCCCTCTCTTCCTGCCCGTCTTTGCCGCTCACGTGGCCCCAGGCAGGGATTGGAAAGGCTACATCTGCCATCGCCAGCATCCCTCCCCACTCTCCCTCATCCCAACCCGCATAAAACCGGGTGCCGTCCAGATATTGGATTTCCCCGAATCCGCTGGGCTCGAATTCCTCGCAGAACTTGGGGACTGCTGGCAGGCGGGCGGTGCGCCAGGCATCCCCTTCCCGCCAACAGAGCAGGTCATTCATCATGAGCGCCACGGAACTGCGGGAGGGAATGACGACCGGCAGGCTGTCCTCATCCGTCCGTGCTTCGTCGGTGAACACGCGCGGAAGTTCGAGTCCATTCCAGGAGCCATCATTCCCCAGCGCCACTGCCTTGATTTCCTTGCCGCTCAGGCCCAGCACCACGCACTGTCCGCCGCTGAGGCCAGCGTTCAGCAATTTGTCCAATCCCGTAATAGCAGGAAGCGCCGGTGTCGGCGCGCCGAAGGACACCGCGTACACCTGATAAGTGGCAACCCATTTGTTCGCCCGGTTCAATCTCGGAAAGTAGTTTTTCAGCATCACACCATCCTTGTAAGGCAGCATGGCCGCAGAGCCCCTGTCGTCCGTCCTCAAGTCCTTCGGCATGAGCGGCACGGAAGACTCATCAGCCCCCATGGCTTCGAGCGCCATTCCCAGCGCCAGGATGCAAAACAGGGAGTTCATGACGACCTTTTACTGGTTCTGTCCCAGGAACACAATCCTTTGCCGCACGCTGGCCCGCATCACAGCTTCGCCCTGCCGCCGTAAAACTCATCGAACAAGGCGTAGGCTTCGGGATCGTATTCCTTCAGGCCTTCCGCGCCGCCCTTGGGTTTGGGGCCTTGCATGGTCAGATCGCCGTGGGTGCCGAAGTACCACATGCTCAGCTCGGCGAAGAATTCGTCAGCGTTCGAGGCCGCGTATGAGCCGGTCCAGAGCCCCTTCGCCAGCGAGCTTTGGTGCTGCTTGTCGAACCGCGCCCGCAGCGCCGGGGTGATGCCGAAGTTGCGGATGCAGTGGGCGAACTCATGGACGCAGATGTCGCGGCCAAGGTAGCGGTCCTTGGGCAATTTGAGAAGGTTCTCCTCGCCGCACGAGACCAGCTTGCCGCCCATGCCCCGGGTACGCTCGTCGCGGGTCTGGCCATTGTACTCGGCCAGCGGCTTGCCTTTGTCCTGCCGCCACTCGGGCAGGTCGGTGGTCACCTGGTCGCGCCCGATGATATGCAGTTCCACCCCGGCCGCCTCCAGTTTCCGCATGATGGTCTCCCGGTAGCGCCCCATGTGGGCAAACATCATTTCCAACCGCGCCTGCCCCGCCACCAGCGCTTCATCCGCCACCAGCGCTTCATCCGCCACCACTTGGTGGGCCTTGACCGGCAGGTGATGAAAGTCGAGCCGCTTGGAGAAGAAGCCCTTCTCAGGCGGGGTGAGGTGGCGGATGGGTGGTGGGTTCTCGGCAACCAAACAAGCGAAGAGGAACAGGGTGATGAGTGCTGTTTTCATGGGTGGAACAGGACCATATTCAACGTGGGAACACCTGGGGAGGTCCGCTGCTGATCGTGCTCTTGAGCACCCAAGCCCAGCGGATTGTCGAGTGTTACCCTAAGGGTTGCTGTTTCACTGCTCAGCGGCTTTCACAGCCTCGACATCCTTGATATTGAACATTATACCCTCACGATAGGCGATCAGCTTCAATCTGCCTCCTCGCTTCCAGATACCCTCCTTGGTGTAATAGTGCCAAGTCCCATCTGAAGCCTGGTTGACTTGGATGAATTTCTTCATCCAAGTTTGGTTCATTGGGCCATCGAGGAGATACACGTACTCCCAGACGGATTTGCCGTTCACATATATGATGATGAGGCAATAGTCTTTTGTGACGTATTTCCAGCTCTCACCTCCACGAAGCTCACCGGTGTAGCTCAGCTTCTCGCCTTTACAATAAAGAGCATCACTCTGCTGAGGCGAATCACCAATGCGCGCTTGAGCCGGCAAGGTGGCAAGGAGAGCGACTGTGGCGATAACGAGCGCTTTTTTCATGGAATGCAACGCAGATGATATTCCGCATTGATCCGACAATCCAACTCAATTGTCGCACAATGCGAGACGACCTTTGGGGCAAACGGTAGGACGCCGTTTCCACTTTGCTGGAATGGCCTTACGGCTGTCCCACCTTCCCCCTCAAAAACGAAACACACTCCGACACCTGAGCTTCGGGCAATCCATGCAGCAGGATCGGCCCCGGAAAACCGCTGCCTTTCAGCAGTGACACGTAGCGGTCGTAGTCGAGCAATCCTTTGCCCGCCGGTTCCTGCCCGGCCTCGCCATCGCGGCTCAGGTCCTTGGCGTGCGCCAGGATGATGTCCTTGCCCAGCAGAGCAAAGGCTTCATCCAAGATCTCCACCATGCGCGGCAGTTCCCCGGCATGAAAGAGGTTCGCGGCATCCATGGTGATCTTCAGTCGAGGCGAGCCGATCTCATCCAATAGGCGACGGGCGGTTTGCGCGGAGTCCACGACGTTGCTGACCTCGGGCTCCAGCGCCAGTGTCAGGCCAAACTCCTCGGCGATCCCCACCGCCTCGCGCACACAATCCGTCATGTCACGCCAGGCTTCAGGAGTGCCGTTGTCCGGGTGATTGCGCCACATGTTGTCTGGATCGCGCGTGCCGATGCAGATGGCGATGATGGACGTGCCCAGCGTCCCGCAATTCTCGGCCAGCAGGCGCAAGCGCTTCAGTCCCGCGCGACGATGCTCCGGGTCAGGATGGCTCATGTTGAAGGTGCCTTGCACCGAGGCGATGGCAATCCCACGCGCCGCCGTTTGCTCCCGAATGCGCTCGGCAAGCCCCGCCGGGATCTCATCCGGCATCGGCGCCAGCCCGGCGCTCTCCATGTTGAACTGCACGCAGCTCAGCCCCGTGGCCTGGACAGTGTCCAACGTTTGCTCCAGCGTCGGGCGCAGGAAGGTTTTGGTGAAGATGCCGATCTGCATGCGTGGGATTGAAGGGGATGGCGGGGCGGTGCGCAACTCACAAAGTAGCTTCGAGTGGCACTCGAAGTGGAGCGGCCCCCGGTCCTGCATGGTTCGCTGGTGTTGCTGGATCGCTCGGCCTGCCGGGCCACTTCGACTCGCAGTCGACGCTACGAATGCCGGGCGGCCGGTTCTGAGTAGCTTCGAGTGGCACTCGAAGTGGAACGGCCCCTGGTCCTGCATGGTTCGCTGGTGTTGCTGGTGCCGCTGAATCGCTCGGCCTGCCGGGCCACTTCGACTCGCAGTCGACGCTACGAATGCCGAGCGGCCGGTTCTGAGTAGCTTCGAGTGGCACTCGAAGTGGAACGGCCCCTGGTCCTGCATGGTTCGCTGGTG
>CAINXC010000195.1 GCA_903854655.1 uncultured Verrucomicrobiota bacterium | reverse complement strand
CCCACACCATCGTGGACGGTCATTTCCGTGGCGTGCTGGAGGAAACCGGCATGAGCGTGGAGAAAGAATTCGAAATGGTCGGTCTGGCCACGCGCATGGACATGTTCAGCATCGTCTATGTGGCGACGCCGGAAGAAGCCATCAAGATGGCGAAAAACGGCGCAGACGCAATCATAGCGCACGTCGGCACCACCGTAGGCGGCAGCATCGGCGTGACGAATGCCGTGGTGAGCTGGGACCACACCGTGAAAGTCACCCAGGACATCATTGATGCCGCGAAGAGCGTCAATCCCAACATCTTCACCCTCACCCACGGTGGCCCGATCAACACGCCCAAGGACGTGGAATTCATCCTCAGCAAGACCTCGGCGGACGGTTTCGTCGGTGCCAGCAGCCTGGAACGCATGGGGGTGGAGGATTCCCTGACCAGCCTGACCCGGGAGTTCAAACGCGTCCCAATCGGGCGCTAAACCCGGCTTCTGCCCGCTGCTAAGGGTGCCTTTAGCCCCGACGAATCGCATTTTGCAAAAAAATTACCGGCGTGTATGCTCGGTCTCGCGTTACTTAGTTGTAACAACCCCCGCTCATGTCCGACGACCCCTTCAATAATCGCCCCGACGGCCCCAACCGTCGCAACCAAGATCCGCAGTTCAACTGGCGCGGCTTTCTCCTCTTTGCTCTCGCGATCACCTTGGTGATCTCGGCCCTCATGATGCAAAAGGGGCTGACCGGGAGCCGCAAGGTTTTCGACTACGCCGAGTTCAAAAAGTATGTTGAAGCCGACCGCATCGACACCACTAAAAAACTCGTCCTCGTCAATTCCGACGCCACCTCCAAGAAAACCATTGAGGGCAGTTACTTTCCACTTCCTACCATCAGCATCTTGCAGGCAGGCAAAACGGCTGAGGCCGAGCCCGCACCGCCCAGCTTGAGCAAACCGGTTGTTGCCGACCCCGTCAAAGACGTCCCGGCGAAGCCTGCTCTCGATGCTGCCAAACTGGAGTCCAAGGAATTCAGTGTGGTGGTGAACATCGAGTTCCAAAAGGAAGAGCTCCACAAGTTGCTCGATGAGCACAAACTCGTGCTCAATTCGATTTATGACAACGATGTGTGGTCTTCCATCGTCGCGTTCATGCTGCCGCTGCTGGTCATCCTTGCCTTCTTCTACTTCCTCGTGCGCCAGCAGCTGCGCAGTGCAGGTCGCGGAGCCATGAGCTTTGGCAAGAGCAAGGCCAAGATGCTCGCTCAGGACCGCAACAAGGTCACTTTCAAGGACGTAGCCGGCGTGGAGGAAGCGAAAGAGGAAGTGCAGGAAATCGTCGAGTTCCTCAAGGACCCGAAGAAGTTCCAGCGCCTCGGCGGCAAGATCCCCAAGGGCGTGCTCATGACCGGCCCTCCAGGCACTGGCAAGACCCTCCTGGCCAAAGCCATTGCAGGCGAGGCCGATGTGCCCTTCTTCAGCATCAGCGGCTCAGACTTCGTCGAAATGTTCGTCGGTGTCGGTGCCAGCCGTGTGCGTGACATGTTTGAGCAGGGCAAAAAGAACGCCCCCTGCCTCATCTTCATCGACGAAATCGACGCTGTGGGCCGTCATCGCGGTCACGGCATG
>CAINXC010000194.1 GCA_903854655.1 uncultured Verrucomicrobiota bacterium | reverse complement strand
TGGCAGTGAAATAATCCGCCTCTTCCTTGCAGGGCCTCCGGGTGAAGGCGGCGAGGTAGGCCGTGTCCACCGCAGTGGCGAAATCGGGCGACAGCAGGCCAATGCGCTCGGAGGCATTGGTGGCGAGCGGATTCGTCCCCGTGTTGTTGGCGATCATGCTGCCGTTCATGACCAGCAGCCGCTGCGGAATCGTGCTGGCCTGGTCGCCAAACTGATCCTCGCCCACGTCGCCGTAACGCTTGACGAAGTTCCCCACATCGATGTCGCGTTTGAGCCGGAACAGGACTTCGGTGTCCGCGTCCAGGGTGGTGAGCGAGGCGGCCTGGAGGACGCTGCCGGCCATCTGCTCAGGACGCAGGCGCGTCATGGGAAAGGAGGCCCACTCCTTTTCCGCCTCGGCGCCGGGGGGATGATCGGGATCGGCTGAACTGCTGCTCATCTGAAAGACGCGGGTGGCCGCGATTACCTTGATCAGGCGCTGAATGTCGCAGCCGTGCGCCGTGAAGTCATCGGCAAGGATCTGCATGCCGGGAGGTAACGGCCCGTGGAGCGGAATTTCATCCACCGGCAGCACCAGCGGACGATTGAACATCAATGCCCACAGGCGGTTCACAAAGGCACGGGCGAAGGGCTTGTTCTGCGGTGAAGTGACCCAGGTCGCAAGGCGTTGGCGGGGCGTGCCTTGCTCAGGCAGCAGCTCAGGCTGCCATGGCGCTATGGCGGGGACAAGTTCATCCTCCGTCTTGCGCAGGTAGCGGTACTCGTATTTCCGCCGGGGGTCGTCACCCAGACCGGTCAGCGAAATGCCGCTAAAACTGGTCTGTCCGAAGAAGGCGGCCAGTTGGTGGAAGTCCTTCTGCTTCCAGGTGCTGCCCAGCTTGCCGTCGTGGCATTGCACGCAGTCCATCTGCACCCCGAGAAAAGCGCGGCTGACACGACCGGCCAGCTTCGCTTCGCTTGGCCCTTTCTTGGGCTCGAAGGTGGCGGAGATGAAATTCGCCTCCGGGTGCGAGGTCCAGATGCCTTGGGCGTCGATCAACGAGCGGACGATCTGGTCGTATGGCTTGTTGGTGTAGAGTGCGTCACTGAGCCACGCGACCAGCCGCCGCCGCCGGTATAGAATGGGCTGGCCTGCTTCCGTGCCGACATACACGCGCGCCAGACGCTCGCCCAGGTAGTCGCTGCTGCGGCGGTCGGCGAGCAGATGCCCGAGCCACCAGGTGACTCGCTCGCCCTCCGGCTTTGCCTCCAGCGCGCGAATTTCTTGCAGCGACGGAATGCTGCCGGTCAGCGCGAGAGACAGCCGCCGGGCGATGGTGAGCGCATCAGCGGCAGGCGTGGGCTGGAGGTTTTTTTGCTGCCAGTCTGCGGCAAACGCAGAATCAACCGCACGCACGGTGTCATCGATCCCGGCAGCTTTCGGCGAGGGTTGGGACGTGAGTTCAAGACCCGCCGCCACCGGGGGCGAGAGCAGCGAGCGGAACTCCATGGCCACACCGCCCACGAAGACAGCGGCGAGGGCGCCGTTGCGCAGCCACGCGGGCCAGCTTTGAAAGGAGAAGAGGGATTTCACGGCGGAAGTCACGAGGTGGGGTTGACTGGGATCACGGGGGTAAACGCGCCAGTCTGGCAACGGTCACCAAAAAGAATGAAAAACCTGCGTGACCGGCCCGCTCGCCGCCGCGTTAAGCTGCGCAAGCATGTCAAACATTGTCGAATTCCACGAGGCCATCCTGCCCCTGGCCCAGCCGTGTCCATCGCCTGCGGCGGTGCCGGCAGAACGCGCGGCACGTCCGGGAATCATCAGCCGCTGTCTCTCCGCCGTGACCTGGCTGTTCGGTTTCACCACGATCATTGCCGCCCTCGCCGCGTGCTCGGTGATCCCGCTGCTCAACTTCCTCAGCCTCGGCTATCTCCTGCACGTCAGCGGCACCGTGGCGCGTACGGGGCGGCTGCGGGATGGATTCATTGGCGTGCGCAAGGCGGCGGTGGTGGGCGGCCTGGTGGCCGGCACCTGGCTGGTGCTGTGGCCGGCGCGGCTCCTCTCCGGCTTCTGGCGCGATGCGGAACTCATCGCCCCCGGCAGCCCCACCGCCACGGCATGGCGGGCGGCCTTGATCGTCGTGACCCTGCTCACGTTTTTGCACATCGCCTGGGCCTGGATTCGCGGTGGCAAGCTGGTCCATTTTGCCTGGCCTGCGCCGCTTCGTTTCTGGAAATGGCTGTGGTCACCGGGCAAGTTTGAAAACCTTCAGCGCGTGGGAACGGACTGCGTCCTCGGCCTGCGCCTGCCGTTCTACTTCTGGCTCGGCTTGCGCGGCTTTTTCGGCGCGCTGTGCTGGCTGGTGCTGCCGGTGGGCCTGCTGCTGCTCGCCACCCGGCTGCCCGTGGGCCCCGCCGCGCTGGTTTCCTTCCCCGCGCTGCTGATGCTGCTCATCGTCGCCATCCATCTGCCCTTCCTGCAGGCGCACTTTGCCGAGACCGGACGCTTCAGCGCCATGTTCGAATGGCGCGAGGTGCGCGCCCGCTTTCGCCGCGCCCCCCTGGCCTTCTGGCTGGCGCTGCTGGTGACACTGCTGTTCGCCATCCCGCTCTACCTGCTCAAAATCGAGCTCACCCCGCGCGAGCTCGCCTGGCTGCCCAGCCTCGTGTTCGTGGCCTTCATTTTCCCGGCGCGAGTCTTGACCGGCTGGGCCACCAGCCGCGCCCTGCGCCGTGAGAAGGACCGGCATTGGACCGCCCGCTGGCTCGGCCGCCTGGCCATTCTGCCCGTGGCATTGGTTTACTGCCTGGTGGTGTACCTCACCCCCTTCCTGTCCTGGAACGGTGCCCGCAGCCTGCTTGAGCAGCACGCATTCCTGGTGCCCGCGCCGTTGATGGCGCTGTGATGGGGGGTGTGATTCCCGGGTCAGGCAGTTGCGAGCAGACTGGACTCCCCATTTTTCAACACAGCCTCGACCTGCGAGCGTAGCACACCCGGAAACCACTCGAGAAAGTCATCCACCGTCGCCCCGTCCTCCAAATTCTCAAACAAAGCGCGTACTGGCACACGCGTCCCACGGAAGATCCATGCGCCGCTGACTCGCTCAGGGTCGCGTTCGATGGCCGGGCAGTCTTGCCAATCATTCATGGCGGGAGAATACCCGCTCTGTGACGGGCAGGCAACTGTTGCGTTCACTTCATACCAACCTCAGGCAGGAATAGGTGGATGGTGCTGCCAAGCTTGCCCCTCACCTCTTGTCCTCTCCCGCCGGGAGTGGACGACTGCCTCTTGGCCATTCAAAACCCCGTGCTTTGAACAATCGTGGCGCGAACTCCCTCTCCCGGCGGGAGAGGGTTGGGGTGAGGGGCGGAAC
>CAINXC010000193.1 GCA_903854655.1 uncultured Verrucomicrobiota bacterium | reverse complement strand
GTTCTTTGAACTGGCGGCGGGCGGCTACCAGTGGGTTGTGGCCCGCTTGATCCGGTTCAGCGTGGTGGCGCTGCTGTTCTATGCCGGGCTCGTGTTCACTGGCTGGCAGGTGTTCAACAAGGTGCCCACGGGCTTCGTGCCGGTGCAGGACAAGCAGTACCTGGTGGCCTTTGCGCAGCTTCCTGATGGCGCCTCCCTGGACCGTACCGACGCTGTGATGCGGAGAATGAGCGACATCATGCTGAAGCACCCTGGCGTGGCCGATGCGATCGAATTCACCGGCCTGTCGATCAACGGCTTCACCAACTCCTCGAACTCCGGGATTGTGTTCGTGGGCCTGAAGTCCTTTGAGGAGCGCACCACGCCTGATCTCTCGGGCTTCGCCATTGCGGGGGCGTTGAATGCGGAGTTCAGCAAGATCCAGGACGCCTTCATTCTTTGTGTGCCGCCCCCCCCGGTGAACGGCATGGGGGCGATCGGCGGCTTCAAGATGCAGATCGAGGACCGTGGCGACCTGGGCTACCAGGCCCTTGCGGACGCCACGAACGCGGTCATCGCCAAGGCCTATCAAAATCCGGCACTGGCGGGCGTGTTTACCGGTTATCGCGAGAGCACGCCGCAGCTTGATGCGGACGTGGACTGGGTGAAGGCGGAGAGCCTGGGCATTTCGAAGCAGGACATCTCGCTGGCCCTGCAAGTGTACCTGGGATCGCTGTACGTGAACGATTTCAACCGCTTCGGCCGCACCTGGCAGGTGGTTCTCCAGGCCGATCAGAAGTTCCGCAGCCGTGCCGAGGACATCGCCAAGCTGAAGGTGCGCAACCGCGACGGGAACATGGTGGCGCTGAGCACGGTGCTGAAGGTGAAGAACGGCACGGGGCCGGACCGCGTGATGCACTACAACTCCTATCCCAGCGCCGAAATCAATGGTGGCCCGGCGCCCGGATACAGCTCCGGCCAGGCGGAGGCGGCCATCGCCCAGATCGCCCGCGAGACTCTGCCGAAGGGCATGGACTTTGAGTGGACGGAGCTCACCTACCAGCAGATCCTGGCGGGCAACACGGCGGTGTTTGTGTTCCCGCTGTGCATCGTCCTGGTCTTTCTGGTGCTCGCCGCGCAATATGAAAGCCTGCGCATGCCGCTGGCGATCATCCTGGTGATCCCGCTGACGCTGCTCAGCGCGCTGGTGGGGGTGCTTCTTGACGGCTCTGACAACAACATTTTCACCCAGATCGGCCTGATTGTGCTGGTGGGGCTGGCCTGCAAGAACGCGATTCTGATCGTGGAGTTTGCCAAGGTGAAGCAGGACGAGGGGCACACCGCCACGGAGGCCGCGCTGATCGCCGCCCGCCTGCGCCTGCGCCCCATCCTCATGACCAGCATCGCTTTCATCGCCGGGGTCTGGCCTCTGGTCGCCAGCCGTGGTGCGGGGGCTGAAATGCGCCACGCCATGGGCATCGCGGTGTTCAGCGGCATGATCGGGGTGACGATCTTCGGCCTCCTGCTCACGCCGGTGTTCTACCGGCTGCTGATGGCGGGGCGGGCCAGGAAGGCGGTGCCGGTCGAGGAAGCGGTGCCAGTGCTGGCAAACGGCGAGCACGGCGGTGCGACGGCGTGATGGTTTTGGCGCACAATCAGCTCCTTGCCCGTTGCGCTGGCGGAGGAGCTAGGCTAGCACTGATTTTCACTTTTTCCCGGCCCACTCCCTGACATGTCCCACAAACCCACCATCATCTACACCAAGACGGACGAAGCGCCCGCTCTTGCCACCTATTCGTTCCTGCCGATTGTCGAGGCCTTCACCAGGTCCTCGGGCATCGTGGTGGAAACCCGGGACATTTCGCTGGCCGGGCGCATCATCGCCAATTTTCCTGAGTTCCTGACGCCAGAGCAGCGCATTTCCGATGACCTTGCCTACCTGGGCAAACTGTGTGTCGAGCCCGAGGCTAACATCATCAAGCTGCCCAACGTCTCCGCCTCCGTGCCGCAGTTGAAGGCCGCCGTCGTTGAGCTTCAGAACCTGGGCTACAAGCTGCCGGACTTCCCCGAGAATCCGCAGACCGAAGCCGAGAAGGAACTCCGCACCCGCTATGCCAAGGTGATGGGCAGCGCCGTGAACCCAGTGCTGCGCGAGGGCAATTCCGACCGCCGTGCGCCGAAGGCGGTGAAGGAATACGCCCGCAAGAACCCGCACTCGATGGGCAAGTGGTCGCCGGATTCCAAGACCAGCGTGGGCACCATGGGCAAGGATGACTTCTTCTCGAACGAGAAGTCCGTCGTTGTTCCCGAGGCGACCGATGTGAAGATCGAGTTCGTCGGCAAGGACGGGGCCACCAAGGTCCTCAAGGCCAGCACGCCGCTGAAAGCCTGCGAGATCATTGACGGCACAGTCCTGCGCAAGAGCGCTCTCGTCGCCTTCCTGGAACAGCAGATCGCCAAGGCGAAGGCCGATGGCGTGCTGTTCTCCGTTCACCTGAAGGCCACCATGATGAAGGTGTCCGACCCGATCATCTTCGGCCACGTGGTGAAGGTGTTCTTCAAGGATCTCATCGCCAAGCACGCCGCCACGCTCGCGGAGCTGGGCGTCGATTTTAACAATGGCTTTGGCGACCTCGTCGGCAAGCTGGACAAGCTGCCCGCCGACAAGAAGGCCGAGATCGAGGCCGACATCCAGGCGGCCTACGCGAACG
>CAINXC010000192.1 GCA_903854655.1 uncultured Verrucomicrobiota bacterium | reverse complement strand
CACAGGCTGGATTGCACGGCGCGTTCCGCCACCCCGGCAGACTAAAGTCTGTACTCCAGCCGCGAACACGGAGCGCGGGGTTGAGGCCGCCTCCCCGGCCGCGACCGCAAAAATCAGTTGCCACACTGTCGGCTAGTGTGTTACACATAATCCATGACGCCCGCCAACGACTCGCAGATCTCCGCCTTTCTCGCCCGCCTGCCGCCGGAGGCCGGCATCGACTCCGATCCGGACGCGCCGCAGGTGATCTTCCGGGGCGCGCTGGAGCTCACGCGGGAGCAGGAGACGGCGATGGTGGAGCACCTCCTGCGACGCAAGCAGGAGCTGGAGGACGAGCTGGGGCGGCGCGACGCGGACAACGACGCGCCGGTGTGGACACGGGTGGAGGACGGCGGCGAGCTGGACGTGGAGGGCATGTCCTTCATGGCGCGCAGGACCCTGTGGGACCTGGTGTTCCACCAGCGCTTCGAGTGGCGTCGGCGGCTGTGGGCGGGGCTGTTCGCGGCGGGGCAGAACCTGCACATCCCGATGACGCGCCGCACCGTGCAGCAGATGATCGCGCGGGCGCAGAACCACTTCTTCGCCGCAGAGCCGTTCTGCACGGCGGTGCCGGTGGGCGTTGACGACGTGGACATTGCGACGGCCTGCAACGAGTGGGTGCAGCACAAGTTCAAGCAGGGCCGCGTGAAGCTCGCGGGCATGAAGAGCATCGAGCTGGCGGGCATTCGCGGCGAGTGCGTGATGGAGACGCGTCATCGCGTGGACCGCCAGGACTTCGAGACCTTCGCCCAGGTGCTGATCGGCGCGGACGGCGAGCCGGTGGTGGCGGAGGACAATGATTACATTTTTGCCGACGACACCTGGCATCTCGACCCCGCCACGGGCGCGCTGGTGCTGGACCGCGACAACACCACGCGCCAGCCGCCGGGCGGGCTGCATCCGGGAATGTTCCAGGAGCGCAAGGTGCGGCGCGGCCTCGTCAGGCAGCGCGGTCCGGAGGCGCGCCCGGTGAACTTCAAGGACTTCCTCGCGCCGCTCAACGCCGAGTCCCTGCAAGTGGCGGACACCCTGGTACACTTTGAGGACATCACCGCCATCGAGATCGTCGGCCAGTTCATGGAGCGCCTGCAGGCGGCGCGTCAATGGGACCCGGGCGAGTACCCGCGCACGCTGGCCTTCCTGCGCAGCGCGGCCAGCAACGCGAACACCGGGCGCACCAGCGCGGACTCCCTGCGCCCGGAGCTGGGCGAATCCGGCCGCAGCACCACCCTGCACGGTCGCGGCGACCCGGTGGTGCGGACGGCGAAGTTCTTCGCGAAGTACGACGCGGACAACGACGGGCGTCTTGAGGATGTGTTCGTGGTGGTGGACCTGGACACGCGGCGTCCCATTCTGTACGATCATGTCGCCAACGTGTTCCAGGGCGGCCGCCGCCCCTACACGCCGGTGGTGTGGTGGCCGGTGGAGGGCCGCTGGCACGGCATGGGCGCGGTGGAGACGTTCTGGCAGTTGCAGAAGTTCATCGACCTGTGCATGAACCGCTGGGAGCTGTCCGAATCGCAGGCGGGCAGCAAGACCTTCTTCAACCCGGAGATGACGGTGGAGGGCCAGAACAACCCGCGCCTGGACGTGAACGCGCCGGGCTATTTCCGCAAGCGGGATGTTAACGTGCCCGCATCAAAAATTCTGGAGCGGGTGCCGCTGCACGAGTTCAAGGGGCAGAACCTGGACTCGCTGATCGAGCGGGCCACGCAGATCTTTGTCAACATGTCGGGCGTGGGCAACGGCAATGATGCGGCGGCGGCGGGGCTGGACACCTCGCAGCTCGCCACGGGCATCAACAACATCGCGCAGAGCGGCGAGGAGATGTTCACGCCGCTGCTGGTGAACCTGGAGGACGGCATCACCAGCGTGACCACCGAGTGCCAGGCGCTGGCGGTGGAGCACATGGACGACCAGGAGGCCTTCGCCGTGGTGGGCCCGAACGGCCTCGCGGCGCTGAAGACCCTGCAAGGCGGCGAGCTGCGCCACCTGCAATGGAACGTGAGCCTGGAGGTGAGCAGCACGCGCAGCCAGCGCGATGTGGCGCAGCTCTCGGCGGCGAAGGCGGTGGCGGTGGAGTACCTGGGCCTGCCCCCGCCCAACCAGGCGGTGCTCGCGCCCCTGTACCGCCAGCTCCTGAAGCTGTACGGCGTGCGCGATGCGGACAAGATTCTGCCGCTGCCCTCGCAAGCAGAAGTGGCAGGCGCCGGGGTGGGGGCAGCGCCAGGGCAGGCAGGTGCGGCGGTGGGGCCGCAGGGCGCCGGGGCGGGTGCGGCGCCAGGGGAGATAGGTCCTATGGGTGTT
>CAINXC010000191.1 GCA_903854655.1 uncultured Verrucomicrobiota bacterium | reverse complement strand
TCCAGGTCCACGCCGGTGATGTCCTCGCATTTGCCGATGAGCCTCGCGGCCAGGGAGAAGCCGCCGGTGTAGCAGCACAAATCTAGCACGCGGCGGCCTGCGGCAAGCTGGCCGAAGCGCAGCCGGTTGTCGCGCTGGTCGCAAAAGAAGCCGGTCTTGTGCCCGTCCTCAAAGCTCACGTGGTAGCGGATGCCATGCTCGCGGATGCGCACAATGGCGGGCGCTGGATCGTCAATTTCCGGCACTTCGGCAAGGCGGATGCCTTCCATGAGCGCGAGATCGGGATCGACGTGAATCACATGCTGGGTGGTGCCCGCGAGGCGGTGCATGATCGGCAGCCAGCGGCGCAGGCGGCGCCACACGCCCAGGGTCGTCACCTCGATGGAGAGGGTCGCGTCGTAGCGGTCCACCGTCAGCCCGGCGAGGCCGTCGCTGTCGGAGAAGATCAGGCGGTAGGCGTCCGTGTGCGCATCGAGTTTCAGGAGGTCGCGGCGCAGGGCCACGGCCCGCTCCACGCGCGCGTCCAGGTCCTCTTCGGTCAGCGGCTCCGCGCCGTGCTGCATCACACGCACCGCCACGTTGGCCTTGGGATTGAAAAAGCCGGTGCCAAAAGGCATGCCGTCCTTGTCATAGACATGGATCAGATCTCCCGCCGCCGCCTCGCGCGACACGGCGGAGAGCATGTTGGGATAGACGGAGGGGTTGAAGGAGAAGTACTTCATCTGCGCCCAGGGCTGCGGCCAGGACTCGCTGCCGGGCGGTGGCGGGGCCGAGGGGCTGGGCAGGCGCGCAGGGGGCCGCCGCGCGGGCTGCTGCTGCTGCTGAAACGGCGGGCGTGGCGCTCCGGCGCCAGGGCGGGGGCGGTTGTAGGGGCGGTCTGGACGAGGCGGGAAGGGCATGACGGTGGGCCTGGAGCCATACCACGGGATTGCGCCCGTGCATCGGTTTTCGAACCCGCTGCAACTTCACCCGCCTGCCGCCGTTACCCTGCGTCCCATGAACCGGCCCTTTCAACACCTCGCTCTCCAATGTTTCCTGGGCATGGCCGCCTCCCTCTGCCTGCTGACCCAGCTCCGCGCCAACGTGCCGGGCGGCGGCAGCGAAGGGGCTGCGGTGACCTTGACGGATCAGGGAAAGAGCGTTGTCCTCAGCAACGGCATCGTCTCCGCGACGATCGCCAAGGCGGAGGCCCGCGTCGCCTCGCTCCTCTACATGGGCAACCAGATGGTGGACCCCAAGGGGCTGTATTGGAGCATGGACGGCACGCCGCGTTATCAAAGCCCCGTGCGTTGCGTTTATCGTGTCGTCACGCAAACCCCCGAGATGGTGGATGTGGCGTGCAAGCACATCTACGACAAGCGGGATCCCCACGCGGTGGACATCGACATCCACTATGTCCTGCGGCGCGGCAATTCCGGCCTCTACGCCTATGCCGAGCTGGACCATCCGGCGAGCTACCCGGCCCTCACAATGGGCGAGTGGCGCATGGTATGCCCGGTCGCGAAAGACCCCATA
>CAINXC010000190.1 GCA_903854655.1 uncultured Verrucomicrobiota bacterium | reverse complement strand
CTGACCAGTTGCCAGGCAACGACTCCCTGGCTATATTTTCCACAATTCCTTAGCATGCAACTCATCGCTCCGAATCGAGAATCCCGTGTGTCTCATGAGCACCTGTACACTCCCAAGGCTCTGCTCAACCCTTCCGAGGCCCGCTTCCACGCCTGCCTCGTGTCGCTGTCGCAAAACCGCTGTCGAATCCTGTGCAAGCCTCAGCTCACGGATGTCTTTGATCACCACGACGGCATCGGCTTCAACAAGATCAGCCAGAAGCACATCGACTTCCTGATCTGCCGCAATCAAGACTGGATGCCGATGCTGGGAATCGAGCTCGACGACCCCTCCCCTGATCGCATCAACCCGCGCGTGCGCGACGGGTTTGTGAACGAACTCTTCGCCTGCACAGGCATCCCGCTGATTCGCATCCACGTCTGCGAGGTGGAGCAGGTCGAGGCTCTGGTGGAAAAGCTCAGCGTCGCCTGGCGGCGGCGATGGCACATCCTGGAAAGTTGAACCGGCGGGCCTTCAGCGGCTCACGGCCCTTTAATGACCTCCGGTTTGATGGCGGGCTTCTCTGTGCTGATCTTTGCCTGAATCGCCGGCGGCAGGTCCTCTTTGCGAATGCCTGTGCCGGTGATGTCAATGGTGCCAGGCATCCTCGCGAATCCGGCTGGGAGCCCGCGCAGCGGGTTGCCGCGCACCCTCAGCTGATAGAGAATCTGAACATCGCCAAACGCCTCCGGAAGTCGCGGCAGGCGGTTGTTTGAGAGATCACATACCCTCAGCTTGGTCAGCTTTGCGATGCTGTCCGGCAGGCTCGACAAGTCATTCTCGCTGAGGTTTAGGTGAATGAGATTGGTGAGCTGGCCAATCTCGGCCGGCAACGTCTTCACGTGATTTCTGGAGAGCTGCAGCTTCCTGAGCTGCCGCATCTCGAACACGAAAGCAGGGATCTCTGTGAGCATGTTGTTGGTGAAGTACATGCCTTGCAAACCCTTCATCCTGCCCACCACGGGCGGGATGTCGTGGAACTGATTGTTAAACAGGTAGATGAAGGTGACACCATCCAGCCCCGCCATCTCATCGGGCAAGGTCTCCAGGACGTTGCCGTTGAGAAACAACTGAAGCCCGGCAACCTCCTTGATCGACGTCGGCCGGCCTTCGTCGATCACAGTCAGCCCACTGATGCCATCAAGCGATGTGAGCCCCCTCCCCGACAGCATGAGCACTTTGCCCCCGTCCTTGAGATTGTTGGTCTGGTTGTCTTTGCCAAGGTCTACCGCCTCACCTTTGCGCACCGTCTGAACGACCAACGGCTCCCTGCTGGCGTACGCCTCCAGCGTCACCGACAAGCCTTGTGCGGCCCACGCCAGGAAAAGCGTGAGCCGGACCAGAAGCGCTCGCATGGAACTCCTTTTCCTGTCGGTTAGATCAGGCCGCGAATGTCGCGGATCGCCGCACCTTCCAGCTTGATGCCGCCCTGCTTGGCACCGGTCAGATTGGCTCCGTCGAGATCGGCGTTGCTGAAGTCAGCATCCGTGAGGTCACCGTTGGTGAATGACGCCGCCTGAAGCCTGGTGCCCACGCACGAGGCCTTGACCAGGCTGGCGCCATCGAGCTGTCCACCGCTGAACCTTGCGCCATCGAGCTTCGCGCCATCGAGCTTCGCGTCCTTGAACTCGCCGCCATCGCAATCAGCCCCCGAGAAATTAGCCCCGGTCAGGTCGGCTCCATTGAAATCCGTGCCGATGAGGGTCGCGCCGGACAGATTCACCCCGGAGAGGTTGGCCTTGTCCAGGGTCTTGCCGGTGAAATCAGCCCCGCTCAGATCAGCGCCGGCCTTGTTCAGTTGCTCACCCGAGGCTCCGTTGGAGTCGAGCCATTCATTGTGAGCGTGATATTCGTGGGAGGAAAGTTCGTCAGCCATAGGTGCGGTGATTCTAACCTGCCGCGCGCCCGATGGAATCACAAACTTGCCCAATCGAATGATTGATCGGGGTGAAAACCTCCGTGCGTTCCGAAGCAGATGTGCGATGGAAGGCATGACGGGTGGTGGCGGCTGATGTGGCAGCGCCTCCCGCCATTTCCCCTCACCCTGATGGAACGATTCGTCTGCGACTGCGGCAACACGCTGTTCTTTGAAAACTGGAAGTGCCTGCGCTGCAGCCGCGAGGTGGGCTATGATCCATCGGCCCGGATGATGCTCACCCTGGAGCCGGGCAACGGCTTGCAGCGCTGTGCGAACGGCATCCGCCACGGGGTGTGCAACTGGCTGGAATGGACCCGCTACGGCAAGGACCTCTGCCTGTCCTGCCGGCTCAATCGCACCATTCCGAACCTGGACAATCCCAGGAATGTCCTGCTGTGGGGCCGGATGGAAACGGCGAAGCGGCGGCTGATCAGCACTCTTCTCGGGCTGGGCATCCCCCTGCCCACCATGGCGGAGAACCCGCGCCAGGGGCTGGCCTTTGATATTGTCAGCGTGCGCACCGATCCCACCAAAACGATGGGCCACCTGAACAATGTGATCACGGTGAACCTGGAGGAGGCCGATGACACCTACCGGCAGATCAACCGCGAACAGCTTGGAGAAAGCAGCCGCACCTTGCTGGGGCACTTCCGCCATGAGAGCGGCCATTTCATCTGGCAGCGCTGGGTCAATGAATGGCCCTGGGATGACGTGCGCCGCACCGCGTTCCGCGAGCGTTTTGGCGACGAACGCGCGGACTACACGGCCTCGCTGAAGCAGCACTACGACAAGGGCGCCCCCCAGGGCTGGGAGCAGAGCTTCATCAGCGCCTATGCCACCAGCCACCCCTGGGAGGACTGGGCGGAAACCTGGGCGCACTACCTGCAAATCGTGGAAGCCCTGGAAACCTCCGAAGGTCTGGGGCTTGAGATTGATCGCATCGCGCTGCCACCAGCCGGCTTCCCTGCGGAGGACGGGGAGCTTCCCCCAATGTTGAAGCCCGCCCCAGGGGCCAATGAACAATTCCTCGAGTGGCTGGGCCGCTGGGTACGCCTTTCCACGGCGCTCAACGAGATCTCCGCCAGCCTCGGCCAGCCCGCGCTCTACCCCTACCTTGTTTCCAAAGGCGTGGCGCAGAAGCTGCGCCTGATCCAGTGGCTTGTCGGTAGAGGATGAGCTGGCCGTTGAACCTGAAGATGATGCTTGTGAGCGCCTGCCCGGATTGAGATCATTCGTCCTCATGAATGACCGGACCAGACCCCTCGCGCTCTCCCTGCTGTGCTTGGTCACCCTTGTGCTTTTTCCGGGCTGCCACGCAAAGGACGTGAACCGGCAGCTCAATGTGGTCTATGGCGAGGTCGCTGGGCAAAAGCTCCTTCTGGACCTGTTTCACCCCGCCTCCCAAGGTACAGCCATCCTTCCAGCCATTGTTTTTGTCCACGGCGGCGGGTGGAAGGGCGGCGACAAACAGGGGTTCGACCAGCTTGCTGAAGGCATGGCCCGGCTGGGATATGTGACGTTTTCCATCAATTACCGGCTGGTGACCAGCACCGGCAACCGCTGGCCCGCGCAGCTCGATGACACCCAGCGGGCAGTGCGCTGGGTGCGGGCAAACTCGGGCAAGTACGGCGTGGACCCGACAAAAATTGGCGCGCTCGGAGCCTCCGCAGGCGGGCACCTGGCGGCTTTCCTCGGCACCACGGACACACGAGACAACTCCGATGCCGCACTGGCCTCCTGCTCCAGTCGCGTGGCATGCGTCGTCGATCTTTCCGGTCCCACGGATCTGGCGGATGACTTTGCACCCAAGGTCAAATCGGGAGCGCTCGTCAACGACATGATTCGCAACCTGCTGGGCGGCAGCCCAGCCGAGGTGCCTGCGGTTGCCAAAGACGCCTCGCCGCTGAACCGTGTGGACGCCCGCAGCGCACCGTTCCTGATCCTGCATGGCAGGCTCGACGAGCTGGTGCCGCCCGATCACTCTGAAAGGCTGAATGCCGCGCTTCAAAAGGCAGGGGTCGAGTCCAAACTGATCATGTTCGACGACGAAGGCCATGCGTTCCTGAAGAAGCAGAACCTGGAGCGCTTTGTCACAGAGACTCGGGAGTTTTTCAAGCGTCACCTTGGCAAATGAGGTTCCGTTATTAATCAAGTTGCAAAATTGTCACGTGATTGTTTGAGTGGTGGAATGGTTTCACCCGACAGCATCGTCACCGCAAGTTCAGACTACGAGCAGTGGCTGGCCACCCAGGTCAGTGTCAACAGGGCTGATCTGAGTGCGAAGCACACGGCGATGGCCGGGGACCCTTTCTCCTTCATGCGCGCCACCTATTACCGCTGGGCGCAGCTCTGGCCGGTGGTCTGCAAGGAATGGTCCGGGGCGCCCCGTCTGCCCAGCGTGGGCGATCTGCACATGGAAAATTTCGGCACCTGGCGCGATGCGGAAGGCCGGCTTGTGTGGGGCATCAATGATTTTGACGAGTGCGGCATCCTGTCGTTTGCAAACGACCCCGTACGCCTTGCCACCAGCGCCCTTCTTGCCATCCGGCAGGATCATTTGGACCTCACCCCGCGCAAGGCCTGCGAAGCCATCTGGCAGGGCTACACCAAAAGCCTGAAGACAGGGGGCCGCGCCTTCATTCTGGAGGAAGACCATGCCTGGCTGCGCAAGCTCTCGGTCGGTGTCCTGCGCAACCCAACGGCCTTCTGGGCCAAGATGGCCGGGGGCAAGACCGTTGCCGACGTTCCTGCCGATGTGCTCAAGATCCTGCACGGCGCTCTGCCCAAGGGCATCAGCAACCTCCGGATCGTTCACCGGCAGGCAGGCCTGGGCAGCCTCGGCCGGCCGCGCTACACCGCCATCTGCGATTTGGATGGAGCAAAGATCGCCCGCGAAGCCAAGGCCATCGTTTCCAACGGCGCTGAATGGCGGAGCGCTGCGCCGGACACCCAGCCTGGCCACATGGCCAAGCTGATCGCCCACCCCCTTCGCGGTCCCGATCCCTTCAATTTTGTCACAGGCCGCTGGGTTGTCCGCCGCCTCTCGCCGCACTGCTCGCGCATCGAACTGGCCGATCTGCCCGAGGAGCGGGACGAGGAGGCCCTCTTGTACGCCATGGGCTGGGAGACCGCGAACGTCCATCTCGGTGCTGCCCGCTCACGCAAAAGCCTGGAAATTGCCGTCGGAAAACTGGGCGACAAGTGGCTTGCCAAGGCCGCCAGCGCCATGACCGAAGCCACGCTGGCCGACTGGAAGGCGTGGAAGAAGCGCAAGCAGGGCTGAGTCTGGCCGCCAATGACTTGACCCAACATCCGCTGGGTTTTCGTCCGCCGAGAAAAAACTTCAGAAACCGCGAAACCTTCGCGCCTGAATGTGCCTATACCCTTCTGAAGGCCGTTGTTGAGGTCAGGAATGTCAAGCCTCTCGACAATGGCCCGCCACACCACACTGAAGACATCGAATCGACAGAGCTGAAAAGCAAATCAAGCGCGCGGGGGTATTGGGCTGCCTCCGCGCGCTTTGTTGTTTCCCCCCGGCAGTGCTTGCGGCGGCTCGTCGCAAATCCGCGAGACAAGGACGGTCCGAGGAACGTAAACACCCGGAGTCACAGCTTCCTGTCCCGAGGCAGGCAGCCGGTGGGAGCAAGGAATTCATCGTGGACACATCCCCGTTTGAATGCTTAGCACCACTAGTTCACTTTACCTCCCCGCTCTTGATGCCCACCCGCCCCCAACGCCGCGCGACCTCCACCGCCCAGCCGAAGCAGTTCGCCCCCACGCGCTGGAGCCTGGTCCTGCACTCGCAGAAGGCCGGCGAGTCGGGCGGCGAGGAGGCGCTGGCGGAGCTGTGCAGGGCCTACTGGCTGCCGCTGTTCGGCTACCTGCGCGGGCGCGGACATGATCCGCATGCGGCGGAGGATCTGGTGCAGGGCTTTTTTGAGGAGGTGCTGGAGCAGCGCACCTTTGCCAAAGCCGACCCGGAGCGCGGCCAGTTCCGCACCTTTTTGCTGAGCTGCCTGCTCAACTACGTGGCCCGCCAGCATCGCCACGACCAGCGCCAGAAGCGCGGCGGCGGGGCGCGGCTGCTGCCGCTGGACGTGGATGCCGACGAGGCGGAGGCGCGTTACGCCCGCGAACTGACGGACACCAGCGGCACGCCCGAAGAACATTTCGACCGCCTGTGGGCGCTCACCCTGCTGGACCGCGCCCTGCAAAGGCTGCGCTCCGAGCATGAAGGCGAGGCGGCCTCGAAGCGCTTCGATGTGCTGCAGCCATTCGTGTCCGGAGCCCGGGGGGACATTCCGATGGAGGAAGCCGCCGCCAGGCTGGGCCTCTCGGTGCAGGCCATCAAGTCCGCCGTGTTCCGCCTGCGCAAGCGCTTCGGCGAGATCGTGCGCGAAGAGCTGCGCGAACTGGTGGAGCGCGATGCGGACGTGCAGGACGAGCTGCGCTACCTGCTGGGCTGCATCGCTTCGTAGCAGCGGTCGGATTCACGCGCCGTTTGCGCTGGTGCGGCAATGGATGGATCGTTTATGGTGCCCGCGCTTTTCACTCCCACCTGCCCCCAATGCGGCAAGCCCACTGCCAGCGGCTTGTGCGCGGGAGCCTGCCCGGAGTGCCTGGCGGCCTCCATGCTGGGGGAATGGGATGAACTGGAGGCCTCAGACGAGCCCGCCCCTGAAGACATCATCACACGGGTGGCGGATTACGACGTGCTGCGCGTGCTGGGCCGGGGCGGCATGGGCGTGGTGTGCCGGGCGCGTGATCGGCTGCTGGGCCGCGAGGTGGCCCTGAAACTGATCCACAGCGGCGTGCTCGCCAGCGATGAGGAGCTGCGCCGTTTCCGCCTGGAGGCGGAGGCCGTGGCCAGCCTGCGCCACCCCCACCTCATCGTGGTGCACGAGACGGGCGAGGCCGACGGCCAGCCCTACTTCACGATGACCCTGGCGGAGCACGGCACGCTCGCCACCC
This sequence comes from uncultured Verrucomicrobiota bacterium, assembly GCA_903854655.1. GTDB lineage: Bacteria > Verrucomicrobiota > Verrucomicrobiia > Verrucomicrobiales > Verrucomicrobiaceae > CAINXC01. The sequence goes on along the minus strand of CAINXC010000190.1, from coordinate 31,935 downwards.
GTGTGCAACAATCAGGCGCCATCGACCCACGAGTCGCCGCCGCGCTGGTACGGGACATCGCCTCCGCCGTGCATCACGCCCACACCCGCGGCGTGCTTCACCGTGACCTGAAACCGGCGAACATCCTGTTCGATTCCGATGACCGGGCGCTGGTCAGCGACTTCGGGCTGGCGCGCTTCACGGGCGCAGATTCCGTGACCAAAAGCGGCTCGCTGCTCGGCACGCCCGGCTACCTGGCGCCCGAGGTTGCCAGCGGTGTGGCCGGCCACACCACCAGCAGCGACGTGTACGCGCTGGGTGTGATCCTCTTTGAATGCCTGACGGGACGCCCTCCCTTTGAAAATGATTCGCCTCTCGCCCTGCTCAAGAGCATCACCGAGGACGAGACGCCCGCCCCTTCATCGTTGATCAAGGGCATCGACCACGACCTGGAAGCCGTGTGCCTGCGCGCCCTGGAAAAGGACCCCGCCAGGCGCTATCCAAGCGCCGAGGCCCTCGCGACGGATCTCGAACGCTGGCTTTCGGGGGAGCCTGTCACCGCACGTCACCCGCCGCTTACGGAGCGCTTCTGGCGCTGGGCGCAGCGCAACCAGAGCCGCGCCGTGCTGTACTCCATGGCCGCCGTTTCGGTGCTCATCCTTGTCCTGCTCTCTGCGGTGTGGAACGTGCTCCTGTCCTCGGAGCAAAACCGCATTGAGGAGGCGCGACACCGCAGCGAGGTGCTCCGCGCCTCGCTGCTGCGCGAATTCGCCGTGCAGTTCATGGCCAGCCCCGCCACCATGCTGCAAGCGTTGCCGCGCCTGGAGGAGGCCGCAAGCCTCACGACCGGCGACGTGTCCGAAGACCAGGCAATCCGCCTGCGCCATCGCGTGATCCAGCGCCTGGCCCCGTTGCGCCTGCAAAAATGGAAGACCTCCTCCTCGCAGCCCGTCCTCGCCTGGAGCCCCGATTCGCGGACGGCCGCATGCACCGACAACGGAACGGTCTATGCCTACGATCTCGAAAAAGGGGCCGAAGGCGATGCATCCCTCACCACGCTCACCTACACCACCCCCAAAACCGCCATGCCGGTGCCCGATGACGGCACCCTGGCCCTGCACACCTTGTGGAGCCCGGATGGCAACTGCGTGCTTGTTCATTCGCGCGGGCTGGTCAGCCTTTGGAAGCGCACCAAACCCCTCGCCCGCTGGCACGGTTCATCTCTGCTGCAGGCATGGTTTGACAAGGATGGGCGGCTTCTCCTGCAGTGCGACAAGGGCACGCTGCACCTTGATCCTGATGGCAGCATTGCGGAGTTCGCGGGAGCCGCCCCCCCGCCTGCCAGCATCGCTGAACCGCCTCTGAACACCACGGCCGAACCCAACGGCATCGTCCGCGTCTGGCGTGGCCAGCCCGGCGAGCAGGAGGTCAGCGAGCCGCTGCCGCATTCCAGCGCCGTCACCAGCATTGTGTTTGATCCCACCAACCGCTATCTGGCCACCAGCACCCAGGACAAAACGCTGCGCGTGTGGGAAATCGCCACCGGGCTGCTCGTCACCCCGCCCATCCCCATCATGAGCAGCCAGGCGCACCTTACCTGGGACGAATCGAACCACCGCCTCGCGGTGTGGACGGACAGCGAGGCGGTGCTGTTTGATTGGTGAGCCTGCCAGAGCCGGTATTCATCGTTGCGCCCCTCCAATCTCTGGCCACCCTCCGCTCATGACTGCACAGGACATGGCGGAGGTCTTCCACCGCATCGCATTGCTGCTGGAACTCAAGGGCGAGAACCCCTTCAAAGTCCGCGCCTACAAGACCGGTGCGGAAACCGTGGAAAACTTCGCCGGGGACATCGTGGCGCTGGCGGCGGCAAACAAGCTGGCCGGCATCAAAGGTATCGGCGAAGCCCTGCGCGACAAGCTGCACGAAATGGCCACCACCGGGAAGCTGGAGTTCTACGAGAAGCTCAAGGCCGAGTTCCCGGAGAGCATCTTCGGCCTGTTCGACATCAGCGGCCTGGGTCCCAAGAAGATCGCGCTGCTGTACAAGGAATTGAAAGTGGCTGGCGTGGCTGATTTGAAGCGCGTGTGCGAGAACGGCGAGGCCTCCAAGCTCAGCGGCTTCGGCGACAAGACCGTGGTGAAGCTGCTGGAGTCCATCGCCTTCCATGAGCAGCACGCCAGCGAGTTCCGCCTCGGCGATGTCGCCCCCGTTGCCGAGCAGGTTATTGCGGCGCTGCGCGACAACCACAAGGTGGGCCGTGTCGAGATCTGCGGCAGCTACCGGCGCGGCAAAGAGACCGTGCACGACCTGGATTTCCTCGCTTCCAGCAAGCACCCGCAGGAGGTCATTGACGCTTTTGTAGCGCTGCCCGTGTTCGTTCACACCATTGCCAAAGGCGGCACCAAGGCCAGTGTCCGCACCAAGGACGGCCTGCAATGCGACCTGCGCGTGGTGAGCAATGCTGAGTTCCCCTTCGCGCTCAATTACTTCACCGGCAGCAAGGAGCACAACGTGGCCATGCGCCAGCGCTGCCTGGCTCGCGGCTGGTCCTTGAACGAGTATGCCATCACCGTGAGCGAAGGCGCCGAGCCGCCACCGCCCGTGCATGAGGAGCGCGACATCTACCGCGCGCTGGGCATGGAATTCATCGAGCCCGAGCTGCGCGAGAACACCGGCGAACTGGACGCCGCCCTGCACAACACCCTGCCCCGGCTCGTCGAATTGAGCAACCTGCGCGGCACCTTCCACAACCACACCACCGCCAGCGATGGCGCCGCCACCCTCGCGCAAATGGCCCAGGCGGCGCAGGATCTGGGCCTGCAGTACCTCGGCATCGCCGATCACAGCAAGAGCAGCTTCCAGGCGAACGGCCTCGACGCCACCCGTCTGCGCAAGCAGATCGCCGAGATCCGCGCCATGAACGAGGATTTCGACGGTTTCAAGCTCTTCGCCGGCAGCGAGGTGGACATCCTCAAGGACGGCAGCCTCGACTTCGATGACGACCTGCTGGCGGAGCTCGATTACGTTGTCGCCAGCGTCCACAACGTGATGAACCTGCCCGAGGCGGAGATGACCACGCGCATCATCAAGGCCATCGAGAATCCCTAGGTCACCATGCTCGGCCACGTCACCGGCCGCCTGCTTCTGCAACGGCCGTCCTACGCCGTGAACATCCCCGCCATCATCGACGCTGCCGCCGCCACCGGCACCATCATCGAACTCAACGCCAGCCCCTGGCGTCTCGACATGGACTGGCGCTGGTGGAAGCTCGCCAAGGAAAAAGGCGTGCGCACCAGCATCAACCCCGATGCCCACAGCGTCCACGGCCTGCAAGACCTGTTCTTCGGTATCCGCTCCGCCCGCAAAGGCTGGCTGGAGCGCGGCGATGTGATCAACACGATGCCGCTGGGTGAGATTGAGGTGTTTTTGAAGGCGAAGCGGGAGAGGATGGTGTGATGGTGGCCTGGTCCCACCTTGAGACACTCAAAGATCACTTGGACACCGGAAGACTGGCTTTTCCCGCGCTGTCAGGGTTCGGATCTTCCAGGACAGGCGCGGGGCCACGGGTGGTAACCACCGTGGACTTTGGTGCCAACACAACATCGGCCTCTCCAAGCGGGATAATGGCATTCATCGACTGTGCTGAACTCTTACGATCATTGTCCCAAACTCTGACTTCAATTTTCAAGTACCGACAATTGTCCGCAAAGCCTTTCACCGTCCGTGCCTCAACTGCCCTGGCGTCAGTCGAGTATCCATCGGGCTTGATGAGACCAAGTTGGGCAAAAATCAACGAAGAGAACTTTATTCGCTTGTAGTCAATATGTCGGATCACATCGAATTTGGAGTCAAGTTCGACCGCTTTCATTATCCACTGTGTGCCATCACACCTGGATTTGCGTGAAAACACACTGATCTGGAATTCTGACTTCCCTGGCATCGGAACAGCGACGTACCAGTCGCGCAATTCAAATCCCATGCACACATGGCCGTCATTGACAGCGGAGATGCTTTTCAACGCCTCATCAAGGTTGATGAATTTAGGCAGATTTATGTCTTTCAATTCTTTTTCGTCACGAACCCACGATGTTACTGGCGGGGTGATGGTGAACTTCCATCCTGCGTCCTCAGCGTGACCAGCCAGAGAAATCATCACCAAAGCAGCCTGCAACAGGCTCCTCAGCCGAATACCTTGATCAATAAGGTTCATATGGACACCTCGTTCTCCCACAAAAACCTACTGCCAATCAAGACAATTGTCTAAATGAACGTCACGAGGGCGGCAGCACCGTGAGCCACACGTGATTGAGACTGCCGCTGAAAAGCTTGCTGTCAGGAATCGGCGGAAAGGCTTCACCCACACTCAGATCACTCGCAGGCTGGGCTGGGAAGCCTGCGGCGAAGGGTGATTTCTCCACGATCTCGCTCTGGCCTGCGACGCCCAGGGAAACAGTGCCGTTGCCGGGGATGAACAGGCGCAGCCTTGCCGGGCCGGGCTTGAGGGGCTCGATGCTGAGGGTGGTGGGCTGGCCGCTGATGAAGAGGGTGGCGGTGGGTTTGCCGGCCACCACGTGCAGCGCCCAGCCGTTTTGGGCGTCGCCTTGGGCGATGAGGGTGCTGTCTTGATTGGTGTCGGCGGAGGCGTCGTAGCTCACTTCCACGTCAATCCCCCGCCCCGCGATGGCGGGAGCGATGTCGGCGGGTAGCTTGTCCCCGGCTTGCAAGTCGAAGCTGGTGCTGCCGTCCGCACCCGGCTTGCCGGCGAGCTGGGCGGCGGTGCGCTCGGCGTGGTGCCATTCCTTGGGGAAGAAAGCGGCGAGCACCTGCTTGTCTGCGGCATGATCGGGCTGGGCGGCAAGATTGGTCCATTCGTGGGGATCGCCGGCGCGGTCGTACAGCTCCTCGCTGCCATCGGCATAGCGGAGGTAGCGCCAGGCGGCGGAACTGGCGGCATAGCTGGCCTGCTCATCGCCGCCCAGAGTGGTGAGGGCGGGCTTCGCTTGTTTCGCGGCGGGGTCCAGCAGAAGAGGCAGGAGGCTGCCGCCATCCAGCTCCTTGGGGACATCCTGGCGGGTGAGTTCGGCGAGGGTGGGATACAGGTCGATGAGACTCACGGGCTCATCACTGACGCTGTCCTTCTGAGTGACGCCCGGGTCGTAGATGGAAAGCGGCACATGCGCGCTGCGCTCCCACAGACTGCCGCCCTGCCAGCACTGCTTTTCGCCCAAGGACAGGCCACGGCTGGAGGTGAGGCAGACGATGGTCCGGTCCGCCGCCGGGCTCTTTTCCAGCGCCGTCATGAGCCTGCCCACCTCGGCATCGGCAAAGGCGACGCTGGCAAGGTAGGCGCGCACGGCATCGGGCCAGGCCTTGGCGGCAACGATGCGGGCGTGCTCGCTGTCGGGCGCGATCAGTTCCTTTTTTGCGAAGTCCGGCACATCCTTCAAGTCATCCGCCTGCACCTGGGGCATCTTCAGGGCTTCGGCGGGCAGCGCGTCAAAGTACGGGCGCGGGGCATACCAGGGCGCGTGCGGCTTGTCGATGCCCACGGTGAGGAAGAACAGCTTCTTGCCCTTCGTCTGCGCGAGGTAATCAGCGGCCCAGGCCACGGTCTTGCCATCGGTCGTCTCTTCATCAGGCACGTCCAGCGCGCCCCAGTCCCAGATGTTGAGGCCGTTCACATGCTGCTCATTGGCGGTGGTGATGCCCGGCAGGCGCTGCTCCCAGAGGTCGTTGCGCTCCACGCTGTGAGGTCCACCGTGGCCGGATTCAAACACACTGCCGCCCGCCGCCGTGGTGTACCCGGCCGCCAGGAAGAATTCGGGCAGCGTCAGTTTGCCCTGAAGCTGCACCGAACGCCACCAGTCCTGCGCCGGATTGAAGACGCCGCTGGAGGAGGGCAGCAGGCCGGTGAACAAGGCGATGCGCGAGGGATTGCCCAGTGCGTGCGACGCCTGGGCATTGGTGAAGCGCATGCCCATGTGCGCCAGCTTGTCGATGTTCGGCGTCTGCGCCGGCCCTCCCAGCCAGCCCACGCTGTCATTGAGATCATCGACGATGATGAGGATGACGTTGCGCCTGCTCACACCGCTGGGGAGGTGCGACTGTTTTGGGGCCGGTTTCGCCGCCGGCTTGGTGGCGGGATCGGCGGGCTTCTTGCGCCGCGTGGCCGCCTGCGCGGGGCTGAGGCTGAGGGCCAGCAAGGCGAGGATGGTGAGCAGGCGAAACATGTGCCGCACAGGAAGCACGGGTGCCGCCCTTGGGCAACGCGCAAAAGCTTGCCACGCTCCCACCATCGGGCGTACCCTCCGCCCATGAAAGCGATGCTGGTTTTCCTCTGCCTGGGCATGCTGACGGCCCAGGCTCAAGTGGTGCCGACCACGCCCACGAAGTTCACCAACCGCGACGTGGGCGCAGGCGCCTCCACTTCCACCACCATCAGCAACACCGGCGCAGGCTCCGCCACCACGGGCGTGTCCCAGCCGAAGACGGAGGCCATGGTGCGCACGATCACCTATGTGGTGCTCTCGCGCCCAAGGCAATGGACCAGCAACGACGGCAAGCCCCTGCTCGCCGAGCTGCTCGGCTTTGAAGACGTGGTGACCGTGGCAACGAAAAGCGAAGCCGCAGCCGCCAACGCCAAACCCACAATGCCGCCCGGCAAACCGACGGTGGTCCGCGACGGCAAGGTGCGCCTGCTGGTGAACCACAAGCCCTTCGAGGTGCCGCTCGACCGGCTTTCGCCCGCCGACCAAGAATTCGTCAACACGATGAAGCGTGCGGTCGATGCCGCGAAATGAATTTCACTTCGCCCACACCGCGTGCTTCGGATTGCCGCCCGACTCAAACCAGGCGAGCACATCGAAGATCTGCTCGGCCTTGAGTGGATTGAGCAGGCCCTCAGGCATCGGTGAAACCTCGGACACCTTGCGCTCCTTGATCTGCGCCTTCGCCACCTCGACCACTTCGGGGCTCAGCGGATTGGGTTTCAGCACCACGCGCTCATCGTCCTCGCGCTCCAGGCTGCCGATCACCTGCTTGCCATCCGCCAGTGTGAGCATCGTGCTGCGGTACTTCTCATCAATCACCAGCGAGGGCTGCAAAATGTGCATAAGCAGATCGTGACGGTTGAAGCGCGCGGAGACCTGCGACAGGTCCGGCCCGAAGATGCCCGCAGGCAGCGATGCGTCTTGCGTGACCCGGTGGCAAAACACGCACATGCTGCTGATCAGCGCCGCTTTCGCCTTCTCGAAGGAGCGCCCCTTGCTCACCTCTCCCAACCTTGGCTCCAGATCTGCAAGCTTCCAGTTTTTGAACGTATGATCCGGCAAGGCCGTGGGCAGCAATTGCACCGCCTGCACCGGATGGATCACCGCCGCGAGTTTGGTCAGGTCCCCGGTTGTCATGGCCGCCGCCAGTTCGCTGCGAGTGTCGGAGATTGCCTTGAAGTAACTGCTCGCGCCATTCAATTTCTCCGCGCGGTTAAGCGCCTCGAACACGATGCGCCGCTGGTCCAGGGTCCATCCCTCCTTGAGGTAGCGGAGGTTCATCGGGTAGAAGAGCAGGTCCTCGCTGGCGCTGGCGGTCTTCAGCAGTTCGGTGGCCTTGGCGATGATGGTGGGCGACTTCAAATAGACCAGGAGTTTGCAGAGCTCCCAATCGAGATGCTGCTCCACGGCCGGGAATCGCGAGTCGAAGATCGCGAGCGCGTTATTTTGCAACTCGCCCCCTCTTGCGACACCAATGGTCAGCACTCGCAATGAGCCAAGCTTCTCATCCAGCGGACTCTTCTTCCAGGGCATGGCGAGCGCCCTGCGCATGGCTGCATCGCGAAGCTCCGCGCGCCCGGAGCGCACCGCGACCAGCCAGAGCGACAAAGCCTCCAGACCGCCGGTGTGCTCATTAACCCGGGCCGCTCTGAGGTCGCCGACATGGTCTTCCATTTCCAGTCGGGCGGCCAGCCGTACGAAGGGGTCATTGCTTTTGAGAGAAGGCACGACCGGCTCTCTCTTCGCGACGGAAATGCTCGCCGCCACATCCTCCCTGCCAACGTATGATACACGATACAGCCCGCTCTGCGTGCCGCGCCCGCCGGTGGTGAACCACAGGGCGCCGTCGGGCCCGATACAGCCGTCGGTCACGTTCATGGGTCGGCCGCTCATGAAGGTTTCCTGGGTGCCGGTGAAGCTTGCGCCTTTCGGTTTCAGTGTCACAGCGAGAATGCGGCCATACGCCCAGTCGAAGCAGAAGAGCGCGTTCTGATACTTCGCGGGGAACTTCGCGCCATAGCCGAAGAACACCCCCGTGGGCGATGACAGACCTATGTCCAGCACGCAGGGCAGCACCTCCGCATACCAGGCGGGGTAGCGCCCCGTGCCGCGACGCCAGCCATAGTCCGCACCGGGCACCACATGAAGGACGCGGGTGGGCATGTACCAGGGCGCTCCCACATCGCGCTCCATGTCCGCATCAAAGGTGAACAGCTCGCCCTGTTTGTCGAAGGCCACATCCAGCGGGTTGCGGAAGCCTCCCGCGATGAGCTGGATCTCGCTGCCATCGGGTTTCACGCGCAGCACATGGCCGGCGGGCAGCTCCACGTTGCCGTCGAACATGCTGCTGTCCCAGGGATTGGTGATGAGCTGATCGGTGGCGTAATTCTTCAGCGGCGACTTCGGCGAGATGTTCTTTGGCAGCAGCACGTTGTTGCCGTGCGCCACGTAGATCCAGCCGTCCGGCCCCATCTTGATGTGGTTGCGGCCGTGGCCCACGCCGCCCTCGGTATGCATGATTTCATGCAGGTCTTCGAAGCGACCGTCGCCATCCAGATCGCGCAGACGGTAGAGCCCATGGCTGTTGTTGGCGTTGGCGAACAGAACGCCATCGGCGTATAACAGGCCGCGACATTCCAGCAGCGTGTCCTCGATCACCTCCGTGCGGCTGGTCTTGGGATCAAGGCGCAGCAGCCCGCGCTTCTCGCGCGCCAGGGTGACGCGGCCCTGCGGATCAAAGGCCATGGCCACCCATGAGCCCTCCTCGGCTGTGGCCGAATGCACAAGTTCCGCCTTGAATCCCTCGGGCAGGCTGAAGGTGCCAGGGTCCGTCGCCAAACTCTGGGCTCCAGGCTTCGCGAGCTGCCAGGAGTTGTAGGCATCGAAGGTCTTCTTGAAATCAAACGGGTTCGCCTGCGCATCCATGGGCAAGGTCTTCACCGCACCACCCTCGGGAGTCTTCCATGCCGCGTCGGTGATCAGCCAGGTCTTGTTCGCCAGATCGCCATTGAGTTCCAACAAGGCCGCGACCCGATGCCCCTTCGTTTGGACCTTGAGAAGGTTGTCGCCCTCGCGAACAAAGCGGGTCACATCCATCGATGTCGCCTGATCTTGCGCCACCGCATGACCGGCCTCCTGATCATTCAGGGTCACCGTGGCTTCGCCACCGCCCGCCACCAGCAGGATCGCCTTCAGCAGCTTGCCCTCATGCGTGAAATGCGTCTGCGCCGCGCCTGCCACAAGCCATTCAGGCACCGGCGGCTGGTTCGCAAGCTGGGCGTGAACCGGAAAGGCAAGGCTTCCGAGGGCGGCGAGGAGGAGCGGGCGAAAGATTCTCATGGTGGCATTGGCGTGGTGGCAAGTACGCTGCCCCACACTTCTTCGTTTCAGGACAGTAGCCATCATCGCTCCGCGTGATGAGCGCTGCGGCCCATTCGCCACGGACAGCATCGCGTGGTCTTTCGTGTGTTCGGCTGGCAGAGCATATTGCTCATCACGCGGAGCGTGATGGCTGCTATCAATGTTTGTCCCACACCGTATTTGACTTTGCCCAGCGGATGCGCGCGGCATACACGCTGTTGTCGGCCCCGTACGGATTGTCCACGGGGATGATCAGCGGCGGGCTGAAGGTCTGCATCCACTCGGCGACGGTGACCCAGGTTTCGTTTTCGCTGACATCGACGATGCCGAAATTGCCCAGCCGCGCGCCGCGATCGGGAACGATGATGCGCTCGGTGTTGCGCAGCACGCAGAGTTTCTCTGGGTCCACCTGGGCGATGAACAGCGGCGCGCGGTGACGGATGACGTGGTCGTTGTTCGCGCCTTTGCGGGTATAGACCAGATACAGGGCGTCGCCATGCGTGACCCAATGCGCCTGGGTGTTGTAGCTGCCCAGGTTGGAACCGTCGTCCCAGGTCCATTCCTTGGGCTCGGTGTAATGCAGGCCGTCCTCGCTGGTGGAGACGTAGGCGGTGAGATCGTTGCGCAGCGTGAGGTAGAAGCGGTTGTTGAAGCGCGCCAGCGAGGGCTCGCCCAGGCCCCGCCCACCGGTCACGGCAAGCTCGTTGCCTTGCTCGACGAAGCTCAAGGTGGTGCCATCAAAGGTGCAGCGCAGCACGGTGACGCGGTCGTCTTTTGCGGTCTTCTCCTTGAAATACACTGGCAGCAGGATGTCGCCATTGGGCAGGTCCACACGCTGCGCGCAGCCCGCGCCTGAGTCAGAAAACTTCGCTTCCTTCGGCATGGCGAGCGTGGTCCAGGGCGACCACTGGCGGGTCTTGTCGTCATACACTGCGTAGGAGGCTTCACGGTCACGCACGGGCATCACCTTGTTGCTGAGATAGCGAACGGTGTGGCCGGTGCCCAGCAGCTTGCCGGACTTGGCGTGCCACTTGGGCCAGAAATCGCAGGCGGCAACCACGACTCCGTCCGCCTCGTCGCGGCGGCCCAGCGTGTCCTGATGCTCCACAACGGGGCTCCAAGTTTTGAGGTCGTCCGAGCGCGTGTCGGCCAGGGCGTAGAAGACGTCGCTTCCGGTGAGCAGCAGCTTCTGCATCGTCATCACCACGCTGGGCGGGCTTGTGGGCAGAGCGCCGGCACGGGGATGCACCCAGCACATCTTCGCGTCGTAGCCATGGGTGAGGGTGTCGAGTTGCACGGTGAAGGGGATCCCTGTCTCCCATGCATTCGATTTGTCGGCCCGCCGTTGCAGCAGCGGCAGCATAAGCTGCGCGATGCGGTGTGCCATCTCGGCGTGGCCCGAAGGATTGGGATGGCAGCCATCGGTGGTCCAATCCTGGAGTTTCTTCCCGCGTTTCTGCGCCGCGGCCCAGTGGGCAAAGTGATCGACGAGCGGCACGCTCAATTCCTTCGCCACCACGCGGCAGCGCTCCATGTAGCGGGTGATGCGAACATTGGCCTCCTCGCCCGCGCCGTTCTTCGGATTGGCTTCGCCAAACATCGGCTCCGTCATGAGCACCGGCTGAATCTGCGCGGTTTGCAGGCGCTTCACGATCTCGCGCAGATTGACCTCGTAGGCTTCGGCGGTGATGCGGCTTTCGGTCTTGCCCGTGTCCACCCAACTGTCGTTGGTGCCGTACATGATGGTGACGAACTGCGGCTGCTGGGAGACCACATCGCGGTCCAGCCGCTTCAGCGCCTGGTCGGTGCGCTCGCCGCCGATCCCCACATTCTTGACCGCGACCTGGAGGCCGTTCTGGCGCATCGTCTTCTCCAGCAAAGCGCTGAAGGTTTCCTCCGCCTTCACCCCACCGCGCACCCCTTTGGTAATGGAATCGCCGAGGGTGACGATGCGAATCTCCTCCGCCATCGCGGGAAGAGCCTGCAGGGCGAGGAAAGCGAAGGCGAGGCAGGGCTTCATGGCAGATTATAAAAAGCCCCCGTCCACCGGTATGGACGAGGGCCTGGGTTGGATCAGTTGGTGATCAGGTGCTTACTTGATCGAGCCGCTGAAGCCGCTCTTGTTGAGGGCGGAAGCCAGGGCGGCGGTGCTGAAATCGCCTTCCACCTTGAAGGAGGTGGCGCCCTTGGTGGCATCGTTCTTGGTCACGCCAGGAACGTCCTTGAGGGCGGCGTCCACGGCCTTGACGCACTTGGGGCAGCAGAGATGCACGCCGCTGACAGTGGCGGACTTCACCTTGGCATCGGCCACGGTGGGAAGTTCAGCGCCCTGGCCGGCGTAACCAGCGGCAACGAGGGAGGCGGCGGCCTTCTTGGCCGTGGCTTCATCCGTGGCGGTGATGGTCACGATCGCCTTGTCGGCCTTGGCAGAAGCGCCGGGGACCTTCTTGACGGCGTCAAGAATGCCGGTTTCGCACTTCTTGCAGCAATTGTGGACACCAGTGATGGTGAGGGTGGTTTCGGCCTGGGCGCTAAAGGCAAGCGTGAGGCAAGACAGAATGGTAAGGGTGGTCAGTTTCATAAGCATCCAAAAGACGCAACGAGAGCTCGTGTTCTTCACCAATGAGCGCAAATTTTGGTGACAAATCAGCAGTTTTTGCCCTGCCTGGGCGCCATCAGGTCATTTTGCACGGGGCCTCCCCCTCCGCTGGATGTCATCGCGGCCTCGCCAGCGACATGCAGACAATCTCGCGATCGTTGCGCGCAAACACGCACTTGTTGGCGAAGGCGGGGTGCGACCAGACCACCAGGCGATGCGGATCAGTGTTCGTCGGATCAATGAGGTGGGTGCGACTGATTTCCTCGTAGCCCTTGGGCGACAGTTTGGCGATGATCAGATCGCCCTTCTCATTGGCCAGGAAGAACTTGTCCTCATGCTTGATCAGGAAGGCGGTGGCCCAGCGCGTGGGCTTGTCGTCCGGCGTGGTCGCGGCCAGCGTTTCCCAGAGGCGCTCGCCGGTTTCCAATTTCAGGCAGCGGAGCTGCCCGTAGCTGCACACGCCGTAGATATGGCCGTCCTCGATGAACGGCGTGCTGATGAGGCTGTGCAAGGTGTCGGTCTTCATCTCGCTGTTGCGCCTGCCCTCCCACAGCAGGGTGGCGGCGGGTTTGGCGGGATCGAGCCTGAAGCAGTGCGAACTGGTGTAGAAGGAACTGAACAACAGCAGGTCGCCCGAGAGCCGTGGCGTGGCCACGCTGAGCCCGGAGCGGATCGACCAGGGGTAGCTCCAGAACACCCTGCCCGTTTCGGGGTCGAGCGAGTTCACCGCCTCGGGATGCCACACGATGAGCTGCTTGGTGCCGCCTGCGGTGATCATCGTCGGCGGCGCGTAGCCCGGTTCGCGGCAGCTCAGCGCCCGCCACAGCTCCTTGCCCGTGTCCTTGTCGAAGGCCACCGCCACGCTGCCTTCGCCGCCCACGAGGCAGATCAGTTTCTGGCCGTCCAGCAGCGGGTGTCCGGCAAAGCCCCAGGTGGGAGTGCGGGCGTGGAAGTCCTTCTTGAAATCACGCGACCACAGCACCGCACCGGTCAGCGCATCCAGGCACAGCAGGTTCCCTTCGGCTCCCACGGTATACACCTTGCCGCCGCTGACCAAGGGGGTTGCGCGCGGTCCCGCCGCATAGCTCACCGTGTACGGGCAGTCATACTCATGCTGCCACAGCACCTTGCCATCCGCCTCGTCCAGGCACAGCACCCGCTCATTGCCCGGAATCTCGCCACGCTCAAACGCATTGCCTGGATTGCTGGCCCCGGCGGTGAGGTGGCGGTCCATCAGGTACACCCGCCCCCCGGCCACCGCAGGCCCGGTGTAACCGCTGCCCACCGGCGTGCGCCATTTCACCGGCGGCCCGCCGGCGGGGAAGGCGTCGAGAATGCCCGTCTCGCGCCACACCGCATCCCGCTGCGGCCCCAGCCACTGCGGCCAGTCATCGGCTCGGGCCAGGGTCGCAAGACTGAGAATCAGGCAAAGGAGGGGTCGGCACATGGGCATATCAACGCGGCCGGGCAGCACAAAATGTCTTTCCATCCGCTGGCGGGCGGATCAAAATTAAAATGCAACCTAAGGCAGGCCCAGGCCTGCCCGTTGGGGTTGGTTGCCACACCTGCTTTTTCATCATGAATGCTTTGATCCGTTTTCTCGCCTGCGTTTTGATCCTTGGCAGCGCGCTGGCCGCCGGGCCGACCACCCGCACCTGGACGGACAGCAAACAGCGCAAAGTGGAGGCGACTTTCCTGCGGATCGAGGGCGACCAGATCTCGCTGCTGACCCTGGACGAAGCCGTGCACTGGATGCCGCTGGCGAACCTGTGCCCCGAAGACCAGGCCCTGGCGAAAACCCTGGTTCCCTTCCAGCCGCCCTCCACGCTCAACCAGATTGACAAGCTGGTGTCGAAAGTGCTGAACGCCAAAGGCATCAAGCCCAACCTGCCCGCGACGGACGAGCAGTTCCTGCGCCGCGCCTACCTGTCCATCGCGGGCCGCATCCCGAGCTATGACGAGGCCCAGGCATTCCTCACGGACAAGTCCCTGAAGAAGCGTGATCTGCTCATCGACACGCTGCTGAACAGCGACGGCTACAGCGCCCACCTGTTCGATTACTTCGCCGACATGTTCCGCGTTGTCGATGATCCCAACCAGCCGATGCAGCGCACCCTGCCTTACATCCAGTGGCTGAAAACCCAGATCAAGGACAACACGCCCTACAACGAGATCGCCTACGACATGATCACCGCGGACGGCAAGATCTGGCACAACGGGGCCACCGGCTATCTGCTCCGCGACTCCGGCATGGTCCTCGACAACCTGGCCAACACCTTTGCGGTATTCCTGGGCACGGATCTCGCCTGCGCGCAGTGCCACGACCACCCCTTCAGCGACTGGACCCAGAGGCAGTTCTACGAGCTGGCGGCCTTCTTCGGTGCGACTGCGACCAACCTCAACGCGAAGCAGTTCACCAAGGGCGACCCGAAGGACCGCATCGTCGGCGAAATGAAAACCCTGGCCAAGGAGAGCGGCACGGATTTCGCCAAGTACGAGACCCTGGTGAACGACATCATCAACGCCAACCGCAACGAGGTGCGTGACATCAATGAAAACCGCCTCCGCCTGCCGCACGACTACAAGTACAAAGACGGCAAGCCCAACGACCCGGTGGTGCCCAAATTCATCAACTGGTCCGGCATCGTGGACCCGAAGCCAGCCCCCAGGCCCCGAAAGAACACACACCCGCCAAAAAACGCCAAGGGCAAGATCAAGCCCGAAGGGCTGCGCGAGGCCTTCGGCGCCTGGATGACGAGCCCGGACAATCCCCGCTTTGCCATGGCCATCGCCAACCGCCTGTGGAAGCGTGCCTTTGGCGTGGGTGTTGCAGAACCGGTCACGAACGTCGATGACCCCAAGAACGCCTTCAACCCGGAACTTCTGCAATACCTGGCCAAAGAAATGGTGCGGCTGAAATTCGATCTCAAGGAGTTCCAGCGCGAGCTTTACAAGACCGCGTCGTGGCAGCGCGCCTGCACCGAGCAGGATGTGCCCATGGGCGTTCCCTATTACTGTCAAGGACCGCTCCTGCAGCGCATGAGCGCCGAGCAAACCTGGGATTCCTTCATGACCCTGGTGCTGGGAACCCCCGATGCCTACAAAGGGGCAAACGGCACCTACCTCGCACGCACCATTGACCTGGACCTGGACGCCACCACCGGCAAGACCATGGCATCCAAGGTCGGCGCGTACCGCAAGCTGGAAGCCGCCGAAAGCGCCCGCATGGGTGCCGGCCTCGCCGATGCAGGGGTCAAACCCGAAGGTTCCGGGCAGGGACTGAAAATCGTGCAGTACAACGGCATGAAGCTGCTGCGGGCCGCCGAGCTCGACCAACCTGCCCAGCCGGGGCATTTTTTGCGCGAATTCGGCCAGTCGGCGCGAGTCAGCATCGACGGCGCCAACCGCCAGGGCAGCGAGCCCCAGGTGCTCATGCTGATGAACGGCCCGGTGCAGGACATGCTGACCAACCCCAGTTCCCTGATCTTCCGCACCATGGCGGCCAAGGGGACGCCAGAGGACAAGGTCGAGTCCATGTTCGTGAGCATCTTCGCCCGCCGCCCCACGCCGGAAGAGAAGGCGAAAGCTCTGGCAGAAATCCGGGAGCACGCTGAGGAAGGGTACGGCAACGTGATCTGGGCGCTGATCAACAGCCTGGAGTTCCTATTCGTCGAGTGAGAACCGGCTGCTGCTTTCTGCAAATTCTCGATGTCCGAGGCGTTTAGTCTTTATGAATTTCCGGCCCCTGCTCTGCCTGCTCCTTCTTGCAGCATCCGCCATTCCCGGCTCCAGGCTGCACTCACAAACATTGGTCGCCTCCGGCGGCCCGACCATTGTTTACGAGATCTCGTTTGATTCGTCCTCCAGCGACAGCATCAACTACTCGCCTTACAATTCTGGTTACTACGTGGCTCCCGCCGCCGGTGGAACGGGGTCATTGCTGCTGACCAAGTCCTCAGGCGGCACCAACAACCTGTATGTGTTTGCAAACTTCGGGGAGCTGTTCGTAGCGCTGGATGGTTCGCAGCGAAAGGCCGTCCTCACCTGCACTTCAACCAGTGACATCTCAACGACAGCCTTTTTCGCCATGGGTGATGCGCAAGACACCCTGCAGAGCAATTCCGGTGCCTTCTCCGGCCAGATCTACTATGCGGCCTCCCTGAAAGGCTATTCGATTTCTGCGGACCCGCAGGCTGACCAGCTTTTCCAAGGGGCGGCCGGGGTGGATCAGGGCGTGGCGGGATCCAGCGTGATTTCCGTCACGTACGACGACGCGGACACCAACACTGCAACAGAGGGCTCGTTGTCGGTGGCGTCCACCGTGACAGCGATCCAAGCACGGCTGACCTCCCAGGGGTTCGTCCTGGCCACGCAAAACACACCCACGAGCGGGACAGGAACCGGCACGATTCTCACTCCTGCGACCAGCAGCGTGGGCGCAGGCGACGTGTTGGTGTACCAGTTGCATTTCAGCAAGACCGGTGACTCCGTGAACTACCGGCAGCCTTTGGGTGGATACTACATCTCCTATGCCGCCACCACCGACCCCGGCACCCTGATCCTCGATTCAAAGCTCAATGGCAAAGACGTTTATCAGGAGTATCCTGGGTTTGGGTCGCTGTTTGTGGCAACCTCGGATCAGGGTCGCAAGGGTGTGCTTTACGCTGCAGCCACCGGCACAGTTTCAAGAACCACTTTCTTTGGCCTGGGGGATGCGTACAAGGCCATGCAGATCAACACGCCAGCGGCGAGCGGCACAGTCTATTTCGCCAGCTCGCTCTATGGTTATGCGATTTCAGCCGACAGCGCGCAAGATCTGCCCTTCGATGGTGCGAGCAGGGATTTTGGATCGGCAGGCACCTGCATTCTCACTGCGACGTATGACGAGGCCCGGTCAAGCGAAGCAAACAGCAAAGGCAGAACCGTCGCCACAGAGGTGACGGCGCTTGAAGCAAGGTTGAAATCCACCGGCTTTTCGCCTTTCCAATGAAACCTGGAGATGCTCCCTTGCGGTCGCACTCCACCTTTCATGACAATTACCCTTAACGGACAACCACACACAGTTCCCGCCCCTGCGACGGTTCTTGATCTGCTGGCGGGCATCGGATTCAAGGACCGCCCGGTGGTGGTGGAGAAGAACCGCCAGGCACTGCTGCCTCGCGAGCATGCCAGCGTGACTCTCAGCGATGGCGACGTGATCGAAGTCGTGCAGATCACGGCCGGCGGCTAGCGCCTCCGAAGCACCAGCACAATGTCCGGGTAGCTGTCATCCAGCTCCCGCCGGCTGGTGATGTCGTGCGTGAAATCGTGGCAGGCCACCAGTTCAAAGGCGGGGGCCTTCCGGAGAAGCGACTTTATTTGCGAGGCGCTGTAGGTGCGGAACTGCCAGTGCGTCTCCTGCACGTGCTCGGTGCCATCGCGCGTGATGCGCAAGCGGGTGCGCACAGCTTCCAGGCGGGTGGTCTTGTCGGCGGGCCAGTCACGGGTGTTGCACACCACACGGACCCCGTTGCGCTCCCCCACCCAGCGCTCATGCTCGCAGGTGGTGCGCGTGTAATCGCAAAGGTGAAGGCCCAGCACATACACGCCGCCGGGGCGCAGGGCTTCCGCCACCAGGTTCAAATGGGCCGCCGCATGGGCTTCGCTGAGCAGGTATTTGAAGGTGCTCACCAGGCAGTGGGCAAGGTCAAACGACTGAGGCTTGGGCAGGGTGAAGCTTTCCATGCGGTCCTGCCAGAGACGGGCCTTCAGGTGCTGCTCTGACAGCCGCTTCGCTGCGTAGTCGAGCATGGGCTGGCTCAGGTCGAAACCCGACACCTTCCAGCCTCTCCATGTCATTTCAGAGACCAGCCGTCCGCTGCCGCACGCCGGTTCCAGAAGGCGCCTGGAGCCCCTGCCGATGCTGTAGCGCTGATACGCGGCCTCGAGAAAGGTGCCGTCCTTCGGCGTGTCCGCATCAAAGATGATGTCATAGTACAGGGGCGTGTCATACCAGTCTCTTTCCATGCGCGGATTGTGGATGCATTGTCGCGAATCACAATCCACCAGTTGGCCATGTCCGAGACCCCCACCATTGAAACCCACGAAGAGGTCATGTTCTTCGACACTGACTGCGGCGGCGTGGTCCACAACATCGCCTACCTGCGCATGATTGAAACCTGCCGCACGCGGCTCGCGGCCAAGCTCGGCATGGCCCTGCGCGAGATGGCCCATACGCAGCTCTATCCGGTGGTGACGCGCACCGAAATTGACTACCGCAAGCCCGCCGTGCTGGCCGACGAACTGGTCATCAAAGGCTGGCTCGACAGCGTTGAGCGTGTCCGTTTCTGGTGCGCCTTTGAGATGTACCGCGCCTCTGACAACGCGCTCCTGGTCACCTGCCGCCAGAGCCTGGCGCTGGTGCAAATGCCGCAGGGCAAGCCCTGCCGTCTTCCGGCGGAATGGACGGAAAAATACGCGCATCTCGCCATCAAGCGGGCTCGCGACTCCGCGTGACATGAAGGCTCCCCGGCGCATTTCCCGGCAAACTCTGGCCGCCCGGCAGGTCATCGAAGAGACGATGCGCCGCCTGCCAGCCAACCTGCGGGAAGCGGCACAGCCTTGCGCCATCGAACTTTGCGAGATGGCCACCAGCGACGAGGACGACCTGGACGAGGAGCTGCTCGGCCTTTTCGAAGGATGCAGCCGTCTGGATGGCGAGCCTCTCACCCCCGATGATCTCCCGCGCATCCGCCTGTTTGTCGACAACCTGTGGGATTTCGCGGAGGAAGACATGGCCATTTTCCGCGAGGAGGTGAAGACCACCCTGCTGCACGAGCTGGGTCACTACCTCGGCCTGGACGAGGATCAGGTCGAGGATCTGGGCCTGGCCTGAGAAATCCGCTCACTGCACCAGGCGGCCAGCAGAGACCCCAGCAGCAAGGCGACGAAAATCGCCAGCACCATGAGCGGCGGCTGCGTCGCCCCCAGCAGGCGGTCCAGGGGCATGCCCCGCCACCAGGGCATGGCGTAGATCATGATCAAGTGTGCGACATAGACGCATAGTGAATTCCTCCCCGCCAGCAGCAGCCATTGGGGCAGGCACAAGCCTCGCAGCAGCAGCGCAGAGCAGCCCTTCATCACCAAAACCGCGATCATCGTCACCCAGCCCAGGCGCTCGAAGAAGAACGAAAAGGTGCTGGAATGGCCGGGCACCCAGGGCAGGCCAAAGGCAGCGATGGCGGACACGGCGCAGAGCCACCAGGAGGCCGACGCCGTGCTGCCCACCACAAAACCTGCACAGGCAAACCCCACCCACGGGAAAAGCGGAAAAAGCGAGCCGTGCTGCTTCGACAAAAGCGCATCGAGCGGAATGAAACCGCTCGTCGCCGCCTCCATGGAAGGCGTCAGCAGCACGACAACAAGCCCCAGGACCGCTGCTGCAGCCGCCACCACGGCCCGTGGCAGTCCACGCTCCAAGACGAGCAGCAGCAGGCAGGACAGCGCCAGGCAGTGCAGGACATCGCACTGAAAGAGGACGCGCAGCACCGGGGCGCTGAAGTCGCCCCTCATCAAGGGCACCCAGGGCGGGTGCAGCAGATACCCGATGGCCAGGATCTGGAGAAGCCGCTTCACCGTCGGCCAGGCGGGCTTGCGCGGCCCGGGTCTGGCCGCAGACAAGCCCCGCATGTATCCGGCGACCCAGAAAAAAATGGGGGCCACCAGCCCATGATAGAAACTCAGCTCCCGATAGCCCTGGGTGTTCTGCATCGCAGCCGCCAGAAAGGTGTTCGCCGCGTGCGTCCAGATCATTCCCACCACGGCGATGCCCCGCAGCAGGTCAATCCATTCATAGCGCGCGCGGTCGTTGCCCATTCCTCCCAAGCTATCGGGGAAGCTGGCAGTTGCAAACCGCGACGCTCCACGCGATGAAACGACCCTATGCCGAACATCTGGGACTACGCCAACCAGCAACTCAAAGACCTTGTCGCCTACGAACCCGGGAAGCCGATTGATGAGGTCGCCCGCGAGCGCGGGCTCAAGCCCGAGGACATCATCAAGCTCGCCTCGAACGAAAACCCCCTGGGCCCCTCGCCCAAGGCCCAGGCCGCCATGCGCGACGCCTGCGCCGAAGTCCATATTTATCCCGACGGCGGCAGCTACAAGCTGCGCAACGCCATCGCCGCCAAGTTCGGCCTAGAGATGGGCAACGTCATCCTCGGCTGCGGCAGCAATGAAGTGATCGAGTTCATCGGCCACGCCTTCCTCAAGGAGGGCGACAACGTCATCACCGCCGATCACGCCTTCCTGGTGTACAAGCTCATGGCCAAGGTCTTCGGCGCCAGCACCATCGAGGTGCCCGATCCCGGCTACGTCCACGATCTGGACGCCATGGCCGCCGCCGTCACCCCGCGCACCAAGGAAATCTTCATCGCCAATCCGAACAATCCCACCGGCACCCTGGTCACCCAGGAGCAGATCGACCGCTTCATGGCCAAGGTGCCGGAGCATGTGATCGTGGTGTTCGACGAGGCCTACCATGAGTTTCTCGACAACCCTCCCGACACGCTGAAGTACGTGCGGGAGGGCCGCAACGTGGTCGTCCTGCGCACCTTCTCGAAGATCCAGGGCCTCGCCGGCCTGCGCATCGGCTACGGGCTCGCCAGCAAGGAACTGATCGAGGTGCTGCAACGCACCCGGCAGCCCTTCAACATCAACTCCATGGCCCAGGCCGGCGCCCTCGCCGGCATCCTAGATGACGAGCACCAGGCCAAAACCAAGCGCATCACCGATGAAGGGCGCGCCTACCTGCAGAGCGAATTCGGCAAGCTCGGCCTCGAATACATCCCCAGCTACGCCAACTTCGTGCTGGTCAAGGTGGGCGACGGCAACAAGGTCTTCAAGGACATGATGGACAAGGGCGTGATCGTCCGCGCCATGGCCGCCTACAAGCTGCCCGAATGGGTCCGCATCTCCGTCGGCACCATGCCGCAGAACGAGCGCTGCATCGAGGTGCTCAAGGAAGTGCTAGGACGCTGATTCCGGTATCTCCCGCACTATGCTCGACGACACCATTGCCGCCATCTCCACCGCGCTGGGCGAGGCGGCGATCAGCGTACTGCGGGTGTCCGGTCCGCAGGCGCTGAGCGTGGCGGCGCAGGTCGCGAAGGCAAAGAAGCCTGTGGCGGACTTGATGCCCAGGCAAGCACACCTCGCGGACCTGCAAGACAGGGAAGGCCACGTCATTGACCACGCGATGGTCATGCTCTTTCGAGGCCCGGCGAGCTACACGGGCGAGGACGTGGTGGAATTCCATTGCCACGGCGGTTTGCTGGTAACCCAGCGGGTGCTGGAACTTCTGCTCGCCGCCGGCGCACGGGCGGCCGAGCCGGGCGAATTCACCCAGCGCGCCTACTTGAACGGCAAGATGGACCTCACCCAGGCCGAAGCGGTGATGGACCTCATCCATGCACAGAGCACGCTTGCGGTGCGCGCTGCGAACGAACAGCTCGACGGCAGCATTGGCCGCGAGGCCCTGCACATGCGCGAGGAACTGATCCATGTGCTCGCCCACATCGAGGCCTTCATTGATTTTCCCGAGGAAGACATCAGCCCGGAGACCGGCGACGCCATGCTCGCCCGCATCGACGCGGTGCGGGACCGCGTGCGCCGCATGCTCGCCACCGCCGAGCACGGGCGCATCCTGCGCAACGGCGCCCGCACCGTGATCTGCGGCGAGCCCAATGTGGGCAAGTCCAGCCTGCTCAACATGCTGCTGGGCTTCGAGCGCGCCATCGTCAGCCCCCATGCCGGCACCACGCGCGACACCATCGAGGAGATGCTGCAAGTGCACGGCATCCCCCTGCGCCTGGTGGACACCGCCGGCCTGCGCGAGGGTGGCGACGAGATCGAGCGCCACGGCATGAAGCGCACCGGCCGCGAAATCGAGCTTGCCGACCTCATGATCGAAGTCGTGGACGGCACCCGCCCGCGAGCGGAGACGAGACGCGTCGAGTCTGACATCGAACCTGGCCGCCGGCTGCTCGTGCTCAACAAGGCCGATCTCGGCGTGCACCCTTCCTGGGGCAATGACGACGGATTGCGCGTTTCCAGCGTCACCCGCGAAGGGGTCGAAGGATTGCGCACCGCCATTCGCGACATCGTCCTGCGCGGCAGCGCCAGCATGATGATGGACCACCCGGTCGCCATCAACGCCCGTCACAAGTCATGCTTTGAGCGGGTCGCAACGAGCCTGGACGCCACCAGGGAATCCTTGCTGCGCAACGACGCCCCCGAGTTCATCGCCATCGAAGCCCGTGAAGCCCTTCAGGCCCTGGGCGATGTGGTGGGCCGCGTGGACATCGAGGAGATCCTCGACGAGGTGTTCCGCTCCTTCTGCATCGGGAAGTAGAGGAAGCTAAATCTCCTCCACATCCACCCCCACGTGAACCATGTGCTTGCCACCGCCGGTCAGGATGCCGGTGAGCGGGCTCACATCGCTGAAGTCGCGGCCAAAGGCCACCACAGGATGCTCCTCCGCCGGCTGGCAGTCGTTGGTGGGATCGAAGTCCACCCAGCCCACGGACGGGCAGAAGGCGGAAAACCAGGCGTGGCTCTGGTCCGCGCCCACCAGCCGGACCTTCCCCGGCGGCGGCTTGGTGCGCAGGTAGCCGCTCACGTAGCGGGCGGGCAGGCCGATGCTGCGCAGGCAGGCGATGGCCATGTGGGCGAAGTCCTGGCACACGCCGCGTTTATGCGCCCACACCTCTTCCAGTGGCGTCGCCACGGTGGTGGCTTTGGGATCGAACTTGAAGTCCTTGAAAATGCGATGCGTGAGGTCGCGCACCCCTTGCAGCACCGGGGTGCCGGGGCTGAAGCTGGCGAGCGCATACGCCGCGTACTCCGGCTTGGCCTGAACCAGCAGGGAATCAAACACGAACTGGCAGGGTTCGCACAAGGTCGGCGACACAGGCTCCATGAACAGCCTCCGCACCTCCTCATAACTGGGCGACAAAATGAGGTCTGGAGCCGGAGGAATGTTGATCTCCACCGTGCTGTGCACGGTGACCTCCAGCTTCTTGTGCAATCCCTGCACGCTGAACACGCACACGCTGTTGCCAAAATAATCCGTGCGCGTGCTCTGCAGGGCGGGCGTGGGCTTGATTGTCATCCGAAAGCCCCCGCTCCGCTGATGCGCGGTGACCCGCGGAGACATGCGCGCCGCGTGATGGGAAACCGTCACGGGCTCGCTGTACTCGTAGGTGGTGCGATGGACAATGCGGTAGTTCACAACGGGAGTCGGAAAAGTGTATGCGTGTGGTGGCCGGCCAATCAACTGTCTGCCCCAATGGAAATGCTCCCGGCCCGGGAGATGGACGAATGAGCAAAGTAACTGACCGCCAGCGCATCGGACAGGCGTGGCAGGGCTCGCTCAACGTGCGTCAGCGTGGAGGCGAGGGTGGTGCTGGAGAGCGCCTTGCTCTGGCCTGCCAGCTCCATCGGGTCGGTGAGGCGAAGTTTTGCCAGGACCTCGATGAGAATGCGCTGGCCCGGGCTGGGCAGCGCGGCGGTTTCAGCCGGAAGGCGATCAAAGTGCTTGCTGAGCTGGAGGAACTGGAACACCAGCGAGCGAGGGTTCGCATCATCGAGCAGCACTAGGTCGTACACGGCGGCGATGTGCGGCAGCAGATTGTAGCGGCTGCGGTAGGTGATGGTGCTGTCGGCCATTTCCAGGACGGCTTCCAGCGTGCTCGGGCTTTCCGCCATGGTCGAGCGCAGCGACTTGCCCAGGAAGCTGCTGAAGTAGATGCCACGCTCCACCCGGCGCCCCATGTCGAGGAAACGCCAGCCCTGCGCCCGCGTCATGTTTTCATTGGCCAGGCCGTGCAGGGCGGCGACATGCAGCAGCACCTGGTTCAGCAGCACAATGGCGTCGCCAATGAGAAACTCCTTGGCATTGGCACCCTGCACGATGCCCTCCTCAAGCATCGCCAGACCGCGCCAGTAGTCGTTCGAAGTGCGGTCACGCACCTGCATCCCGAGGCGCTGGAGGTTCTCCGCGATGCTGCGCAGGCTGCCGGTCTTCTTGCGGTCCAGGATCAGGTTGATCAGCTCGGCTTCGAGAGCCTCTGCATTGATTCTCAGCAGCTTGCCCGCGCCGCCTGCGGGCAGCTGGCCCTGGGCTTCCAAGGTTTGCAGGAAGGGCTCGAGCAAGGCAACGGCGCTGCCGCCGCTTTCGGAATTGAGGCGGATCAGCGAACTGCGCAGCAGCCGCGCGGTGCATTCGGCGCGCTCGGCATAGCGGCCAAGCCAGAAGAGGTTGTCCGCCACGCGGCTGGGCAGGTTGTTGCCGGTGCGGCGAAGCTGGATCGCATCGGCGCTGCGGTTGAGCAGCGTGACTTCCGGCACCGGACCTTCGCTGATCACCCACACATCCTTGCTCGACCCGCCGCGCTGCATCGAAATCATTCGCGCACCGTCCTGCGGTCCGATGCGCGCCAGGCCGCCTGGCATCACGTGATAGCCATTTTCTCCCGGCACCAGGTACACGCGCATGGCCACCGGTCGCGGGACAAGCCTGCCTTCGATGAAGGTAGGGGCGGAAGACAGCTCCACATGCTGCTGGGCCACGTAGAGGTGCGGCTGAAACTGGATGTGCTTCTTCAGCTCCTGCCGCTCGGCGTCCGTGAGGGCGGTGCCGGGCTGCATGCCCTTGGCCTTGGAACGGTACGCGGGCTTGATGAACAGGGAGTCAAAATGGTCGAGCACATAGCTCTCCGCCGGCTTCTGCCCGCACCACCAGGTGGCGATGGACGGCAGCTTCAGGTCTTCACCGAACAGGTGCTTGCAGATGCCGGGAAGGAACGACATGAACGCCGGGCTCTGCATCAGGCCGCTGCCCAGGGCATTCGCGACCGCCACGGTGCCGGATCGCAGCGCCTCCACCAGCCCTGGAACTCCCAGCATCGAGTTGTTGCGCAGTTCCAGCGGATCGCAAAAATCATCGTCCACCCGCCGCAGGATCACATCGACGGGCTCCAGGCCGCTGAGCGTTTTCAGGAACACACGCCCGTCGCGCACAGTCAGGTCCTGCCCCTCCACCAGCGAATAACCCAGGTAGCGGGCCAGATAGGCCTGTTCAAAATAGGTTTCGTTGTATGGCCCGGGCGTGAGCACTACAATGCGCGGGTCGTCGGTGCGCCGCGAGGCAAGCCGTGCCAGGGAGGCGCGCATCGCCGTATAAAAACCAGCCAGACGGAGCACATTGCCGTCGCGGAAGGCCTCCGGCAGCACACGCGAAGTCACCAGGCGGTTCGCGAGGGTGTAGCCCGCGCCGGTGGGGATCTGAGTGCGGTCCGAAATCACCCACCACTGCCCGTTGGCGGCCCGCGCCAGATCCACGGCGTAGCACGTGAGGAACATATCCCCCGCCGGTCTTATCCCATGGCACGGCCGCAGGAAATCGGGATTGGAAAGCACGGCCCCCGGCGGCAGCCAGCCGCCCTGGATCAGCTTCTGCCCGCCATAGCAGTCCGCCAGCACTGCATTGAGCAGAAGCGCCCGCTGTACGAGCGCCTTTTCCAAGGTGCGCCACTCGTCGGCGGGAATAAGCAGGGGAATCGGGTCCAGCTCCCAGGGCCGCTCCATGCCCTGCGGATCATCATAGACGTTGTAGGTGACCCCCTGCTCCTGAATGAACCGCCGCGCGGTGTCGCAGCGGCGCTGGAGTTCATCCACGCCCATTGCCTCCAGACCGCCCATCAGGGTGCGATAATGCCCCCGCATTGCGCCGGTGCCGTCGATCACCTCGTCATAAAGCGATCCGATGGGCTGGTAGTCGCGCCACAATCGGTTGCGCGCCGGCCCCTCGCTGGAACTGGATGATTGAACCTGAATGGTGGACTGCAATGGTGGCGGGGTTTTGGTGAATGCCTCTGGTAGCAGGTTGAGTGCCGGGAGTCCAGGGGAGGACATGACCACGTTGTGACTTTTTTCACATCAACCACACCCGGCACTCGAAACAGAACAAGTCACAAGCATCATCTGCAACCCATCCTCTGCCGCTGCTGACAGTGCCTTTCTAAACCGCCCGCAAATCCAGTGTCCAGGGGGCCTCCGGGTTCACCTGCGGCTTGGGCGCGGTGAGACGCCCGCCAGTGTGGCCATGCCGGAAGAAGCGGGAGAGGCGGCGGCTCTCGGCTTCGAAGGCATTGATCGGGAAGGTGGTGTAGCTCAGGCCGCCCGGATGGGTCACGTGGTAGCTGCACCCGCCAATGGCCCGGTCGTTCCAGGTGTCCAGCACGTCAAAGGTGAGCGGGCTGTGAACTCCCACCGTGGGGTGCAGGCAGGAACCGGGCTGCCAGGCACGGTAGCGCACGGCGGCCACATATTCGCCGTTCACCCCCGTGGGTTGCAGCGGCAGGGCATGACCGTTGCACAGAATGGTGTGCCGGGTGTCAATCGCGCCGGTGACCTTCACTTGCATGCGCTCCACGGAGCTGTCCACATAGCGCACGGTGCCTGCGGCGCCGCCTTCCTCGCCCAGCACATGCCAGGGTTCCAGGGCATGACGGAATTCCAGGTGCAGGCCGCGCAGGTCATGATCACCCACAAACGGGAAGCGGAACTCCTGGTGCGGTGCGAACCACTCCGATTTCATCGGATAGCCGAAAGCCTGCAAGTCAGCGACCACATCCTCCATGTCCTGCCAGATGAAGTGCGGCAGCATCCAGCGGTCGTGAATGTCCGTGCCCCAGCGCACCAGAGGCTTCGAATACGGCTCCTGCCAGAAGCGCGCGACCAGCGACCGCAGCAGAAGCTGCTGGGTGAGGCTCATCCTTGCGTGCGGCGGCATCTCAAAGGCCCGCAGCTCCAGCAGGCCAAGGCGGCCGGTGGCGCTGTCTGGCGAATAAAGCTTGTCGATGCAGAATTCGGCGCGGTGGGTGTTGCCCGTGCTGTCGATGAGCAGGTTGCGGAACAGCCGGTCCACCAGCCACGGCGGCACATTGGCAAACTCCGGCACCTGGCCGAACGCCACCTCCAGCTCGTACAGCGAATCGTTGCGCGCTTCGTCAATGCGCGGAGCCTGGCTCGTGGGGCCGATGAACAGGCCGGAGAACAGGTAGGACAGCGCGGGGTGATGCTGCCAGTAGGTAACTAGGCTGCGCAGCACGTCCGGTCGCCGCAGCATCGGGCTGTCCGCAGGCGTGGCACCGCCGATCACGATGTGGTTGCCGCCTCCGGTGCCGGTGTGGCGCCCATCGACCATGAATTTCTCCGTGCCGAGGCGCACGCTGCGCGCCTCCTCGTACAAGATGGTGGTGTTGTTCACCATTTCATCCCAGGTTTCCACTGGCTGCACGTTAACTTCAATGACGCCCGGGTCAGGGGTCACTTTGAGCACATTGAGGCGCGGATCATAGGGCGGCGTGTAGCCTTCGATCAGCACCGGCATCTCCAGATGGCGCGCGGTGTCTTCCACCGCCGTGATGAGATCGAGATAGTCCTCCAGTTTCTCCACCGGCGGCATGAACACATGGAGCCGACCCTTACGTGGCTCCACACACAGGGTGGTGCGCACGATTTCCGGCGTGGACTGGCCCTGCACAGGAGGCGGAAGGCTGTGGTCCCTGAGCGGTTCCGACTCCTTCTCGACGGCACCCCTGTCTTCTTCCATCAGCCCGATCGACCGTGGATTGCCCACGTCTGCCCCGGCCCGGATGAACAACTGCGGATCAAAGGCCGGGCGCACCGGCAAGGGCCCACGCGGTGCCAGCGGATCGACTTCGTAGATGTACGGGTGGTCCTTTTTTGACACGTAAGGCAGCGAGTCCAGCGGCAGGCGATAGCCCATGGCGGAATCACCTGGAATAAGGTTCAGCCGTTCATGACGCAGGAACCACGGGCTGCTCGCCCAGAAGGCCAGACCGTTCGCTTGGCGACGCTGTACAGGCAGGGCATGACCCACCACGGAGCCAATCCCCGCCGAAAACACCCTCATCAGCCGATCTCGCTCCTGCGCATCCTCCAGATTGCTGTCCAGGGGATCGACATTCACCGGCAGCCGCTTCTCGCGCCACAGGTAGTACAGGACGTCCTCATAGGCGGACATGATCCACTGCGAATCAATGCCCAGCCGTGCCGCCAGCGCCGTCATAAAGCGCCCGGACTCCTTGTCCGTCATGCCGTAGTCCTTGTTGGAGTCGGCGAACAGCGTCACATCATCCCAGAGCGGCTGGCCGTCCTTGCGCCAGTAGCAGCCATAGGACCAGCGCGGCAGTTGCTCGCCAGGATACCACTTGCCCTGGCCGTGGTGCAGGAAAGCCCCGGGCGCGAACCGGCTTTGCAGGCGCCGCAGCAGCTCGTCCGCCAGCTTCCCTTTCATCGGCCCCATCGCCACGCTGTTCCACTCCGCGCCATCAAAGTCGTCGATGGAGATGAACGTCGGCTCCCCGCCCATCGTCAGGCGCACGTCATGCTGCTTCAGATCCCCGTCCACACGATGGCCCAGGGCCTCGATCTCCGCCCACTGCTCATCGCTGTAGGGCAGCGTCACACGCGGCGACTCGTGCACGCGGGTGATGTGCATGTCGAAATCAAAGGTCACCTCGCTCTTTTCCACCGCGCCCGTGATCGGGGCGGCGCTGGTGGGGTCTGGAGCGCAGGCCAGCGGCACATGCCCCTCCCCCGCCATCAGACCGCTGGTGGCATCCATGCCCACCCAGCCGGCGCCCGGCAGGTAAACTTCGCACCAGGCATGAAGATCCGTAAAGTCCTTCTCCGGCCCGCTCGGGCCGTCCAGCGACTTCACATCCGGCGCGAGCTGGATCAGGTAGCCGCTGACGAAGCGCGCAGCCAGACCGCAGTGCCGCAGCACCTGGCACAGCAGCCAGGCGCTGTCCCGGCATGAGCCGCTGCCGTTGGCCAGTGTCTCCTCCGGTGTCTGCACCCCTGGTTCCAGGCGGATCAGGTAGCTGATGTCCTGCGACACCTTCTGGTTCACGGCCACCAGAAAATCAATTGTGCGGGCACGCGGGTCGGGGCTGTCGCCCGGCTTCCACTCGTACGCCGCACCCAGGATGTCCGTGCGCACGTCGGAAAGATAGGAGCGGAAATGCGGCGTCAGCTCGCACTTCAATTGAAACGGTTCCAGCTCGTGATCGAGAACGTGGTCGTACTCAAACGGGAACTTCTCCGCCTCCGGCTCCAGGAAGAAGTCGAAGGGGTTGAACACCGCCATCTCCGCCACCACGTCCACCGTCACGCTGAATTTCGTCGTCTTCTCCGGGAACACCAGCCGCGCCAGATAGTTCGACTGCGGGTCCTGCTGCCAGTTCAGGAAATGCGGCTTGGGCTCAACGTTCAGCGAATACCCCAGGATGCGGGTGCGGCAGTGAGGGGCCGGCCGCAGCCGGATCACTTGAGGGCCCAATTCGACCGGGCGGTCGTAGCTGTAACTGGTGCGATGATGGAGGGCTACATGGATGGACATTCGGGCTCCTTCTTTGCAAATAGCGTGCCATGAGGAGCGGGCGTCGTTCTTCGTTGAACCTGTTTACGTTCCGCCTCCACGGCCTATACTCAGCCCATCATGACCGAAGCCCCCGCCGTCAACTACAAACTCGGCAACGAAAAACTCATCAAGGTGCTGCCCAACGCCGCGACCAAGCTCACCGGCCTGCTCACCAAGCAGGGCCGCGCCGAGCACGGTGCCCTGCGCGTCGCCGTCGTCGGCGGCGGCTGCTCCGGCCTCCAGTACAAGATGGACCTCGTGGACGGCCCCGCCAACCGCGACATCATGGTCGTCACCCACGACGTCCGCGTTGTGATCGACCCCAAAAGCGCCCTCTTTGTCTCCGGCTCCGAACTCGACTTCAGCGACGACCTTCAACAGGGCGGCTTCAAGGTGAAAAACCCCAATGCCGTGGTAACCTGCTCCTGCGGCGAAAGCTTCGCGGCGTAGAACGAACTTCCTGTTCGTTTCCTCGTTCCGCGACAGCTTCCTGGCCACGCAAGGCATTCGACATCCGCTCCGGGCCGTTTAAAATCGCCCTCCCATGAGCCAAGGTCCACTTTCCGCCAAGCTGTTCGCCGCCGCCAAGCAATACATTCCCGGGGGCGTCAACTCGCCCGTGCGCGCCTTTCGCGGTGTGGGGGGCGATCCGTTCTTCGTGCGCCGGGCCAAGGGCTCGCGCATCTGGGATGTGGATGGCAAGGACCTCATCGACTACGTTGGCACTTGGGGGCCGGCGATTCTGGGGCACGCGCCGGTGTGCGTGATCGAGGCGATTCACAGCGCAGCCAAGGACGGCGTCAGCTTCGGCATCCCCAACCCCTACGAGGTGGAGATGGCCAAGCTGGTGTGCGAATGGGTGCCGAGCGTGGAAAAGGTGCGCCTGTGCAACAGTGGCACGGAAGCCACGATGAGCTGCGTGCGCCTGGCGCGCGGGTTCACGGGGCGGGACCGGATTGTGAAGTTCGACGGCTGCTACCACGGTCATGTCGATGCTCTGCTGGTGGCGGCGGGCAGCGGCGCCCTGACCAATGGCAAGCCGGACAGCGCGGGCATTCCAGCAAGCTACGCGGAACTGACCACTGTGCTGCCCTACAACGATGTGGCGGCGCTCGAAGAGCTGTTCGACCAGCGCGGCCACGAGATCGCGGCAATCATCGTGGAGAGCTACCCGGCCAATGCGGGGCTGATCCTGCCGCAGCCGGGCTACCTGCAGGCGCTGCGCGACATCACGAAGAAACACGGCTCCCTGCTGATTTTTGATGAGGTCATGACCGGCTTCCGGCTGGCCAAAGGCGGCGTCCAGGAGCTTGAGGGCCTGATACCGGACCTGACGGCCATGGGCAAGGTGATTGGCGGCGGCCTTCCCGTGGGCGCCTTTGGCGGACGCGCGGACATCATGGACATGCTGGCGCCGGACGGCCCCGTGTACCAGGCCGGGACGCTCAGCGGCAATCCTCTGGCGATGGCGGCGGGTTTGGCGCAGCTTCGCGAAATGGAGAAGCAAAACGGCTACGCGCACCTGGAGCAGCTTGGCCAGATCATGGAAGATGCCGTGCTGGACGCCCTCAAAGCCACCGGCCGCAACTACCAGTGGTATCGCAAGGGCAGCATGTTCTGCCTGTTCTTCACCGAAACGCCCGTGCACAACCTGACCGACGCAAAAACCAGCGACATCCCGGCCTTCCGCAAGTTCTTCCACGCCTGCCTGGACGACGGCGTTTACATCGCGCCTTCACAGTACGAAACCGGCTTCATCTCCCTCGCGCACAGCCCAGATGACATTGCGCGCACGGCGGAGGTGATGGCGAAGGCGCTGCGGGGGCTCTGAGGCGGTTTTGACAACAGCCACCCGATCTGGCATGGTGTCACCTCAATGACGATCACCGAAGAGGATGCCATCAACGCCATTCTGGAATCGCCGGCCATGCCCGCGATTGTGGACCGGATTGCGCGTTTGAGGGCCGAAGAGGAGCAGCGTCGCCGGAAGTTCTATGATGAAATCACGCCCTCCATGAAGGCGGAGTTCATCAACGGCCAGGTGGTAATGCACTCGCCTGCGACAATGGCACATGTCGATGTGAGCATCAGGCTCACTTGCCTGTTGAAGGCTTTTATACTCGCGCGCATCACAAACTTTCAAAATGAAAGAGTGCAGTTAAATATTCAGATTAAGCTGTGCGTTTAGCTTGTGTGATCTCACTGGACCTGACTCCCCAACAGATTGAAGACCT
>CAINXC010000189.1 GCA_903854655.1 uncultured Verrucomicrobiota bacterium | reverse complement strand
GGAAGTAGGTCTGGTCCTTGTTGGTGTCCACCCCCCGGCGGATGACCGGATGGGCCCCGCCTTCCCCCTGGGCGTAGTGGCCGGTGGCGATGGCTTCGAATCCCTGGTCGCGCGCCCATTCCCAGAGCACGCCGAACTTCATCTCGCGGTTGCACATCACGTCGGGAGTGGGGGTGATGCCGCTTTCATAGCCCTCCAGCAGGTACTTGACGACCTTCTCCCGGTAGTCGCGCATGAGGTTGACCACGTGGAACTCGATGCCGAGCTGATCGGCGACGGCGCGGGCGTCCTCGATGTCCTCCTGCCAGGGGCAATGGCCGATGATGTTCTCCTCGTTGATCCAGTTCTTCATGTACGCGCCCACGACATGATGCCCCTCGCGGACGAGCAGGGCGGCAGCCACACTGCTGTCCACGCCTCCGGACAATGCTGCGAGGATGCGGGCCATCCGTCTTGATACGGCGGGAGCGGCATTTGGAAACTGTTTTACCCTAATCCCTCGATCTTCCAGCCCTCGCGGTAAGGCCGGACGAGGTTTGCGTCGATCGCGGCGTTGCCGGTTTTCATCGTCTGCTTGTCCCAGTTGAGCCATTCGCCGGGCGTTTGCTCGGCGAGGGTGCCGATGAGGACAGTTTCGGTGAGGTTGGCGCCGTGGCTGAAGGGATCGCAGGAGGGACGGTTTTCGAGGATGCCGTCCACCCAGTCGTGGTAGTGATCCTGTTTTGGAATGCCTGCGGGGTAGGCGCTGGCGGGGAAGTTTTCCTCGGGCATGAGGTAGGGGCGCAGGCCGTAGGGCTTGAAGATGCTGCCCTTTTCGCCGACCCACAGGCCGCCGGACTGGGGCCACTTCTTCAGGGCCTTGGGCAGGGCGATGCTGCCCTCCTTGGGCTCGTGCAGGCCGTCCAGCCAGCGCAAGGTGAGGGAGTCGCCGCTGGTGAGTTCATTGCCAGCGAACTCGTACTCCACTTCGCGGGCGTCTGCCCACATGCCGGGGCTGATGCCGCCGGTAAAGGTCTGGCGCACACGCCGGGGAGGGGAGAGCTTCAGGCCGTCCACGGTGCTGTCGAAGTGATGGCAGCCCATGTCGCCGAGCTCACCCACGCCGAAATCCCGCCAGGCTCTCCAGGTTTGCGGGTGGTAGGTGTCGTCCAGGTAGGGGCGGGGATCGCGCACGCCCTGCCAGTGATCCCAGTCAAAGCCCTCGGGAATAGCGTCAGCCTGGGGGCGGAGGGTGGTGTTTTTGGGCCACCAGTTGAGCTTTTTGTTCTCCCAGAAGACAATTTCCTTCACCTTGCCGATGGCTCCTGAGCGCAGGAGCTGCACCATCATGCGGCCTTCGATGGTGGAGCGGCCCTGGTTGCCAAGCTGGGTGATGACGCCCGCTTTGGCGGCTTCGGCCGCGATCACCCGGCACTCATGCACGGTGGGGGCCATGGGTTTTTGCAGGTACACGTGCTTCTTTTGGCGCAGGGCGGTGACGGCGACAGAAGCGTGCATGTGATCAGGGATGCCGACGGTGATGGCGTCGAACTGGTCGGCGTGCTTCGCAAGCAGGTCCCGCCAGTCGGTGTGGCGGCTGGCGTCGGGGAAGTCCTTCGTGGCCAGGGCCATGTGCCGTGCGTCCACGTCGCACAGCGCGACGATTTTCACCTTCGGGTGCGAGGCCACGCTGCGCATGGTGTTGCCGCCCATGCGCGCCACCCCCACGCACGCCACCTGAAGGAGGGAATTGGGAGCCGCGCTGCGGGTGATGGCGGGGAAGCCAAGCAGGGAGGCGGCGGTGGACTGGGCGAGGAAGCGGCGGCGGTTCATGCCTGTCACCAACGTGGACGGCAGGCGGTCAATTGCGGCCAATTCACGGTGCGACTCGGCAAGCGAGGCCGGGCATTTGGCGTTTTCTTTCCTTGTCACCAGGAGCGCGCTGGCCTATCTGATAAACTGCCTGGACCGACCCAGGCATCCCGCCCTGCCCGCTTTTTTTGTCATCCCTTGTCACCCTTTTGCAATATGAGATTTGCCCGACTCGCCGCCATTCTTCTCGGCCTGCCGATGATGGCGATGGCCCAGAGCAAGAGCCCCACGGCCGGTATTCTCGACACGCTCAAGGCCAACATCGACATCGAGGGCCTGGAAACCAGCTATGACCCGGAGACCGGGATTGCCACCGCCAAGGGGGAGGCGCACATCAAGTATGGCGACGTCGAGGTGGAATCCGGGCGTGCGGACTACAATGCCAACACGGGCGACATCTTCGCCAAGGAGCATGTCACCATCGTCAAGGCCGGGGTGATCTACAAGGGCGAGAACATCATTTACAACGTGAACTCCGGCGAGCTGCACGGCAGCTTTGTTCGCAGCGGTGTGTATCACAACAACGGCAACATCTTCTACACCATGGACAAGATGGAGACGGCCTCCAAGTACGTGGACCGGATTGATGGTGAAAACGCCGTTCTCACGACGCACGACTTCTCCAATCCAAACTACCATTTGACCGCGAAGTCGATGACCATTTACCCGAACGACCGGCTCATCATGCATGATGTGACGGTTTACGTCGGCCAGACGCCGGTCCTCTGGCTGCCCTATGTCACCCAGCCGCTGGATGATGAGAACGGCTACATGTTTTCGCCCGGCTACAGCTCCACCTGGGGCGCCTTCCTGATGAACCAGTACGCCCAGATCATCGGCGACCACACCCTGATCAAATACAAGCTGGATTTGCGCAGCGCACGCGGGGTGGCCGGTGGCGCCGACTTCATCGCCCTGCGCGAGAAGGACAACGAGGAGTGGGGGAAGCTCAAATTTTATTTCGCTGATGACACGGCCCCCCTGACCAACAAGGCGGGTGAAAACCGCCTGGATGTGCCGAACGAACGCTATCGCGTCAATTTTCAACACCGCATCTACATCACCGGGCCGGCGGAGCGCACCTGGTATCTGGATTTTGACATCAACAAGATGTCCGACCAGTACTTCCTGGAAGACTACTTCCTGACAGAGTCCCTCGCCAACCGCGAGCCGGACAATCAGGTTTCCCTGGTGCGCACCGACCCGCGCTACACCGCCACATTGATGGCGAAGTTCCAGCTCAATGATTTCTATCGCACTGACACGCGCCTGCCGGAAATTGCCTTCGATTTCACCCGGCAGCCGATTTTCGACTCGGGTTTCTTCTTTCAGGGCACCACTTCCTTTGATGTGCTGCATGAAATTCTGGGCAGCCCGGAGAAGACACTGGGGGAGCAGCAGCAGGTCGCAGGCGCGGAATTCCTGAAGCGCACCGCTTCCAACCCGGGCAACAGCTTCGGGCTCAGCTCGTCATACTACAACCAGCTGCTCGGCCTGAGCGCCGCCAACATATTGACCAACGACGAGGTGGCGACAGGCCTGCAGAAGCTGCAGGCATTCCTTTCACAGAACAGCTTTGACCGTTTTTACACCTACAACGAGGTGCTCTATCCAAAAACGGTGTTTGGTTTTCTCAATTTGGTGCCGCGCGCGGGCGTGGGTTTTGCCAGTTATTCGGACATCAAGGGCAGCTCCGATCCAACGCTCTCCAATGCCACCCGGACGATCTTGCACCTGGGCCTGGACGTATCGTTCAAGGTCACAAAAAAATGGGATGATGTGCAGAGCGAAACCTTTGGGCTCGACGGCCTCAAGCACGTCGTCCAGCCCTATGTGAACTGGTCCTACCTGAACACCAACAGCATCAACGGCCTGCCTCAGATCGACCGGACGGTGACAACCACCCGCCCGCTGCCATTGGACATCCCCCTCTATACCGGCATCGACAGCCTGAGCTCCTGGAACATCGCACGGGTGGGTGTGCGCAACCTGCTGCAAACCAAGCGCGACGGTGGTGCATACAGCCCGGACTATGACCCTGACACTCCTGCGGCCATTGCCGCCGCAGCGCAGCCCTATTCCTGGGCCGGGCTCAACACCTATGTGGATCTTTACATGAAGGACCCCGGACTGGATCCGGCCCTGGTGGGCGACCTGACCACTGCCAACGGGAAGCCCCTCACCCGCAGCAATTCGAACCTCTACAATGAATTGTTCTGGCGCCCGCTTCCGTGGCTTTCGTTCTCAGCAGACACCCAGCTGCCCATTGGTGGTCCCTATGCCTACACCGAGGCCAATTACGGCGTGAACTTCATGCCGGACAAGAACATCGCGTTCTCGCTGGGGAATGAGTACCTGCAGAACCATCCCTTGTTCGCCAACAGCAACCTCTGGTACACCCGGTTCTACGCCCGCATCAATGACAACTGGGGCTTCTCGATGAACCACATCTATGAGTTTGCCGACCATATGCTGCAGTACCAGAGCTATTCCCTGCACCGCGACCTCAACAGCTGGGTGGCGTCCTTCGGCTTCCTGCAGCGGGACAATGGCGGCATCAAGCAGTTTGGCATGATCTTCTCGCTCACCTTGAAGGATTTCCCGCAGGTCACCGTCCCTCTGGACACGGATCCCAATCCTACCGGGCGTTCCATCGAGTAAATCGTTGGGCACTTGATTTTCGCGGGCCGTGGCGTGAAATCGCTCCGCCCCCAAATCCCTCCCCCCTCATCATCTCTCATGAAGCTCACCATCATCGGTTCCGGCTACGTCGGCCTCACCACTGGCGCCTGTTTTGCCGAGGCCGGCCACCAGGTTGTCTGCGTGGACAACAATGAAGACAAGGTCAAGACCCTGCAGGCTGGCCGGATCCCCATCTACGAGCCCGGCCTCGAATCGATGATGCGCAAGAATGTTGCCGCCAAGCGGCTCCGTTTCACCAGCAGCACCGAGGACGGGGTGGATCATGGCGAGGTGCTCTTCATCGCCGTGCCCACGCCGCCGCAGCCCGATGGCAGTGTGGATCTGAGTTTCGTCGAAAAGGTGGCCCGTGAGATTGCCGGCTTTCTCGACAGCTACCGCGTGGTGGTGGACAAGAGCACGGTGCCGGTGAAGACCGGCGAGCGCGTGGCGCAGACCATCCGCCGTTACGCCAAGCCGGGGGTGGAGTTTGACGTTGTGAGCAACCCCGAGTTCCTGCGGGAAGGCAGCGCTGTGGAAGACCTCATGAAGCCGGACCGCATCGTCATCGGCGGCAACAGCGACCGCGCCCTTGCGATCATGCAGAAGGTGTATGAGCCTTTCGTCGCCCCCGTGCTTGTGACGGACATCAACAGCGCCGAGCTCATCAAGCACGCCGCCAACAGCTTCCTCGCGCTGAAAATCAGCTACATCAACGCCCTCTCCGAAATTTGCGAGGCAACCGGCGCGGACGTGCTGAAAGTGGCCGATGGCATCGGCACCGACAAGCGCATCGGCCGTTCCTTCCTGAACGCCGGCCTGGGGTATGGTGGTTCCTGCTTCCCGAAGGACATCGCCGCCTTCATCGCCATCAGCGACCAGCTAGGCACGCCCTTCACTCTCCTCAAGGAGGTGCAGAAGATCAACGAGCGGCAGCTTGACCGCTTCCTGGAGGGCATCCGCGAGGCACTCTGGGTGCTCAAGGACAAGCAGCTTGCGGTGTGGGGACTGAGCTTCAAGCCGAACACGGACGATGTGCGCAGCTCCGTCGCGATCAATCTGGTGGAGCGCATCGTCGCCGAAGGCGCGAAAGTGGTGGCCTACGACCCCAAGGCCATGGACAAAGCCAGAGAGCTGCCTTTCGCCGACAAGATCACCTTCGCGAACAGCGCGATGGAGGCTGCGGCAGGAGCCGAGGCGCTGATCATCGCCACCGAGTGGCCTGAGTTTGCCGCGATCGACCTGGCGGAACTCCGCGACAAGATGCGCACCCCGCTCATCTTTGACGGGCGCAACCTCATTGACCCTGTTGCCGCCGCCAGCTTTGGCTTCCAGTACCGTGGCATTGGCCGCGGAATCATACAGGAGCGCACCGAATAGCTTTGCCACCTTCCTCCGACCTGATGCCTTCCAGTCGCAGCCTCGCCCTTGAACTCCTGCAGGAGTGGAACCGGGGCGAGCAGTATGCCTCGGCCCTGCTGGATGAAGTGGTGATAACGCACCGGCTGGAGCCGCGCGATGCCGCGCTGCTTCAGTCCATCGTGCTTGGCACCCTGCGCCATCTGTCGCTCCTGGATCACTGGATCGACGGCCTCACCGATGGCAAGCATCTGGAGCGCCATACCGAATGGACTCTGCGCATGGGGCTGGCACAACTCCTCATCCTGGACATGCCGCCGCACGCGGTGGTCAATGAAACCGTCGCGCTCGCAGGCCGGGCACGGGGGCTGGTGAATGCCGTGCTGCGCCGCGCAGACCGGGAGCGCCCGGCCATCATGGCCGAGCGGCCCACCCTGCCGCCCAGCATCGCCTTTTCCCAGCCGGAGTTCCTCGTGCAGCGCTGGACCCGCCAGTTTGATGCCGCCCAGGCCGCCGCCATCTGTGCCTGGAATCAGGAGCCCTCGTCCGTCTATGTGCGCGCCAATGGCCTGATGCCCGGCGCGGAACAGGCTGTGAAGGCGCTGCCTGGCCTGGAAGACATCGGCGGCGGCTTCTTTCGCTGCGAGGGCCTGCCTCGCGCCGCGCTGGCCTCCGGCGCCTGTTATGCGCAGGATCCCAGCACCGCCGTCGCTCCCCGCCTCCTGGATCCCCAGCCCGGCGAAACGGTGCTCGATGCCTGTGCCGCTCCGGGCGGCAAGGCCGCGATTCTCGCCCAGCTCATGCGCAACGAGGGCACCCTGGTCGCCTGCGATTCTTCTGGCGCCCGCCTGCGCCGTCTCAGCGGCAATCTCAAGCGCCTGGGGGTGAACGCCCAGGTCTTCATCCATGACTGGGCAAAAAGTGCCCCCCCTCCCTGGGGCGACCTGCGCTTCGACCGCATCCTGCTCGATGTCCCGTGCTCCAACACCGGCGTCATGCGCCGCCGCGTGGATGTGCGCTGGCGCATCAAGCTGGAGGAATTCAGGACGCTTGCCGCGTTGCAGCTCCAGCTCATCAAAACCGCCGCCGCCCTGTTGAAGCCAGGTGGTACGCTCGTGTACAGCACCTGCAGCCTGGATGCCGAGGAGAACCAGGAGGTGGTTGCCAAGGCCCTGGCCGATCTCCCCCGCCTCAAGCTCATCGAAACCCAGCAAGTGCTGCCCCAGCGCGACGGCTTCGATGGTGCCTATGCCGCGAAGCTGGTCTTTGAGTAGGGACAGGCATGGCTGAAAACGGCCTCGCTGGTCACATCACCTTCCGTTCTGGTTTGTTCTCGACGACGGCGAGTACAAGAAGTTCACCGCCGGTCGCGACCACAGGCTGCGCAGTCAGGTGTTCAAGGGGCTGTTGCTGGATGTGGGTGCCCTGCTGAAGCTGGACGGTGCCAAAGTGCTCGCCGCCTTGGAACGCTGAAGAACGTCCTATTCCTGCCCCTCCTCCGTCGATCAACTATCAACGGCCCGCCGCCTTGCGCCTTGCGCTTCCGCCGTGACTCCGATAGATAGCGGCCATGGAGTGGTTGCTGCCTTTTGTTCTTTGCTGCCTCGCGGGCTATGTCTGCGGGGCCACGCCGTTTGGGTACT
This sequence comes from uncultured Verrucomicrobiota bacterium, assembly GCA_903854655.1. Classification (GTDB taxonomy): domain Bacteria; phylum Verrucomicrobiota; class Verrucomicrobiia; order Verrucomicrobiales; family Verrucomicrobiaceae; genus CAINXC01. The sequence goes on along the minus strand of CAINXC010000189.1, from coordinate 12,282 downwards.
TCGCGGGGAGGCTGAGGGGTGTTGACATTCGCGAGCACGGCAGCGGCAACATCGGGGCCACCAACGTCATTCGCGTGCTGGGCAAGGGCATCGGCATCCCGGTGTTCATTCTGGATGTGATCAAGGGCTGGCTGCCCGCGTGGCTGGCGGGGGGCTGGTTCGCGGCCCATGGCGCGAGCGCGGAGCTCACCACCGGCGCGGCGATTGCGTCCGGCGTGGCGGCGGTGCTGGGGCACAACTACACCTTTTGGCTGGCAGGCAAGGGCGGCAAGGGCATCGCCACCTCCTGCGGCGCGCTGCTGGGCACCGCCCCGCTGGCCCTCGGCGTGGGCGTGCTGGTGTGGATCATCACCGTGAAGCTGACCCGGTATGTTTCGGTGGCCTCGATTGCGGCGGCCTTCGCCATTCCCAGTGCAATGGCGGTCATTATGGCGCGCAGCGGGCAGTGGAACGCCATCCTGCTGGGCTTCGGCATCGCTCTCGGCGCGCTGGCGATCTGGCGCCACAAGGCCAACATCCAGCGCCTGATGGCCGGCACGGAAAACAAGGTGGGAGCGAAGAAACCTTCCGCATCATGATCTCCTCCGCGATTGTTCTTGGCGCAGGAAGCTGGGGCACGGCGCTCGCCGCCACCCTGGCGGATCGCGGATTGAACGTGCAGTTCTGGGGCCGCGACGCGGCGCTGATGGCGGAAATCGCGGAAACACGCCGCAACAAGCGCTACCTGCCCAAGCTGGAACTGCCGCCGTCCATCCGGGTGACCAGCGATTTTGCGGCGCTGGAACCGGCCGGGCTGCTGGTGTTTGTCGTGCCCTCGCGGGGCATTCATGACGTGGCGCGCCAGGCTGCGGCCACGGGCATCGGCCAGGAGGGAAGCATCGTCCTGTCCTGCACCAAGGGCATCGAGCTCGATTCCGGCCTGCGCATGAGCGAGATCCTGGCGGAAAGTTTTCCCCGTGCGGGCCTGGCGGTGCTCTCCGGCCCCAATCACGCCGAGGAGGTGTCGCAACGCATGGCCACGGCGGCGGTGGTGGCGGCGCGCGAGGCCGAGATTGCTTGTGCGGTGCAGGAGTGTTTCACCCTGCCGTGGTTCCGCTGCTACACGAGCGATGACGTGACCGGCGTGGAATGGGGCGGAGCGCTGAAGAACCCCTATGCCATCGCCGCCGGCATCGCTCATGGCCTGCAACTGGGTGACAACGCCATCGCGGCGCTCGTCACGCGCGCACTGGCCGAAATGGTCCGCCTGGGCGTGGCGGAAGGTGGGCAGATGGAGACCTTCTTCGGCCTGAGCGGCGTGGGCGACCTGGTGGCGACCTGCTACTCCAGGCACAGCCGCAACCACCGCGTGGGCATCGCACTGGGCTCCGGGCAGTCGCTGGAGGCGATCACACGCTCCACCACCATGATCGCCGAGGGCGTGCCCAACACCCGCAGCCTGTACCAGAGCGCCCGCGCCATCGGCGTGCGCACCCCGTTGCTGGATGCCATTCACGACGTGCTCTACGGCGGCAAGTCCCCGCCCCATGCGCTGCGCGAGCTGCTTGCCCGCGATCCGCGTCCCGAGGCCGATTAACATCTCCCTTCCCATGCCGCTGCCGATTCCTCCCGCCACCCTCGATCCTCTCGCCCGCCTGCGCGCCGTCGTCCATTGCCTGCGCGCTCCCGGTGGCTGCCCCTGGGACATCGAGCAGACCCACGAATCCCTCATTCCCCATGCCATCGAGGAAGCCTACGAGGTGGCCGAGGCCATCCGCTCCGGCGATGCCGAGATGATGTGCGACGAGCTGGGCGACCTGCTGCTGCAGCCCGTCCTTCACGCCGAGATTGCTTCCGAAACCGGAGCCTTCGATCTGGACCGCGTCGCCCATGGCCTCACCGAGAAGCTCATCCGCCGCCATCCCCACGTCTTCGGCGAAACCAACGCCAGCGACTCCTCCGCCGTGCTCAAGCAGTGGGACGCTATCAAGCGCACCGAAAAGGGCGACAAGCCCGAGCCTCTGCTGGCGGGCGTGACGCAATCCCTGCCCTCGCTGATGCGCGCCCAGAAGCTGCAAAAGAAAGCCGCGCGCGTGGGCTTCGACTGGCCGGACGTCGCTCCCGTGATCGGCAAGATCCGCGAGGAGACGGCGGAGGTGGAGGAAGCCATCGCCAGCGGCAATGCTGAGGCATTGATGCATGAAGTCGGTGACCTGCTGTTCAGCGTGGTGAACCTTGCCCGCAAGCTCGGTGTCGATGCCGAATCCGCCCTCGCCGCCACCAATCAGCGCTTCGTGCGCCGCTTCGGCGGAGTTGAGGAGCGCCTCGCCGCCGCCGGCAAGAAACTCGGCTCCGTCACTCTCGAAGAAATGGATGCCGCCTGGGATCAGGTGAAGCTGGCCGAGAAGCAGCCGATTTGACATCTCCGCGCTCTGCGCTTTAGCATTCCGACCATCATGGGCAACGTCGTCGTCATCGGCTCCTTGAACTACGATTGCATCGCGCTCGTGGACGAGTTCCCGAGGCCCGGCAACACGCTTATGGCGAAGGATCTTCTGTTTCGGCTGGGCGGCAAGGGGGCCAACCAGGCCGTGGCCGCCGCAGCCCAGGGCGGCAATGTGTTCATGATCGGCAGCGTGGGTGATGACGGAGCAGGGGACGCTTACAAGCAGTACTTGGAGCGTCGTAACATCCGCATCGACGGCCTCGTCACCCGCGAAGGCGTGGCCACCGGCACCGCCATGATCTGCGTCAACAGCCGCGCCGAGAACACCATCGTTGTGGGCCTCGGCGCCAATGGCACGCTCACGCCCGCCGAGGTTGAGGAGCAGCAGCAGTACATCGCCATGGGCACCATCATGCTGGCTCAATTGGAGGTGCCTCTCGATGCCGTGGTCGCGGGCCTCAAAATGGCCAGGCCCATGGGCACGGCCACGTGCTTGAACCCTTCCCCTTGGCGCAGCGATTTCCCTTGGGGCGAGGTCGAGCTGGACTTTGTGATCGTCAACGAGCACGAGGCCCGCCAGCTCCTGGGCAAGCCTGTGCTCAGTCTCAACGATGCCGAGTGGATCCACGACAAGATCCGCGACATGAACATTCATGCGCTGATCGTCACGCGCGGCGCCCACTCCACGCTGACCTTCACCGACAGCGGCCCTCCATTGGAGATCCCGGTGATGGTAGTGGAAGCCGTCGATACCGTTGGCGCAGGTGACAGCTTCTCCGGGGCCTTCGCCGCCCGCTGGTCCGAGCTGCGTGCTCTCGAGCCCGCCCTGCGCGCCGCCAGCGTCGCCGGCTCCCTTGCCACCCTCAAGGCCGGGGCGCAGGAAGCCACCCCCACCCGCGAGGAAGTGGACGAGGCGCTCACTGGCCTGGGTTGACCCTTTCCTCCGATCAGGCACGGCCGAAAAACTTTGCGATCTGCGTGCAAGGTTCGTTTGTCCAGAAATGTATACAGTATATACTTTGAATCCCATGCCCGCCGCCCCTTCCTCCACACGCATCCACCGCAGCGCATCCTTGTCGCGCCAGGTCACCCTTGAACTTCGCCGCGCAATTGTCAGCGGCGACATGCCGCAGGGGGATTCGCTGCGTGAAGTGGCGCTGGCCGAGCAACTGGGCGTGAGCCGGGTGCCGGTGCGCGAGGCATTGATCGAGCTCGAGCGCCACGGGCTGGTGGAATTTGATGACAAGGGCCGCACCCGGGTGCCGGTCATGACCGGCAAGGACCTGGAGGAGATCTACCAGCTTCGCCTCGCCCTGGAACCGCTGGCAGCCCGCCTGGCCGCCGGTCGCGCAGACCCGGACATGTTTGAAGCGCTGGAGCAGAACATGACGGCGACCAAGCGCACCAAGTCTCTGGCCGAGCTCTCGCACCTGGACGCCGAGTTCCACGAAATCATCGTCCAGGGCAGCGGCAACCGCCGTTTGCAGCAGAGCTGGGAGGCCATTCGCTACCAGGTGGAGCTGTGGCTCACGCACATGCAGAAGCAGCATCTCATCATGACCCGCCGCACGCATGAAGACACCGTGAGCAGCCATGCCGGGCTGCTGAAGACCCTGCGCTCCGGCGACCAGGAGGCGGCTGGCGAGGAGATGCACAACCATGTGGTGAGCTGGCGCAAGATGCTGCCGATCAACGCCTAACAACTTCATTGCAGATGTATCCGACCGGTCATCTTCGATCAACTTTGCTGCTCGCCCTGGGCCTGCTGCCTGGGTTCGTGCGTGCAGACATGGACTTCTTTGAGAAGCGAGTGCGCCCGGTTTTGGTCGAGCGCTGCATCTCCTGCCACGGACCCGAGAAACAGAAGGGCGGCCTGAGACTCGACTCGCGGGCGGCCTGGCAAAGGGGAGGGGAAACAGGGCCCGCCATCGTGCCGGGCAAGCCCGAGGAGAGCCGCCTGGTGAAAGCGATCAACTATGGCGACCCCGACCTGCAAATGCCGCCCAAGCACAAGCTGGCGGAAGCGGAGATCAACGCGCTGGTCGATTGGGTCAGGCAAGGCGCCCCCGACCCGCGCGAGGGCAAGGTGGAGAGCAAGGCTGTTGCCGGCATCGATTACGGCGCCGCGCGGCAAAAATGGGCGTTTCACAAGCCGGAGCTTCCGCAGGTGCCTGTCGTTAAGGGATATTCGAACCCCATCGACGCATTCATCTCACAGAAGCTGAAAACGAACGGCATCGCACCCGCCCCGCCCGCTGACAAACGCACGCTGCTGCGACGTGCGACGTTTGACCTCACCGGCCTGCCCCCAACTCAGGAGGAGGTCCGGGCCTTCGTTGCAGACACCTCGCCACAGGCCTTTGAAAAGGTTGTCAACCGCCTCCTCGAATCGCCTCACTACGGCGAGCGCTGGGGACGGCACTGGCTGGACGTGGTGCGCTACGCCGACTCCCTGGACTCACGCGGCTCCGGCAAGGAGGGCGACATCCTCGACGCCTGGCGCTACCGCGATTGGGTGGTGTCGGCGTTTAACAAAGACCTGCCTTACGATCAGTTCATCACCCACCAGCTTGCGGGCGACATCCTCGCGGCGCAGCACTGGGATGCCGACAAGGTCGTCGCCACCGGCATGTACGCAATCGGCAACTGGGGCAATGGCGACAGCGACAAGCAGAAGGTTTACACCGACATTGTGGATGACCAGATCGACGTGACCTCGCGCGCCTTCATGGGCCTCACCTTTGGCTGCGCCCGCTGCCACGATCACAAGTTCGATCCCATCGCCACGACCGACTACTACGGCCTCGCCGGCATTTTTTTCAGCAGCCACATCCTGGACAAATTCGCCGCGCCCAGCGCCGGGGAGAAGCTCATGCGCATCCCCTTGCAAGCGCCTGAGGACAAGGCCCGGCGCGAGCAGATCACCCAGCGCCTGGCCGGCGTTGAGGCGCAGCTTGCGGGCGGTTTGCAGCTCTTTTCCGAAAACGCAACGAACGTGGCGGGCAACCCCGGGCTTGTCGGCTGGACCGCGAAGGGCGCGAGCAACCCCTCTCTCACCATCAACACCACAGATGCCCAGGTGAAGTTCAGCACCATCACTCTTCCGGCGCGCGCAGTCTGTGTGCATCCGGGGCCGAAGGTGCCCGTCACGGCGATCTGGCGCTCGCCTGTTGCAGGCAGGGTGAGCGTACGGGCGGACCTGAGCGATGCTGACGCCCACTGTGGCGATGGCATCGAATGGGCGTTGCGGCACGGTGCCAGGACGCTGGCCTCGGGTGTGATGGACAATGGCGGTAGCGTGGAGCCCCCGACTCAGGAAGTGGAGGTGAAGGTGGGCGATCTGGTGCGTCTAGTGATCGGGCCGCGCGGCAACTACTCGTGCGACTCAACCCAGACGGACCTTGTGATCACCGCCGGCACCCGGCGCTGGAGCCTGCGCGAATCCTTCATTGCACAGCCGGGAGTCATGTCCTTGGACAAAACGGGCTTTGCTTTGTGCGCGGGGGATGCGGAGCAATTGGGCGAGGAAGTCGCAAAGCGCGATGGACTGCTTGCCGAACGTGACAGGGTTCGCAGCCAGCTCAGTGCGCTGCCTCAATGCCAGGGCCTGCAGGAGGGCGGCATTTCGCTCACAGCCTACGCGGGCTTCCATGATGCGCATGTTCATCTTCGCGGCCGCTACGATCGGCCCGGTGATCTGGTCGAGCGGCGCATGCCTGTTCTCTTCGCTGGCGACAAGCAAACACCCATCAAAGAAGGCAGTGGGCGCCTGGAGCTGGCGCGCTGGCTCACCAGTCCGGACCATCCCCTGACCGCGCGGGTGATGGTGAACCGCCTGTGGCAGCACCACTTTGGCCAGGGCATCGTGCGCACGCCCAACAACTTTGGCAAGCTCGGCACCCTGCCCACCCATCCCGAGCTGCTCGACTGGCTGTCACTCAAGTTCATTGAAAGCGGCTGGAGCATGAAGGCCATGCATCGCCTGATCATGACCTCGCAGGCCTATCAGCGAAGCATTGAAAACCCCGCCGCCAAGGCCGATCCCGAGAACCTGCTCCTGTCCCGCCAGAACCGCCGCAGGCTCAGCGCCGAGGAGCTTCGTGATGCGATGCTGGCGATCACCGGCACAATGGACGAAACGCGTGGCGGCCCCTCGGTGCCCGGCATCAGCAACGCCCGGCGCACCTTGTATGTGACCACGATCCGTTCAGATCGCTCATCTTACCAGATGCTCTTCGATGGCGCGGACCCCAATACCATTGTTGAGAACCGCAACGACTCCATTGTGGCCCCGCAGGCGCTGTGGCTGATCAATCATCCGCTCGCCCTCGACCAAGCCAAGGCCCTCTTCGCACGGATGGAGAGCGGGGCGGGTCAAAATCCTGCCCAGCGCATCACATGGCTCTATGATCATTTGTTCAACCGCGCCCCCACCGCTGCGGAATCCCGCCTGCTCCGGCAGTCGCTCTCCGCCTCCGTGACCTGGGAACAGGTCTGCCATGCGCTGCTGTGCTCCAACGAATTCGCTTATGTTGACTGAACCCCATCACTTCACCCGCCGCCAGGCCCTGCGCACGGCTGCGAATGGCTTTGGCATGTTAGGCCTGGCACACCTGCTTGGCGATCATGCCGCCGCATCCGTGCCGCAGTTTGCGCCGCGAGCCAAGCGGGTGATCTACCTGTTCATGTCGGGCGGCCCCTCGCATGTCGATTTGTTCGACCCCAAGCCGCGCCTGATAACGGATCAAGGCAAGCCCCTGCCCTTCGCCAAGCCAAAGCTGGAGCGCACCAGGACCGGCAACCTGCTGCCCTCGCCCTGGACCTTCCAGAAGCACGGCCAGTCCGGCATGGAGATGTCGGAGCTGATGCCTCACGTCGCCACCTGTGCGGACGAGCTTTGCATGATCCGCTCGATGGTGGCGGACAACATCAACCACAACGGCGCCTGCCTGCAAATGAACACCGGCGAGCAGGCCTTCTCGCGCCCCAGCATGGGTGCCTGGCTGCAATACGGCCTGGGCTCGGAAAATCACGATCTGCCGGGCTTCGTCGTCATCAGCCCCGCCCAGCCGGCGCAAGGCGCGCCCCTGTGGAGCAGCAGCTTCCTGCCCGCCAATTATCAGGGTACGCTGGTGTCGGATTTGAAGCATCCCATTGCCAACCTGGGCAATGACCGCTTCGCACCGAACCAGCAGCGGCAGGAGCTGGACCTGCTCAAGGGGCTCAACCAGCTCCATGCCGCCAGTCATGTCGAAGACTCGCGGCTGGAGGCCCGCATCCAGTCCTTCGAGCTCGCCTTCCGCATGCAGATGCAGGCCCCGGAGGCCTTCAACGTGGACAGTGAGAGCGAGGCCACCAAGAAACTCTACGGCCTGGATGATCCGGCCACGGAAACCTTTGCCCGCCAGTGCCTCATGGCGCGACGCCTGAGCGAGCGCGGCGTGCGCATGGTGCAGGTCTATCACACAGTCACGGCCAAACGTTCGAGCTGCCAGCTCTGGGACCAGCACGGCAACCTCAGGACGGAGCTGCCTAACAACTGCGCGGCAACAGACAAGCCCGTCGCCGCCCTGATCAAGGATCTCAAGTCACGAGGCCTGCTGGAGGACACGCTCATCATCTGGGGCGGCGAATTCGGCCGCACACCCACCGCCGAGGGCACCAACGGTCGCGAGCACCATCCCTTCGGCTTCACCATGTGGATGGCCGGCGGCGGCGTGAAGGGTGGCCTGACCCACGGCGCGACTGACGAGTTTGGCTGGCACGCCACGGAGAATCGCGTCCACGTGCACGACCTGCACGCCACCATCCTTCACCTCATGGGCATCGACCACACCAAGCTCACCTACCGCTACAGCGGGCGCGACTACCGGCTCACGGATGTTTCCGGTGAAGTAGTGAAGGCCCTGCTGGCGTAGAAGGAAAAATGGCATGAACCGCGCGACCTTCTTTGCTGCCTCACTTTTGGCGATGAGCACGGTGCTCACCGTTGCGGAGGATCGCGCCCTGTTTGAGAAGCGCGTCCGCCCGTTGCTGGAGCAGCGGTGCTTTGAGTGCCACTCCCATGCAACCAAGATCAAGGGCGGGCTGGTGCTGGATTCAAAATCCGGCTGGCAGCAAGGCGGCGACCATGGTGCGGCAATCCAGCCGGGCAAGCCGGACGACAGCCTGCTTATCAAAGCGGTCCGCTACGACGATCACGACCTGCAGATGCCGCCGAAGAAAAGGCTTTCAGCGGACGAGATCGCGCTCCTGGAGCAGTGGGTGAAGGAAGGCGCTCCCGATCCGCGCGAGGCCGTCGTGGCAGCAGTGAAAAAGAAGGGCGTGAACTTTGAAGTAGCGCTCAAGCACTGGGCATTTCAGCCATTGAAAAAGGGCGCTCTCCGCCTCTCCGCCGACGCCCCTGAAGCCGATAGGTACACCCTGCTACGGCGTGTCACCTTTGATCTCACGGGGCTGCCGCCTTCCAGGGCTGACATTACCGCTTTCGTGGACGATACCTCGCAGGATGCCTTTGCCCATGTGGTGGACCGCCTGCTGGCCTCGCATGCGTTCGGCGAACGCTGGGCGCGGCACTGGCTGGATCTCGTGGGCTACGCCGACCAGGTGGGCACGGCGAACAACGTGCCAGCCCCGGGGGCGTGGCGCTATCGTGACTATGTGGTGCGCGCCTTCAACGCGGACAAGCCGTTCGATGAGTTCATCCACGAACAGATCGCCGGTGACCTGATGCAGGCCGCAAGCATCCCGCAACGCCAGGATCAGATCATCGCCACGGGTTTTCTGGTGCTGGGCAACCTGAACATCGTGGAGGACGACAAGGCCAAGCTGCGCGTGGACATGGTGGACCAGCAGATTGAGAAGGTGGGCAAGGCCTTCCTGGGCATGACGCTGAATTGCACCCGCTGCCACGACCACAAGTTTGATCCCATCACGCTGCAGGACTACTACGGCCTGGCGGGCATTTTCATGAGCACGGAATCCGTGTATCATACGGGTCGCGGAGTCTGGAGCGCGCCCTGCTTCACAGAGCTGCCGGCAACACCTGAGGAGCAGCAACGACTCATCGCGGCCCGCCGTGACCACGAGCAGGCGGTGGCCGCAATGAAGGCCAGGAGCGCTGATTCCAAAAAGCAAAGCGCAGAGCTTGTCAGACAGCTCGCCGGGCTCGCGGATCCAGTGCAGCGCACGCCTCTGGAGAAGCAAAAGAACGAATGCGACAAGCAAGCCCACGAGCTCGACAACCGCCTCCAGCACCTCGACTACATCCAGCCGCGCCCCGCCATCGCCCACGCCACGCACGATGCCGAGCATCCCGGCGACACGCAGATCACGATTCGCGGCAACGCCCACGCTTTGGGCAGCACGGTGCCGCGCGGCTTTGTGAAGGCGGCCTTCTCCGGAACCCCACCCGCCATTCCCGCCGATCAAAGCGGCCGGCTGCAGCTCGCCGACTGGCTGACGAGTCCTAACAACAAGCTAACGGCTCGCGTCACCGTGAACCGCCTCTGGCAGAAGCTGTTCGGCGAGGGCATTGTGCGCTCGGTTGACTACTTCGGACTGCGCGGCGAGAAGCCAAGCAACCCCGAGCTGCTGGATGCGCTCGCGGCGCGATTTGTTCAGCTTGGGTGGTCGCAAAAGAAGTTGATCCGCGAGATCGTGCTGTCTCCTGCTTACCGCCAGACCAGCGATGCTCCACGATCCGGCCAGACTCGATTCCGTCTCGATGCCGAGGCGATTCGCGATGCCGTGCTGGCGATCAGCGGCAATCTCATTCCCTGCAACGGCGGCCCCGCACTGGCGCTGGAGTATCCGGAGAACGTCAGCGGGCTCGACCCCAAGAATGTCAATCCCGTGGCCTTCTCGGTCACCAAGTTCCGCCCCGAGCAACCTGACCTTCGAACGCTTTACCTGCCCGTCGTCAGATCGAGCGCGCAGAAGGGGCCGGGGGAGATCCTCGACATCTTCGACTTCGCCCAGCCCGCGCAGCTTCAGGGCCGGCGCAACGTCACCACCGTGCCGCCTCAGGCGCTGTACCTCATGAACGGCCCGCTCATCAAGAACGAGGCGGGCAAGCTGGGCGACCAGTTGTGGAAGGCCCCGGCTGCGGACGATGCCGCGCGCCTCGCCGAACTCTACCTGCGCGTTTTCAACCGCCCGATCACTCGCGATGAAACCCAGGAGGCGCAGGCCTTCCTGGCAACCTTCGAGACGCCCATCCCCGCCAGCGACGAAGTCCCTCAGCGCAAGCACCTTGCCTGGGCCCTGCTTTGCCAGGCGCTCTTCACCTCCAACGAGTTCTTGTTCCGCCTATGAACACACTGCCCCGCACCTCACGCCGCCGCTTCCTCCGCCATGCCGCCTGTGGCTTCGGCGGGCTGGCCTTGAATGCCATGCTTGCCGATGTAGCGCGCGCAGCGGCGAACCCGCTGGCCTTGCGCGAGCCGCAGTTCCAGCCCAAGGCCAAGCGCGTCATCTTCTTGTTCATGGCCGGCGGACCCTCGCAGCATGACTTGTTCGACTACAAGCCGCGCCTTGCGAAGGACCATGGCCTGCGACTTGGCCTGTCGAAGAATCCGATGCCCTTCCCGGTGGGCACCGACAAGTTTCTCACCCTGGGGCCCATGGCGAAGTTCGCGCCGCGCGGCCAGTCAGGCATGGTGATCTCCGATCTGCTGCCGCACCTGCACACGGTCGCCGACGACATCTGCCTGCTGCGCGGCATGAAGGCCGACAACGCAGCGCATGACCTCGCCTCGCTGCAATTCCACACTGGCAGCTTCAGCGATGTGCGGCCTTCGATGGGGGCCTGGGTAAGCTATGGGCTGGGCACGGAGAACCGCGATTTGCCCAGCTTCATCAGCATCCAGGCCGGCGCCGATGTGCGCACCTATGGCTCCGCCTTCCTGCCCGCCGCCCATCAGGGAACCGTGATCGCCAGCGTGCCCAAGGACAACAAGACACCCGCCATCCGCTTCCTCAACGATCCCCACGCCACACCCGAGTTGCAGCGGCGGCAGATGGATCTGGTGCAGTCGATGAACAAGCGCCTGCTGGGCCGGGTCGAGCATGATGCGCAAATGGAAGGCATGATCCAGTCCTTCGAACTGGCCTTCCGCATGCAGGCGGAGACGCCAAAGCTGGTGGACCTGTCACAGGAATCAAAGGCCACGCAGGATCTCTATGGCATTGGCAACCCGGCCACGGAGAAGAACGGTCGCGCGTGCCTGCTGGCCCGCCGCTTGAGCGAGGCCGGAGTGCGCTTTGTACAGGTCACCATGGACGGCTGGGACCATCATGGCGACATCCGGGGCAACCTGCCCAAGTCCGCCGCCGGCTCGGATCAACCCTGCGCCGCCCTGATCAAGGATTTGAAGTCGCGCGGGCTGCTGGAAGACACGCTGGTCATCTGGTCCGGCGAGTTCGGTCGCACGCCCTGGAGCCAGGACCTGAGCGGCACCGCGCCCATCGAGAAGCATGGCCGCGAGCACCAGCCCGACAGCTTCTGCACCTGGATGGCAGGCGGCGGAGTCAAAGGCGGCCTGACCCATGGTGAAACCGATGAACTCGGCTACCAAGTCATCAATGGCCGCGTCCACGTCCACGACCTCCACGCCACCATCCTGCACCTTCTCGGCATCAATCACGAGCGCCTGACCTACCGGTACTCCGGCCGCGACTTCCGGCTCACAGATGTGTACGGCGAGGTGGTGAAGGAGATTCTGGCGTGAAAACACAAGTGGCTGCCCAAAGCGTGTAGCGGCGGTCGGGGAACATTCTCTTTCCCGCAAAGAAGCAGATTCCCAACACGCCTCGGCTCTTCTGCGGGGCCAAAGAGCAGCCAATCCCCCGACGGT
>CAINXC010000188.1 GCA_903854655.1 uncultured Verrucomicrobiota bacterium | reverse complement strand
AGGTGCAGTGGGACCAGCATTCCAACCTCTATAAGGGCCACACCAAAAACGCCTCCGAGGTGGACAAACCCATCTCCGGCTTGCTCATGGACCTCAAAGCGCGCGGCCTGCTCGACGACACGCTGGTGCTGTGGGGAGGGGAGTTCGGTCGCACCCCCACCGCCCAGGGCAAGGACGGTCGCGATCACAATCCCAACGGCTTCACCATGTGGATGGCCGGCGCCGGTGTCAAAAAGGGTTTCGCTTATGGCGCGACCGATGACTACGGCTACTTCGCCCAGGAGGACAAGCTGCACATCAACGATCTCCACGCCACGATCCTGCATCTCCTCGGCCTCAACCACGAGAAGCTGACCTATCGCTACGCCGGCCGCGACTTCAAGCTCACGGACCTGGCGGGAGTGGTGGCGAAGGACATCATCGCGTAGAACAGCTTTGCCACGGGCTGAACGATTGTTCAAATGCCAGCGGCGAGGCAAGAATCAAGGCTTGCGCCTGAACAGGCTCAACCTTCAATCAGCACCCGACGGTCTTGTAAAAGCCCGACCTTGCAGGACACGCCCAAAGTCTTCACCATGCCTCTCAGGCCGCAATTCGCCAACTCCGTATGCAGCGACGACATTGTCTCACCCTCATGATGACCGGACTCGGAACCTGCCTGCGTTTGCCGGGCGCCGGCACTGACGCCATGGAAGCTGCCGCACTCATCATTCAAGCGCAGATCGATGCGGGCCTTCTCGAGTCCGCCGTCCTCAATGCACGGCGTGGGACGGCGACGTTTGAAAGGGCGTTTGGCAAGGCGACGACGGCCGATGCGATTTTCCTGCTGGCCTCCATTACCAAGCCGATGACGGCCACGGCGGTGATGGCGCTGTCGGATCGCGGCGAACTGAAAACCTCGGATCACGTGGTGAAATTCATTCCAGAGTTCGCGGATGGGGAGCGCAGGAACATCACGATTGAGCACCTGCTCACGCACACCTCCGGGCTGCCAGATCAGTTGCCGGAGAACAAGGCCCTGCGCCAGGGGCACGCGCCACTGGCGGAATTCGTGCAGAGGGCCATCCGCACCCCGCTGTTGTTCACGCCGGGGACCAAGTACCACTATCAAAGCATGGGCATCCTGCTGGCAGCGGAGATTGTGGAGCGCATCACGCAGAAGGCCCTGCGCGAGTTCCTGGCAATGGAGGTGTTCGCGCCGCTGGGCATGACTCGCAGTGCGCTGGGGCTGGGCGGTTTCAAGCTCGCCGACACAGTTCGCTGCCAGACCGAGCACGCGGTGCCCGAAGCCGGCGGTGGCGCACCCGGCACCCAGGATTGGGACAGCAACAGCGACTACTGGCGGAACATCGGCTCTCCCTGGGGTGGTGCCCACAGCACTGCCTCGGACGTGGCGCGCTTCTTGAACAGCTTTCTGTATCCCGAGGGCAAGGCGCTGCGTGAGCAAACGGCGCGGCTCATGATTCAAGATCACACTCCCGGCCTGGAAGCACGCCGCGGTCTCGGCTTTGCGCTGGGGCCGGAGGGCTTCGGCAAGACGTGCTCAGCAAAATCCTTCGGCCATGGCGGATCGACTGGCACCCTCGCCTGGGCTGATCCCGAGACGGACACCACCTGCGTGATCCTGACGTCGCTGCCGATGAGCGTTTCAGGCAGCATCTTGCTGCACCCGGTTTCAGACGTTGTGGCGGCCGGATAGACTTGGTGCTTCGAGAGCGAACGAAATGCCAGGGCTTGCCCGGGCGGCACCGCTGTTCGTTTCCAGCAAACGAGCACTTTGTGCCCGGTCACATGAAAACAGGCAGAAATTTCACGCCTTTTGAGATGGAAAAGGGCTGGGCTGCGCGTACCCATCCGCCCGTTATTTTCAAGGAGGCTTGTGGCTGCGGCGCGTCGTTGTTTTTTTCATACTCCAGCATGAGGTCTATCCGGTAACCAACGTCGTATGTGGCTCGTCAAACTTGCCCTGGACCGGCCTTACACGTTTGTCGTGATGGCGCTGATGATCCTGATCTGCAGCGCGGTGGTCGTGCCGCAGACACCCACGGACATTCTCCCGGCGGTGAACGTGCCAGTGATCTCTGTGGCCTGGGCCTACAATGGCATGGGTGCCGAGGAACTCGAAGGCCGGCTGACGACCACCTATGAGCGTACGCTGACCGCCCTGGTGGACAACATCGAGCACATCGAATCCACAACGATGAAGGGCATGGCGATCTTCAAGATCTACCTGCACCCGGGCCAGAACCTGGAACGGGCGCTGGCCCAGACCGTGTCAATGTCGCAGTACGTGCTCAAGAACTTCCCCCAGGGCATCCAGCCGCCCGAGGTGATCGTCTTCAGCGCTTCGTCGGTGCCGATTCTGCAAATCGCCCTCTCTGGCAAGGACATGTCGGAACAGGAGCTCAATGACCTGGCCCAGACGGCTCTGCGACCGCAACTGATCACGGTTGCCGGGGCGGTGATCCCGGCGCCTTACGGAGGCAAGGTGCGTCAGGTGTCCGTCAACATGGACCTGGAAAAGCTGCAGGCCAAGGGGCTGGCTCCGCTTGACCTGCTCAACGCAGTGGCAAGCCAGAGCGTGATTTTGCCGGTGGGCACGGCCAAGATCGGACCCACGGAGTACGATGTGCTGAGCAATGCGGCCCCTCGCACCATTGCCGAACTCGGTGCCATCCCGGTCAAGCAAATGGGCAGCTCCACCATCTATGTGCGGGATGTCGCCACCGTCAGCGATGGCTTTGCTCCGCAAACCAACGTAGTGCGCCAGGACGGCGGCCGAGGAGTGCTGGTTTCCGTGCTGAAATCCGGCGAGGCCTCCACCCTGGATGTCGTCAAGGGCATCCGCAGGCTGCTGCCGGTGGTCGCCACCCTCGCTCCACCGCAGCTCAAAATTCAGCCCATTGGCGACCAATCGGTGTTTGTCCGGGCGGCTGTGGAGGCGGTGATCCACGAGGGGCTGACCGCCGCCGCCCTCACCGGGCTCATGATCCTGGTGTTTCTCGGAAGCTGGCGCAGCACGCTGATCATTGCGATCTCCATTCCACTCTCGGTGCTCACCTCGCTCATCACCCTGAGTCTGCTGCACCAGACGATCAACACCATGACGCTTGGCGGGCTGGCCTTGGCCATCGGCATCCTGGTGGATGATGCGACGGTGGAGATCGAGAACATCAACCGCAATCTGGAGGAGGGGCGGCACCTGCGGGACGCCATCCTGCATGGTGCTTCGCAGATCGCCGTGCCTACGTTTGTGTCCACGCTGTCCATTTGCATCGTCTTCCTGCCGATGTTTTATCTCGATGGCGTCGTGGGTTTCTTGTTCGCCCCGCTGGCGGAGGCTGTGGTGTTTGCGGTGATGGCCTCCTACCTTCTTTCCAGGACTCTGGTGCCCACCCTGGCCATGTACATGCTGCCGAAGGTGCCGCACGGTCATGCAGGGCCGGGTTTCTTTTCCCGCTTCCAGCACGGGTTCGAAACACTCCTTAACAGGGCCAGGGGCTTTTACGCGCTGCAACTGTCATGGCTTGTTCACCGCAGGAAGGTGTTCGCGCCTTTCTGCCTGCTGCTCTGCCCCGCAGCCCTGCTGCTGGTGCCCTGGCTGGGGCAGAATTTCTTCCCCGAGACGGACAGCGGCCAGTTCATCCTCCATATCCGCGGCAGGAGCGGCCTGCGCATCGAGGAGACAGCGCGGCTCTGCGATCTCATCGAGAACTCCATCCGCTCCAAGATCCCGCCGGGCGAGATGGAGGGCATCCTGGACAACATCGGGATGCCCTACAGCCCGATGAACACCATGCACGCCACCTCCGGTTTGATCGGTTCGGGCGATGCCGACATCTTCGTGGCCTTGAAGAAGGCGCACCGGCCCACCGCCGATTACTTGCGGGCGCTGCGGGCCGATCTGCCACGCGAGTTCCCGGGCACGATGATCTACTTTCTGCCTGCGGACACCGTTTCACAAATCCTGAACTTCGGCATCCCGGCGCCCATCGACATTCAACTGGAGGGCAACGACGTGGCCGCCAGCCGCAAGATCGCCGGCGAGCTGCTGGCAGAGCTGCGCCAGGTGCCAGGCCTTGCTGACTTGCGCATTCAGCAGCCTGCGGACTATCCCACGCTGGAGGTGGAGGTGGATCGCACCAAGGCTTCACAGGGGGGCTACACCGCCCGCGACGTGGCGCAGAGCCTGGTGAATTCGCTGAGCGGCAGCCAGCAGGTGGCGCCGATGTTCTTCCTGAACTGGAAGAACGGCGTATCGTACAACCTCACCGTGCAGACCCCGGACTACAGCGTGGGTTCGCTGCAGGACCTGCAAACCCTGCCCGTGAGCGCCGCCGGTCACGCCGGCCAGGGCATCATGGCCAACATGGCGTCCATCCATCGCGGCAATGAGATGGCCGTGGTCTCGCACAACAACACCCGGCGGGTGATCGACATCTATGGTGCCGTGCAGGACTCCGATCTCGGCTCTGTCGGCGCTGCCGTCGAAAAAATTGTCGACGCCCATCGTGGCAAGCTGCCGCGCGGCACCTTCATGCACGTGCGCGGCCAGTACGCGACCATGCATGGCTCCTATACGAGCGTGCTCTCGGGACTCGCCTTCGCAGTGGTGCTGGTGTACCTGTTGATCACGATCAACTTCCAATCATGGGTGGACCCGCTCATCATTGTCACAGCCCTTCCCGCCGCCCTGGCGGGGATCATTCTCGCGCTGTTTTTCACTCATACCAGCCTGAGCATTCCTGCGCTGATGGGAACGATCATGTGCATGGGTGTGGCGACTGCCAACAGCATCCTGGTGATCTCGTTTGCCAAGGAACGCCTGGCCCACCATGGCGACGCCGTTCTGGCGGCCATCGAGGCTGGCATCACGCGCTTCCGCCCCGTCATCATGACGGCGCTGGCGATGATCATCGGCATGGTGCCCATGGCCATCGGCGCCGGCGAAGGTGCGGAGCCCAACGCCCCGCTGGGGCGCGCTGTGATCGGAGGCCTGATCTGCGCCACTCTGGCAACTCTCACCCTCGTGCCCGCCGTATTCAGTCTGGTGCACCACAGGCGTGCCTCTTCCACAATGGCCCTCTCTCATGCGCAAGAACCTGAAATCGCCCCATGAAAACTGACCCCGGCCAGAGATCGACCCACGGCGTGGTGCTGGTGGTCACGCTGGTGCTGGCGGCCTCCCTCGGCACCGCTATTTATGCAGGCATCGTCACTCGCATCGCCGAGCGGACCCGTCTGGAGCTTGCCGTTGAAGAATCGTCGATTCCTTTGGTGAGCGTGGTCCGGCCCGTACCAGGGGCGGCGGCAGAAGAGATTCAGCTTCCCGGCAACGTGATGGCATTTGTTGATGCCTCCATTTATGCCCGGACCTCCGGCTACCTGAAGCACTGGAAGTTTGACATCGGCAGCCACATTGAAAGCGGCCAGTTGCTTGCCGAAATTGAGACTCCCGAAGTGGACCGGCAACTGGAGCAAGCCCGGGCTGACCTTGCGAAGGCGGAGGCCGATGTGGCGCAGGCCCAGGTCAAGGCCATCCGCTGGGCGCAACTGCTCAAGGATCGCGCCGTCTCCGGTGAGGAGAACGATGAAGCCGCCGCCGATCTCGCCGCCAAGAAAGCCACGGCAGAATCTCGCAAGGCCAGCGTGCGCCGCCTGGAGCAGATGCAGTCCTTCGAGAAGGTGCTGGCGCCTTTCGCCGGGGTGATCACCGCCCGCAATGTGGACATCGGTGATTTGGTCGATGCCGGAGCTGGAGCCCAGCCCAAGGAGCTTTTCCACCTCGCCGCGCTCGACAAGATGCGGGTCTTCGTCGCCGTGCCCGCCATTTATGCCGAAGCAGCAGTCAACGGGGGAGAGGCGACCCTGACCCTTGACCAGTTTCCCGGTCGTGTCTTCCACGGGCACGTGGCCCGCAACGCCAACACCATCGATCTGGCCACAAGAACCCTCAAGGTGGAAGTTGATGTGGACAACCCCGACGGCAGCCTCATGTCGGGCGCTTATGCCATGGTCCACCTCAAGGTCGGTCGCGCACACGAAGGCAAGAGCCCTTCCGTGACCATTCCCGCCAACACCCTGCTTTTTCGTGCCGAGGGGCCCAGCGTTGCCCTGCTGCGCAAGGAACATGCGGAAGTGGTCCCGGTGAAGATCGGTCGCGACTACGGCAAGACAGTGGAAATCATCTCCGGCCTGAAGCCGACCGATGATCTGGTTCTCGATCCCAGCGATTCCCTTGTCTCTGGCATGCCCCTGAAAGCGAGCAGGACCAGTGGAAAAGACCAATGATTTTCCAGACATGCCTTTTCCGCGCCCCTGCCTCGCCCGCATCTTGCCAAGCGTCCTCGTGCCTTTTATCGGGTGCTCTATGGGACTGGCGCAGATTCATGAGGAGACGCAGATGCCAGGGCTTGAAGAGGGGATTCTTGTCCACTTCGAGAAAGACGTGAAACGCACGTTTCGCCCTGAGGCGGGAAGCGCGATTGGCACCGGCGATTTCAGTGTCGCGTGCCAGCTCACCCTGCCTCAGGGACCGCCGTTCATCGATGGGACCATAGGAATCGTCAACGGCTCGGAAAACGTTGCCAGCCATGACAGCCAGGGAGCCGCATGGAGACTGTTGCTCGGGTCGGACGGCGCGCTTTCGTTCGTCGCATGGCCAAAGTCGGGCGCTGAGACGATGAAGATCGACACTCCCAAGGGCGCTGTCATCTGGGGCCGGGCTCATGACATCGTCGTGAGCGTTCACCGCGACGCGCGACAGCCGCTGAGCGGTATCTGGGTGGACGGAATCGAAATCGCGTCTGGCACGTGCGCACCGGTAGATTTGCGGTCGTCTCTTCCAGGGGGCGATTGGGGTTCATCCGACTGGATCAGATCGGTCACCGTTTACAACCGCGCCATCAGCCGCCCGGAGATTCTGGACCTTTCAATGCGCTCTTCCGCAAGCAGCAGCCCCAAGCCCCGGCACCCAGCGCCCCCTCCCGATGGCCCTGGGTTTGTTCCACAGCCGGACGAGAGCATAGCGCTTCTTGGCGGGACGGAGGCCGTGGCCCTGGCGGAATCAGGAGAACTGGAGGCGTTGCTGTTGATGGCGTTCCCGCAGACGCGGTTCCATTTCCGCAGTCTCGCGTGGGAAGGGGACACAGTCTTCCGACAGGACCGTCCCATGAACTTCGGCTCGTTGGAGCAGCAGTTGCGGCGCGTGAACGCGGGCGCGGTGTTTATGATGTTTGGGAGGCAGGAATGTTTGGACGGACCGAGCGGAGACACGACTGAATTTGCGAAGGCTGCCGAAGGGCTGATTGAGAGAGTCAGCAGCATCACAGGGCGCATTGTCATTGTGGCACCAAGAGAATTCTTCAAGCCTGCGCCCGTTTACTCCTCCTATCCGGACCAGACAGCGAAGAATCAGCGGATCGCCGCAGTGAGGGAGGTGCTTCGCATGCTCGCGGCGAAGCACGCAGCCTGGTTCGCTGACCCAGAAGCTTGCGGCATCTTTCGCAAGGGCGGCTATAGTCGTGATGGCGTTAATTTCGACAAATCAGGATTGGGCAACCTCGCAATGCGGATCGAGTACGAACTGAAGTTTTCCAAAGAGGGCATTCCCTATGAAGTGAATCAAAGACTAGCTCCGCTCCTGGCCACCAAAAACCGCCTCTGGCACGACTACTGGCGTCCTTCCAACTGGGCCTTCCTCCATGGCGACCGCACCAACCAGCCTAGCAGCCGCGACCCGGTGGACCCGCAAATCCGCTTCTTTCCCTCTGAGCAGGAGAAGTACCTTCCATTGATCAAGGATGCGGAGGACAAGGTCTTCCAACTTGTGCAGGAGGCGCAGAAGAAACTGCCATGAAGACTGTCTCTCAAAGTTTCCGCCCGGTCGCACCTCTTCTTCGCGCCATCTCACTTCTGCTCCTTTTCTCTTTTCTCTTATTCCTTGTCCCTCCTCCCGTCCAGGCCATCTCAGTCGGCAAGCCGACCGAAGACACTTCCCCCGAGGCAGAACTCAAGTCCTTCACCGTTCTCGACGGCTTTGAGGTCAGCCTTTTCGCCAGCGAGAAAGACGGCCTGGTGAAACCTATTTCCATGCGCTGGGATGAGCGCGGGCGCTTGTGGGTCATCACGGCCAAGTCCTACCCGCAGCCCCAGCCGGGCGAGTTCGCGGATGACAAGGTGCTCATCCTTGAGGATACAAAGCACAGTGGCCACGCGGACAAGGTAACGGTCTTCGCGGACGGCCTGCGCATGCCGATGGGAATTGAACTCGCCCCCAGCGCGACATGGCCTGCGCCTCAAACATCAAGCCTCGCTCCCGGCAGTTCCGCCGCCTACATCGGTGAGGGCGAGAAGCTCTGGATCTTGCGCGACCTCGACGGCGACGGTCACGCCGATGCAAAGGAGGTCGTCTTCAGCGGCTTCGGCACCGGCGATGTGCATCAGAACATCAACTCCTTCACCTGGACACCCGATGGCGCGTTGATGTTTTCCCAGGGCTTGCACAACTACTCCAATGTCACCACACCCTGGGGTGGTCGCCGACTCTATGGCGCGGGCTTCTGGATGTACCGCCCGCTGCGAGCGCAGCTCACGCCTTATCCCACCGGCTTCCCGCTCAATGCCTGGGGCACGGTCTATGACGACGCAGGCCAGCCCTTCAGCGTCGCTGGCGCGGCAGGCATGTTCTGGACCACGCCGCTGCTGGTGAGCACGGAGCATCTCATCGAGGGCCGCGCATTGCCTAACCAGGGCCAGATCGTCAAGCAGGGTATGTCGAAGTACTGCGGCGTGGACATTCCTCGCAACGCCCACTGGCCTGTGGACATGCATGGCGAGCTGGTCAGCGGCGGCTTTTTCGAAAACTGCATCTACCGCCACAAACTCCAGCAGGACAAGGCCAATCCCAGCGGCTACGAAGCCGTGCGCCAGTCTGACCTCATCACCAGCAGCAGCGTCGCCTTCCGCCCCGTGGATGTGAAGTTCGGCCCCGATGGCGCGCTCTACATCAGTGACTGGTTCAACCCCATCATCGGCCACTACCAGGCGAGCTTCCGCCACCCGGACCGCGACAAGACGCACGGGCGAATCTGGCGGGTGGTTAAAAAGGGGAGCCAACCAACGATCGACGACAAAGTGATGAAGAGGCTGCGAGGAAATGCCGACGATCTGCTTCTTTCCATGCTAGAAGGCAGCCGCTGGGAGCAGTATCAAGCGCAAAGGATGATGATGGGAAAGTCCGCAGACGAAGTCTCACGGGCTCTGGAAGCTTTGCAGAAGCGCTTGGATGCCCAGGGTCCAGCCCAGGCGGTTTCGCCTCATCAAACAATGCCTGACATCCGTTTTCAGATGGACGCTTGGTTCGAACATCCCAATCAAGACCTGATCTCTTATTGGGTGTCGATGCCGGACTCCAGCACACGAAAAGTCACCGCAGAGCTTCGCTCGATTGCGACTCGGATGGTTGGCCTGTGGCAGGACCGCCTTGAAGACCCGCTTGGCCTGCTGGGCAAGTCCATCGCTGACGAAGACCCGCGCGTCCGGCTCGAAGCCATCGCCGCGTGCTCACACGTCCCGAAGCCCGAAAGCATCACGATCGCCCTTCGCACTTTGAACAAGCCGATGGACAGCTTCCTCGACCGCACGCTTGAACTCACCGTCCACGCCCTTGCGCCTCAGTGGGAACCCGCCTTGCGCGAAGGCAGCCTCAACCTCCCGCCCAAGCACCTCGCCTGGCTGCTCGACAAGAAGAGCGATGGCGAAGCGCTCGCTCGCATTCGCGCCACGCTTCACGACAAGCCCGGTTCCTTCGATCCCGAATCCAGCCGCATCCTTCTCCTCATGCTGGCCAAACGTGGCGGCAGCGATGATGTCGCTGCCGCGCTTGAGGCTGGAACAAGGGATGCGGAACTGCTGGCGCAACTCGCGGACCTCGTGGAAGCCCGGCAGATCAAAGCGCCGGCGAACGTGGAGGGGCTGCTGAAGCCGATTTGTGA
This sequence comes from uncultured Verrucomicrobiota bacterium, assembly GCA_903854655.1. Lineage (GTDB taxonomy): Bacteria > Verrucomicrobiota > Verrucomicrobiia > Verrucomicrobiales > Verrucomicrobiaceae > CAINXC01. The sequence goes on along the minus strand of CAINXC010000188.1, from coordinate 3,513 downwards.
AGCATCTGTGAGCCTGCAGGACTTCAGCGCCAATGAAGGCAGCAGACCAAAGTCACAATCCGCCGCCAGGCTCATCGGTTTATGGAAGCTTGCCTCGCTCTTGCGGCAAGTCGCCAGCCTGGTCACATCCTACGCGTGTTCTGACGAAACCAAGCGCGTAGCACTTGTGGCTCTCGGACGCCTCAACGCCGCGCCCGACGTCATTTTGCAAAACGCCAACGTCGGATCTTTTACCTTCCGCCTCGGTGCCGTCGAAGCCCTATCGCTCAACAACAGCAAGCTCGCCGCGAGAGCCGCGACCAGCTTGATGCCGCTGGCGAAGACCGAGGAGGACATGCGCGGGCTGCTCGCTCCGTTCATGGTGAAGGAGGGCCGCGTGAAGCTCCTTGTCGCTGCTCTCACTGAGACGCCTTGTACCAAGAATACCGCCGACCTGGCGATGCGGGCGCTCATCGCCATGGGCCGCAACGAGCCGGAGCTGAGCGCCGCGTTGAACAAGATCCTCGGTCGCGCTGGCGTGGTCATGCCCTACGACGCGCAGTGGGTCAGCAGCCTCGCCAACGAAGCTACCGTGGCAGGCAATGCCAAGCGTGGCGATGAGATCTGGCACCGCCCGGCGCTCAACTGCATCGCCTGCCACAGCATTGGCGGCAAGGGCGGCATCATTGGCCCCCAGCTCGACGCCGTGGGCCGTGGCATGCCCGTGGAACTGCTCGTCGAAGCCGTCATGTGGCCCCAGCGCCAGATCAAGGAAGGCTATGTTGCGACCACCGTTGTCATGAAAGACGGCCGGACCTTTGTCGGCTACAAGAACCAAGAGACGGGCGGGGAACTGACGATCCGCGACTTGGCGAGCAACGCGCTGACCACCTTGCAGAAGTCGCAAATGCGAACGAGAACGGACGCGGGCTCGCTGATGCCGGATGGCCTTACCGCGAGCTTGTCCAGAGAGGAGCTGCGCGACCTCATCGCCTACCTGGCAAGCCTGGGAAAAGAAGCCAAATAGAAGTCTTCACCGTCAGCTCCCAAACACACCCCACTCAAAAAGTCCCTTGCGCGCTTCGCATCCCTCCCTCACTTTGAGCTGTCTGATGAACTTCAAACCCGCCAGCCGATTTGCCCAGCGCGCTACTTTTGTAGCCCGCCGCCGTGGGCTCGCCTGAGCCCTTCGGTTTGAGGAACTTCCGCGCTGTCGCCTTTCAAGACAAAGAGCCATCAGACATCAGCCCGCCGGGTGGAACCTCAAACTGGTTCCTTCCATGAGCACTGAGCACTCCCAAACCACCCTGCCGCATCATCCGCCGCGCATTGACCTGCGCCGGGGCACGATGTGGATGCTGTTGTCCCTGGTTTTTTTCACTGGCAACTCGCTGCTGATCAAGCACATGGCCACAAACCGGCACATTGACCCCTGGCTGACGATGAGCTTCCGCTTTGGCGTGGGGCTGGTGCTGACGATGGCGCTGTTTTCGCCCTCCGGGGCGTTGAACATGCGACGCTCGTTCCTGAGCTGGCTGCTGGCTTCGCGCGGGGTCATGGGTGCGTTTGGCACGGCGGCCTACTACTTCAGCATCGGCCCGCTGGGCGCAGGCAAATCCACGCTCATTGGCAACACCTGGTGCGTGTGGGCGGCCATCATAGCCACAGTGGTGCTGCATGAGAGGCTCACCCTGATGAAACTCCTCGGCATCGTGATCGCCATGGGCGGCTTGGTGCTGCTGATGAACCTGACGCCAGGCTCCTTGGCGGTGACCGGAAAATGGGAGGCCATTTCTCTGAGCGGAGCGATTGTTGCGGCCATGGTGGTTGTCGTGGTGAGGCAGCTCACCAAGACGGAGACCAGCGCCACGATTTACGCCTCCCAGTGCATGTATGGACTGCTCCTGGGAGTGCCTTTTGCCATGCGCACCGCAGTCCACCTGTCGTCGCTCGATTTGGTGCTGCTTTGCGCGGCCGGTCTTTGCGCCGCTGTGGGTCAGCTTTCCATGACAGAGGGCTTCCGGTTCCTCACCGTGGCGGCAGGGGGCGCGTTCCAGATCACCCTGCCCCTGGTCATTTCGCTGGGGGGAATCCTGCTGTTCAACGAACGTTTCAGTTTCTTGCAGGGACTGGGCGGGGTCTTGATCCTGCTGGGCTCTTTTCAAACGGTGGCCGGCATTCGCTGGCCGCGCGGTGCGGTGCGTGAATAGGCGGTCTCAAAGAAAAACAACAGCTCGCATAACCTTGCTCCGCTGCTTCCGATTCACTGTTCAAGAGCGTCACTGAACTTCACACACCGAGGAAACCCAGACCATGCCAGACGAAAAACCCGAGAACGAACAGGCCGCGCAAGGCCTCGCAGAGTCCACCGTCGGCAAGATCGGCGAAAAAGTGGGCGGCACGATTGGCAGTGTGGTGGGCCAGGAGGGGCTGGGGTCGGAAATCGGTGCCAAAATCGGCGACACAGCCTCCAATGCCGTGAGCAAAGTCGGCAGCGCCCTGGGCAAGGTGGGCGGAGCCGTTGCCGGCACCGCCGTGGACGTGGCGGGAAAGATCGGCACGGAAGCGGTCAAGCTGGGTGCTGGAGCAGTCATGGATGTAGCATCGGGCCAGGCCGAAAACATTGGCAAGGGCGTGGGCAAGCTTGCGGGCGGGGCCATCGGTGCCATTGCTGGCGGGAAGGAGAACGGTGCCGCCATCGGCGAGGCCGCAGGAAAAGCAGTGGGCGGCGTGGCGGGCTCCGCCATCAAGTCCGTGCGCGACAGCCTGCCCGAACTAGGGGGCCCCAGAGCCTCGGCACCCAAGCAAGGTCAAGGCATCTCCCGTTAAGACAATCTCAGCTACCAATCCTCTACACCTCCACATATGCCAGACGACGACGGACAAAAACCCGAAGGCAAGGGCCTTTCCGACACCACAGGAAAAATCGGCGGAGCCGCCGGTGAGGCCATCGGCAGTGCTGGCGGCAAGGCGGTTGGCAGTGCCGTCGGCAGTGTGGCGGGCCGCGCGGCAGGCGGTGCCATCGGCGGCGCGATTGGTTCGGCGGTGCCTGTTGTAGGCACGGCGATCGGCGCGACGGTCGGTCAGGCCATTGGAGGCATCGGCGGCAAAGTGGTTGGCGGTGCGGTGGGTGAAACCGTTGGCGGCGTGGGAGGCAAGCTGGCGGGGGAAGCTGGCGGCAAAATCGCTGGCAACGTCGCCGAAACCGGTGTCAAAAGCGTGCGCGACACACTGGGTCAATCTGGCTCGAAAATCGGCCAGAAGAGTGAGGCGCAAGAGGTGGCGCAGCCAAAGATGAAGATGTAGGGATTTGGGCCCTGCGTTAAGACACCTTGGCGGCAACAGCCTTGATCACGCCCTCAGCGAGGTCGCGGAAGGCCTTGCTCGAGGCACTCTTTTCAGGATTCGCCAGGGCGATGGGGTGGCCTTCGTCGCCACCCTCGCGAACGCTCATTTCAATGGGAATCTGGCCGAGCAGGGGCACTCCCAGTCGCTTGGCCTCGCGCTCGCCGCCGCCCTGGCCAAACAGGTGGT
>CAINXC010000187.1 GCA_903854655.1 uncultured Verrucomicrobiota bacterium | reverse complement strand
GTCGCCAGCGGCAGCAGCCAGAGCCTGGGGCTTGATGTTCAAAGCCATGGCGGCGCTTGAGCAAAACACGGTGCGTAGCAGGCGGCGGCGATTCCAGGCAGAGGGTGGAGCGATCATAGATGGAGGGCACTTCAACGAAACTCTTGCGCATTCCATTGCATCAATGCGATGTTTCCAGCATGTCTATAGCTACTATTTCCGTTATGACCTCCGCCCTGGTGGGCCTGATGCTCGGCAGCAGCGCCCTGTCTGCCGAAAGCTGGACGCTGAAGGCTTCCGACAAGACCCTGAAAATCAACGGCAAGCTGCTTGATCCCCTCAATGTCAGCGGCATCGCCAGCGTCAACGGCAGCGGACTTATTTTCGCCTGCGACGAACTTCACCATGGCGTGCAGGCCGGGCGCCTGGATTGGAAGAACGGAGAGGTTACCGTCGAGGATTCCGAATTCAGCCTCGCTGCCGACACGAAGAAGGAGCTGGACCTGGAATCGGCGGCGGCCGATCCGGAGCACCACCGCTACTACACCTGCGGCTCGTGCAGCGTCAGCCGCAAAAAGGGCAAGGAGTCGCCGGACCGCCAGTGGCTTTTCCGCGTGGACGCCGATGCCAAGACCGGCGCCCTTCTTGCCGACAAGGTGGTGAAGGTCTCATTGCGCGACGCGATGAACACGGACGCCTTCCTTCACGAGCACATGGACAAATCCGCGGCGGAACTGGGCATCGACGTTGAGGGTCTTGCATTCAAGGAGGGCAGGCTCTGGTTCGGCCTGCGCTCGCCCAATGTGAATGGCTGGGGCTTCGTTGTTGCCGCCCAGGCCGATGCATTGCTGGCCAAAAAGGCGGTGATCTGGCAGCGCTTCGAGCTTCCACTGGGTGAGGACCTGGGCATCCGGGACATCGCACCGGTCAAAGGCGGCTTTCTCCTGATTGCCGGTCCCACGGGGGCCAGGCACGGGAGTGCGCCCCAGGCCGAATCTTCGTCCGAGTCCGTTGCCAAGGCAGCGCCGGCGACCAAAGATGAAGAAACGGTCGCCAAGCCGGCGCTTGCAGCCAAGGGCGAAGAAACGGTCGCCAAGCCCGCGCTCGCAGCCAAGGGCGGGGAAACGGTCGCCAAGCCCGCGCTCGCAGCCAAGGGCGGGGAAACGGTCGCCAAGCCCGCGCTCGCAGCCAAGGGCAAGGAAACGGTCGCCAAGGCCGCGCCTGCAGCCAAGGGCAAGGAAACGGTCGCCAGGGCCGCATCCGCAGCCAAGGGCGGGGAAACAGTGGCCAAGGCTGCGGAGGAAAAGAAGCCGGCCTCCAAACAGGAGGTTGAGGCCAAGCCTGCAGCGGAGGTCAAACCCGTCTTCTCCCTCTTTTTCTGGCCGGGAGACACTAGCAGGCCCACCCTGATTGGCGAACTGCAACAGCCCCCCGCAGACAAGGAGGCCAAGGGCGCCCATGGCAAGCCTGAAGCCTTGCTCGTGCTCAATGAGACGGCAGAGAAGATGGATGTCGCCGTCTTCAGCGATGGCGCGACCAACGGCGCCCCGGTGCTTTACGAGGTCGCGCGCAAGGGGAGGACGGAAGGGCCGATCCGAAAATAGGCACCGGTGCCATCGCTTCTTCAGTCTCTGTGCTGATAAAGCGAGGATGTCACAATCAGCGGAAACCACAGGATCAGAGACTCGAATTTCGGCTGGCTGGCAAGGGAGCACAGGGTTTCGCCGTCAAACAGCAGGCCGCCGCATCCGTGGGCCAGCAGGGCGAGCCAGGTGGCATCGCCCATCCGCGCGAGCACGGTGGCGCGCCGAAAGCCCCAGCAGAGCACGGCCAGCAGCAGCGAGGCTCCGATGACGCCGCCGTGCACATAGGTGGCCAGGAAGGCGCTGTGCAGGTGGCCCATCAGCGGGTCGGCCCTGGGCAGCAGTTTCGACCAGCGCTCCTTGGTTCCCCATTGGCCGATGCCGATGATCCGGTCCCGCAAAGTCGGCAACGTGCCCAGGCCGGCCTTGTAGATCTCGAAGCGTCCGCCATCCCAGCGGTGGATGAAATGCTGCACCGGCAGCGCCATCTCCGGTGAAATGGGGGTGGCGGCGCGAGCGACCGCCTCCGAACGCGCCCGGGCCTGCATTTGTGACAGCCTTGCGACCAGGGGAGCGCCCGCCACATACAACCCGGCGATGGCGATGAACAGCAGGCAGGGCCCGAGACCGCGCCGCCAGCCCCGCCCAAGGAACAACGCGGCATGGCCGAACATCAGCGCAAGCACAGCGCCCCTGCTGGCGGTGAAGAAGCAGGCCAGCAGCAGCACGCCCACGGCGCAGATGTTCCGCAGCCGCTCGTGCGGATGAACAAGACGCCCGCGCAGGCAGTTGAGCCACAGTGCGGCGAAGCCGAAGATCAGGCCGGTGCAGACGGCGTTGAGCCCGCCATAAACGAAGATGTTGGTCAGGCGTTCCCCCAGGACATGGCCCGGCAGGATGAAGTAAAACAGCACGACGCTGATGATCGCCGCAGCGAGGGAGATGTAGCCGAGCAGCGCCCCTGACCTTTGCAGCTGCCAGGGCTGTGCCGCCTGCATCCAGGCGAGCAGGGTGAACAGCACCAGGGCGCCCAGCCCAAGGAGTCCACGTCCCGCATCCTCCAGCGCTTCGTGCGCAGCCCGGGGATCCACCAGGCAGGATCGCAGGGTCATCCAGCCCAGAAAGACGAAGGCCAGCATCAGCAGCCGGTCCTGCGCCAGGCGCGGCAGTGCTCGCCGCCAGTCCGCCTGCCACAGCGTGGGAATGCCCAGCAGCAGCAGCCAGGAGAAGTGCACCCAGTTGTTGAACATGCATGAGTACCCGGCGAGAAAAACCGGCAGGGCGACCGCCGTCGCGACCTGGGCGGCTAATGCCAGAGGTCGCACGGGTGCGCCTTCACCCTGACCCCGCCATGGGGGCTGCGGGGTCGCAAAGTGGGGGAGGGGAGGGCTGTCGCAGTCAGGCGGCATTTAGGCCAGTTATCCGCCCGGACGCCGCAAGCCGGAAGCAAACTAATTGTCACATGATGGTTTAACCTCGCATCGGAGCCGCAGGCCGCCCCTTCCATCGCAAGATGAGGTGGGTGACAACCATGCCATCGATGATCCCCAGCGCCGCAGAGGGTGGCAGATCACTCGGCCAGTGCGCCCCCACGTACACACGGGAGTACGCGACGGCAAAGGCGAGGCCATACGTGGCCAGGCCCCAGCCACGGAAGAACAGGGCGATCACGGTCGCGGCGGCGAAGAGATTGAAGGTGTGGTTGGAGGGCATGGAATGGCTTTCAATCGCCGCAGCCTTCGGTTTGCTGAACTTGAGCGTGGGCGCTTTGAGAAGCGCAAGAAAACGCGGAGAGGCAGGGGCCAGATCGCGGATGGCGACCCCGCTCATCTGATCGCGCGGTCGCAGCCGGTGGCAGATTCGCTTCATCCCGTTGCCGATGATGGCATCGCTGAAAATGAGCGAAACAACCAGGCACAGCAGCATGATCCGCACTCGTCTGCCTCCACGCCAGGCGAGCAGGAGCAGGGCAAGACCCATGAAAGGAGCCCAAACGTCAAACGCGGAGAGGGCGGACATCAGCCAGTCCAGCAACGGGCTGGTCCAGTCTCGATTGATGTGCCAGAAAAGGTCAAGGTCCCAGCCGGTCATGTGTGGGGGTTTGGGTGCGAATGTCTCATCTGGCTGCCTGCGTGCGCCTGGAGGGGGCGAAAGTGCCACGCGAGCCGGACTTTGCAGCGGAAAAGATCCCTCGCACAAAAGCAACGTCAAAGGGCAGGCGCGGCAGCGCGATTCGCGCCGGCCGGCCTGCCCTTGTCTCTGGTCTTGGGGAGGAAGTAAGTGTTAGAATGCCGCCTTGGCTTTGCGACCACGCTTGGCGGGCTCCTTGGAGTTGTCGGCAAGCGAGCGGAAGGCATCGCCAAAGAGGTATTGGCGGGCGGTTTCCACCTGTCCCATGGAGCGTTTGAACCAGCGGGCGAACTCCTTGCCGTAGCGGGTTTCGGCATCGCTCTCCAGCAGGGCGGCGGCCAGGTGCGTGTGCTGGGTGCGGAAGGCATTTTCCATTTCCACGCCAGCGGAAGGGAACCGGAGTTCCACGGCTTCAAACATGTCCATCACCCGCGCAGCGTAGCAGGCGTCCCAGGAACCATCATCTTCATCGTAGGCGCTGGTGGTGTTGTGGGCGATGAGGTACTGGACGTTGTCCGAATAGACCTCGGCGGCCTGGGTCACCGCGTCGAAGCTTTCGGGATCGTTGGTGACGGGCAGGACGATGGTGAGATCGATCCCCATTTCAGCCAGAACGGCATAAAATTCATGCTGTTCATAAAGTTTGGAAGTCAACTCACCCAGTCCGGTGGCGGCCTCCATGATGTTGATTTCACTCTCATCAAGCACGTCCAGAAGCTGGCGCATGGCTCCTGGCTGGGTGGGGTTTAGGTAGCGGACATCAGGCTCGGCACACGTCTCCTCCTCGTCCAACATGACGAACTGATGGGGGATGCGGTGCTGATTGAGGTAACGGCGCAGGAGTCGCACGACCGTGCTCTTGCCTGAACCCGCGAAGTCGTTTTGGATGAGGATGAGCTTCTTCATAATTTTGAATTTCATACTCAATATATCAAATCCGAATAGTTAGAACAACAAAAATTTCCATAAAAGTGACTTTTCTTGCCATCTTGATGTCTGACCTCTTCAGCGGGAGCCTGTTTCAGATGAGCATGGATTTCCACGATCCGACAATGGGAACCATGGGCCTCATGGGACCTATGGCGTGTGTTACACCGCGCCGATAAAGCCGCGCAGGAGGTAACCGCCCAGGATGATGCCCTTGCGCAGCTTGCTGAGCTTTTCGCGGCGGTCGAACACGCGATAACCCGCGTTGCGCAGCTTCTCCAAGATCTCCCGGTAGATCTGTGCCATCATCTCGGAGGCGATCATGTTTTTGCGGTCCGCCACCGGCAGCAAGGCCGCAGCTTCCATATAGTAGCGGCGCGCGCGCTGGTACTGGAACTCCATCATGGCCGCGAAACCTTCGCCATAGCGGCCGCTCAGGATGTCATCCTCACGCACCCCGAAGCGGGCGAGCTCGTCGAGCGGCAGGTAGATGCGGCCCGCGTCACGCGCGTCTTCTCCGACGTCACGCATGATGTTGGTGAGCTGCAGGGCGTAGCCCAGGGCCACTGCGTACTCGTGGCAGCGCGGATCGCTATGCCCAAAAATGTGGATGCTCACCAGGCCCACCACGCTGGCCACTTTGTAGCAATATTCGAGAAGTGCTTCGATCGTGGGGTAGCGCACGCTGGTCAGGTCGCTGGCCACGCCGTCGATGATTTCGGCCAGCAGGCTGGGGCTGAAGCCGTATTTTGCGGGCAGGGTCACGACTTCGCTGAGCACGGGATCGTGGATGCCCTCGCCCGCGTTCAGGACGGCATGACGCCACTGGCTGAGCGAGATCCTCTTTTGCGCTTCGGCCACCTTGGGATCGTCGGCAATGTCATCGACAATGCGGCAGAAGGCGTAAAACGAGATCATGTCCCGTCGCCGTTCCGCAGGCAGGCAGGCGAGCGCGAAGGCGAGATTGGAATTGCTCTTCTTTGCAATCTGGAGGCTCGAAGCCAGGGCGGCATCCTGGAGGGCGACACCCGTGGAAGGCTGGAGCTCGAGATTCATGAGAAAACGGAAGTACGCTCGGGAGATGACAACGGACCGGTGCCCTTTGGAGCCCCAGGGGTTGCCGTCAAGGCTACCAGATAGGCCCCCAGTGCTCGCCCAGCGGCCAGTAGCAGAACAGCGCCGGGCCCACCACGTTGTGCGACGGCACGGTGCCCCAGTAGCGGCTGTCGGCGCTGTTGGTGCTGTTGTCTCCCATCGCGAAGTATTCGTCAGGCGGCAGGGACACTTCGTTCAAACCGCCGGGAATGAATGAGTAACCGGTCTTGTATGGCCCTTCCTTTGCTGCCACCCGTTTCATGCCAAATTCTTCGGCGGGCTTGCCATTCACCCACAGTTCGGGGGGCTTCACCTCCAGATGATCCCCCGGCACGCCCACGAGGCGCTTGATGTAGTGCTGGGAGCCTTGTGCGCGGTCGAAGTCGGACCGCCCTTCGATGCCGCGGATGTGCTTGGTGGTGAACACCCACACCTCGCCCCGCTTGGGCTGGCGAAAATGGTAGGCGAACTTGTTCACCAGGATGTGATCGCCCGAATGCAGCACGCCACGGGCCAGCAACTGGCCCTTGGAAACGTATCGGCCCCCGCCTTCGGAGACGAGAACAGGGTGGTCGTCCGGCGTGCGCAGTTCCTGGCCGTCCGGGCCCACGGCCACATGCGTGGGGGCGCTGATGTGGGTGGTGAGGCCCAGTTCGTTTTCCAACTGCCGCTTCGGGGCGGAAACCGAGATCGTGTAGCCATCCCTGAAGTGAATCAGCGAGTAGGTGAACAGCAGCAGCCAGCGATGCTCCGTCACATATTCCCCGTCGGCAAGGTAGCCGTCGTGATCTGACACCACGTTGACGTAGGTGGTGCCCGCCTTGCGGTCCCACAGGCGTTTCAGGAAGTTGGGCGTGGTGTCCTCGGCAGTGCCCTCGGCGTTGTAGCCGTTGAGCGTGGGCTGCATGGAGCCGGTGGGGATCTGGAAGGGCTGCGCGATGTAGGCGCGGATGCCCAGCGCCACCACGATGGCGACAAAGAAGACCTCGATGTTGTCCGCGATGTCCGAGTTCTTGAGGCCCGGCAGCGCGCGCTGGCACACCTCGTTGATCTTGTCGTTCAGCGTGTTGATCGTCTTCTCGTCCTTCGCCTTCATGGCGGCGGTGAGTTCGGAACGAAGTCCGTCGATTTCATCCAGCTTCGCAGGCGGCAGGATGTCACGCTTGTAGTGGAGGAATCGCGTCACCCCTTTGTGCAGGAGCTTGGCTTGCTTCAGGTAACGGGGGGTGAAGATCCACATGGGAAGTGAAAAGGATGAGTGAAAAGTGAAAAGGGGGAGGGCGGCGGATCAATAGGCGATGTTTGACGCCCGTGGCAAAGGTTTTGGGGGGACGGTTTTCATGGATCTTCCCTTTCGCCCACCCTTCTTCCCTTCCTCAGTTGTTTTTCAAGACTTCGATGAACGCTTCCTGTGGAATGTTCACCCGACCAAAGGCCTTCATCTTCTTTTTGCCTTCCTTCTGCTTCTCCAAAAGTTTGCGCTTGCGGGTGATGTCGCCGCCGTAGCACTTGGCCGTGACGTTTTTCGACATGGCGCTGATGGATTCGCGGGCGATGATCTTGCCCCCGATGGCGGCCTGGATGGCGACGACGAAGAGCTGCTGGGGAATCACCTCCTTCAGCTTGGCGCAGAGCTGGCGGCCGCGGCTTTCGGCCTTGCTGCGATGCACGATGCAGGAAAAGGCGTCCACCGGCTCGCTGGCGATCATGATGTCCATCCGCACCAGCTCGTCGGCGCGGTAGCCGGCATGTTCGTAGTCCATGCTGCCGTAGCCGCGGGTGATGGACTTGAGCTTGTCGTTGAAGTCCACCAGGATCTCGTTCAGCGGCATCAGGGTGTGCACCACCACGCGGTTGT
>CAINXC010000186.1 GCA_903854655.1 uncultured Verrucomicrobiota bacterium | reverse complement strand
TTCTCATGAGCGCAGGATTTATTCTCATTAAATGATGTAGTGGATCACCGTGACCAACGGTTGCGCGGTCCCGGGCCTTTGTCCCTGCCGCCGCTCCTCTCCCCGGCCATCCGAAGGTGGCCGGTGATCTTGCCTTCGTGAGAAGGTGGAAGGAGCGTCTCCGTGCTTCGCCTGCCCCCACCCACTCACGCCAACTCATATTCACTCACACCATCCCGCACTCACTCACTCGGGTGCCAGCACGCAGCGGAAGCCGTAGTCGCTCGGTGCATACGTTTCGTCCTTCACCTCGCGGGCGGCGGATTCCAGGCTCTCCGCCTTGTAGGTGGCCCAGCAGCCGCCGCGGGCAATGTGGCAGAGCCTGCCCTTCTCCTCCACCTCGTCCTGGCACCATTCCCAGACGTTGCCGCTGAGGTCGTACAGGCCGTTGACCGGGGCGAAGCTGCCCACGGGGGCGGTGGTGGCGAAGCCATCGTCGTAACCTTCGATCACCGGGTGGGTGGTCACGCCCGCCCGCTGCCAGGCGAGGTCCGCATAGTTGCCGGCCCGGTCCTTGGGCTGGGGCTGGTCTCCCCACGGATAGACGGGGGGGCGGAACTTGGAGTTCCTGAACTTCTCCATGGGCGTGTCGCCGTGCTCCTCCAGCAGGCCGATGGCGGCGCTCCACTCCGCATCCGTGGGCAGGCGGTAGCGGCGGTGGGAAGGCCTGGGGGCCTGGTCGCTCGTGGTGAGCCAGTCGCAGAACCCGACGGATTGCTGCCAGGTGACCTTCATCACCGGGTGGTCGCTCTGCCCGGCCGCCTCCCCCTCGCCCCGGCCCACATCGATTTCCTTGTACTTGAAGGTTCGCCATTCGTCCTGCTGCGCGGCTGCGACGGGATTGTCCGCCGGTGGCTGTGGATAGCGGGCAAAATCCTTGCTGCGGGTTTCAAACAGGGAGAACAGCACATTCGTGCCTTTCACGGGCAGGAACAGCATGCCCAGATCGTTGCCATAGGGAAGGCTGGCGGTGGCCTGGGCAGGATCGCGGGTGACCGTGAGGGTGACGACCCGGCCCTGGAGCCGGACTTTGATGGTGGCCCGGGCGATGGGGCGGGCCGCCTCGCCTGCGGGCTTTTCCACCAGCCCCTCGCTGGCGAGATCCTGCGCCGTTGCCGCACGGGCCATCTTCACAAGCGGGCCCGCAGCGGGCGCTTCTGCGGCGCTGGCATCCTCCACCGCCACCGCCCTCGGCGGGGGCTGCGGTGATGGTGGTGGGGACTGCGGCAGCCCTTGCTGGTCCTGGCCGGCAGGGGCCTCATCGGTTAATTGCGTCGCCCGCTGCACCCGCACGGGGCGCGGGTTGACAGGCGACACCACCGGCGGGCTGGGTTCAACCAGGGGGCGCTCCTCCAGGGGCGTCGTCGCGGCGGGCATCGAAGCCGGGGGACGGGGTGTGTCTTCCACCACAGTCTTGGACGCCGGCGCCCCGGGCTTGGGGCCGTGCTCATCGTCGTCCACGGGCTTTGCCTTCTCGTTGCGAAACACTTTCACGGTGTTTTTCTGTTTCTCCTTGGCCGCCTTCCCCTCTTCCCTCTGGCGGCGCACCTCTTCCTGGACCGCTGCTTTCCTGAGTTCTTCTTCGCTGGGCCCCTGGGGCTTCACCTCAGTCTGCACGAACTTCGGCAGCTCCCTGGGGGTGTAGGACGCTGTGCGCGATCTGATCCGCCACGCGCCATAGCCCAGACCGCCCAGGACCATCAGGCCCAGAACCATCAACACCCACCATGCCATGGAGGGCCCCTGCCGTCGCGGATTCCCGACCGGGCGGCGGGGGGAAGTCCAGCCGCTTTCCGCCGCCACGGTTTGGGAAGGAGGAATCGGAGTGATCGGGCGCAACGGCGGGCGCGCGGTTTGCGGGGGCCTGGCCGCCTGTGGCTGCGGCTTTGCTCGTTCGGTCACTGGAGGCAGGGTCGGATCGGCAGGCACCACCACCACCGCCTGCGTTGGGGGCTTGGTCTTCTCAGCCGCTGGAGGCGGGGGCGGCTCGGCGGGCACTACGACAACAGCTTGCTTCAGGGGCTTGGTCCTGCCGACGCCCACCGACGACTGCGCCGCCTGCTCCAGCAGGGCAAGCAAGGCCGTGGCGCTGGCGGGGCGGTCCTCAGGCTTCTTCTCCAGGCACTGTCGCACCAGGGCCTCCCAGGCCTCGGGAACCGGCTGCATGTCATCCGCACCCAGATCGTGCCGGCGCTGCCGGATGCTGGGCGGCGTCTTGAGGTGAATCTGGGTTTCGAGGTCCCCGCCCTCGAAGGGCGGCACGCCGGTGAGCAGATCGTAAATCGTCGCGCCCAGGCCGTAGATGTCGTCGGCAGGGCGCGCGCGCTGGCCGTCGAGCTGCTGCGGGCTCATGTACGGGCGCGTGCCGGAGCTGTCCCTGCCGGAGAGGCGGGACATGCTTTCGCCAATGCGGCGGCTGATGCCGAAATCCGCGATTTTCAGCCGCGAAGTCGCCTTCTCAATCAAGAGGTTCTGGGGCTTGAGGTCGCGATGCACCCGGCCTTCGCCATGCGCGTACTCCAGCGCCGC
>CAINXC010000185.1 GCA_903854655.1 uncultured Verrucomicrobiota bacterium | reverse complement strand
GGGAGATGGCCATGGCCTGCTGCCGAAGCTGGCTGAAGGGCTGAACAAACCTTTCTCGATCATGAAGCCGGGGCAACGTGAAGCCATGGAGGCTGCGGACAACAATCCCTGGCAGGCAGATTTACCCAATTTTAAAGGCCTCAATGACTTCTACCGTCAGCTTGGCCTGCATCTGCGCAGCGCTGCTTTGGCCGCAGATGAGGCGAAGACTGCGAGCACGGCGCTGATCATGCTGCGCATCAGCGAAGGCACGGCCCGGGGTGGCATGGTCGGCTGTCTGATTCCGCTGTCTCTGCATGAAACTGCTTTTGATGCCTTGCATGAGGCGCTGAGCCATCCCGCCTGGACGGAGGAGTCCCTGGGCCGCCTGCAGGTGAGACTGGGACAGTTTGATGATTTGCAGCAGTATCAGTCTGCTCACGGCCAGGAAATCCTCGGCATGTTTTTCCAGCTCGAGTATTTGCGGCATCATCGTCCTGAGTTGCACGAGCTCATTCGCAACCGCTCCACCAAGCCATGGTTGTGGGAGAGACTGGTGGAGAACACATTCGATTGGGCCATGAACTCCGGCCCCATCGGCTGGCATGATGCCAACGTGGCCTTTTACGCCGAGTGCATGCTCGATCAACTCGGGCCGCCAGATCCTGAAGCATGGATGCAGGGAGGGGCACGGGATCGGAGGGTGCGCCTGCGAAGCAGAGCTGAAAACTCCTGGCCCAATCCTCGCCGCATCCTTGGTGCCATCGCCATTCCGAATGTCGGCAGTGTCGCTGCATCAGCCGCCGACAACCTTTTCCACCGCCGCTGCCTCATTATAGCCTGTGCACTGGAAAAGCATCGCCTGAAGCATGGCCGCTTTCCCGCATCCCTCAATCTGGTGAATTCCGACCTGAAGCTCTTTCAAGTAACCGATCCCGCACGCCCCACACAGCCGCTGGGCTATCGCCTCGAAAGAGACGGCTACCTCCTCTGGTCCGCCGGACCCGATGCGCAGGACGACGGCGGAGCCAAAGACAAAGACTGGCTGTGGCGCATGAAGCGCGAGCCTTGAGCCTCACTCCTTCGTGATCGTCTCGTCGAGATTGAGCAGCACGCGCGCGATCAAAGTATGGGAGTCGATCTCACCAGGTTTGGGCTGGTGGCGTTTGAGCATGCTCAGTAGGACAGTCGTTTCTTTGGCGGTCGGCTGTCTGCCGGTGCAGAGCTGAAAGCCGTAGGCGATGTGGGAGGTGTCATCGGTGCCGCCTTCTTTCCACATGCGGTCGCCCAAGGCTTTGGCGGCGGCCATGCTCATGGTTTCGTTCAGCGTCATGAGGGCTTGCAGCGGGGTGTTGCTTTTGGAGCGGCGGATGCAGGCGCTTTCGCCATTGGGCACATCAAAGGTGCTCAAAAACGGATACGGCGTGCTGCGGCGGCGAAAGACATAGACGCTGCGGCGGAACTGGCTGGCATCCTCATCGACTTTCCATGGGAAGGGCGCGTAGCTGGCGGGTTTTTCAAAGAGATAGGCGGGTGCGGGCGGCATGACGGGCCGTCCGCCAATGGCGGGATTGAGGAGGCCGCTGGCGGCGAGCTGGATGTCCCGCACGACTTCGCCTTCGACGCGGAAGCGTGGCCCGCGTGCGAGCAGGCGGTTGTAGGGATCGCGCTCCAGAAGCTGGGGCGTGACATTGCTGGATTGTTGGTAGGTGGCGCTGGTGACGATGAGGCGCAGCAGGTGCTTGGTGCTCCAGCCGTGCTCCATGAAATCGACTGCCAGCCAGTCGAGCAATGCGGGATGGCTCGGCGGCGAGCCTTGCG
>CAINXC010000184.1 GCA_903854655.1 uncultured Verrucomicrobiota bacterium | reverse complement strand
TACTCCAACGGCGAACATGAAGCGTGGAAACCTTCCCTCTTCCCACCGCCCCGCCGCACAACCAAAGCAAGCGCGATGCTCAGGAACGGAAGTGCAGAGCCCCCAATCGCTGTCCAATCCACCGCTCCATGTTCGCGGCTGGAGTACCGACTTCAGTCGGCCGGGGTGGCGCAGCTTTCGTTTTGGCGCTGTTTGCCTCACGCAAGCCGGGAGTGGCTTTTCAGCGTGCGCGTGCAGGGCCGCAGCAAGGATGGCGACGCTTGTATCACGGAATGATCCGCCGCCCCGCAGACTAAAGTCTGTACTCCAACGGCGAACATGAAGCGTGGAAACCTTCCCTCTTCCCACCGCCCCGCCGCACTCCCCTCAACCCTCAACCCTCAACTCCCGCCTCTGCTCACCCGTCCAAGGTGTCCGCCCGCTCCTCGCCCTCAGGCGGGTCCTGCGCCTCCAGCCGCGCTTTCTGCCGGGCCTTCAGGCGCAGATCGAGGTACCTGACCAGCAGCAGAAGCACCAGGCCGACCACAATCCAGGGCATCAGGCCCGAGACATAATGCCCCGCCAGTCGCAGCGGGCTGACCACCTGTTCAACGGACGAATTCATGGGCGGCAAAACCTCCTTGGATGAGCAGGCCCGGCAAGCATGAAACCGGGGGCCGCCGCTGTGTTACAAGCGGCGGGGCGGAGGGTGATTTCGGACCGGAAGCAGGGCGTAAGCATGCGGGTGAGCGGTGGAAGGGAACAGGTCACTTCTAAAACATGCTTTAGCAACTGGGAACCCGTACTTTTTACGAGTCTCACCTTCGAGATTTGACTCAAATGCTCCGAAGACCGGCATGATAATTCAGTACTATATTTCCGAAAGGACAACGCCAGACCCGTAAGCTGGCGCCCAACCTGGCATCGCCGCGCCAAAAAGTTCGCAATCTCCGGCGCTCCCGCACAGTATCAGCAGCACCCGCCCTCCCCTTCCCGGATTCACCTTCTCAAACTCATGAGCCTGCGCCTGCTTCTCCCCGCCCTCGTCACCCTCGCCCTGGCCCTCGCCGCCCCGGCCAAAGAAAAGCGCCGCCTGGTGCTGTGCAACGACGGCGGCACGCTCGGCGCCCCGGACATGGAGGCGCCCATCGGCATCGAGGGCCTGGCGCGCGAGACCATCGACCCGCTGAAGGACACGATGGTGGATACACTGTACTGGCAGATCGGCGCCGACCCGTGGATGGGCACCGACACCCACCGCCTGAGCGACTGGTACCTGCACCGCACCAAGGTGGGCGCCATCTGGGGCTCCGACCGCGACCAGTTCAAGACCGCCTTCGAATGGCGCATCGCCGAAAACGCCCGCCGTATCATGGACGGCGGCACCGACCCGGTCGCCGTGGTGATCGACCACGGCCACAAGGCGGGCCTCGACGTGTTCGTCTCCTTCCGCATCAACGACGGCCACGACTCGCGGCTCAAGGACGGCATCAACGACGCCAACATGGTGCCCACCCGCCGCAACCACCCGGACTGGCTGCTCAACGGCGAGGGCTTCGCCAAGTTCGAGTACAACTTCGCCCTGCCCGAAGTGCGCGCCTACACTTTGGCGCTGCTCAAGGAGGCGGTGGCGAACTACGATCTCGACGGCTTCGACCTCGACTTCTGCCGCCAGCCCAGGCTCTTCAAGCCCGGCGAGGCGCAGGCCGCCCTCATCACCGCCCTGGTGGGCGAGGTGCGCACCGCGCTGGATGCGCGCGGCAAGGCCCTGGGCCGCAAGCTGCTGCTCTCCGTGCGCGTGCCGCCGGACCTGGAGAAGGCGCTGAAGGAAGGCATCGACGTGGCCGCCTGGATCAAGGGCGGGCTCACCGACATCGTCATCATCGGCGATCCCGCCGGCTGGAACTACCGCCTGCCGGTGGAGCAGTTCAAGGCGCTCGCCCAGGGCACCCATTGCAAGATCCTGGCGCAGAACCTGTGCGCCTTCAAGGAGGAGCGCGGCCGCTCCGCCTCCGTGCTCTTCGGCGAGCGCGACTACTACAGCACCGAGCAGTTCCGCGCCGTGGCCGCGAAGCACTGGCAGGCCGGCGCGGACGGCATCTACCTGTGGAACCAGCACTGGATCAAGTACTACCGCGACGACAAGTTCGACCGCCAGTCCTGGAAGGAGATCGGCGACCCTGCGGCGCTGGCTAACAAGGACAAGCACTACATCGTGGGCCCCGCCCTGCGCGGCGGCTGCCTGCCGCTCCTGCTGGCGAAGCCGGACGACAAGGCGGAGGTGAACGTGGAGATCGCCGACGACCTCGCCGCCGCCGCGAACAGCGGCACGCTGGCAGAGGCGACCCTGCGCCTGATGTTCGAGCAGCTCACCAATCTCGACACGCTGGACATCAGCCTCAACGGCACGCCGCTCGACATCGCCAGCGCCACCCGGTGCCTGAATTACAACGACTGCTGGCTCGACTTCGCCGTGCCCGGCACCCTGCGCAACGGCAGCAACGCGCTGGTGATCAAGGTCAAGGCCCGCAACCCCCACGTGCTCGCCCCGCTGACCCTGCGCCATGTGGACGCGCTGGTGAAGTACGCGAAGAAGGGCTGAGGCGCGGGGGCATGGGGCAGAAACCTCCGCCACCCCGCAGACTAAAGTCTGTACTCCAGCCGCGCTCATGAAGCACCGGCTCCAACCCAGCCAGGCCTCTCCGCTCACCTTTCCCCGCACCTCTCACCGCCCAACGCCATACCCATCGGTTGCACTCCCCGTACCTCACCGCCCAGCGCCAGCACAACAGAAAAAGGGAAGCACCGGGCGCACGCCCGCTGCTTCCCCCGGCCCGCCGTTTGACGGGCTTTTAAAATTTCCTGCGAGCCTCTACTTCTTTTTCTTCTTCACAGGCTTGGCGGCGGTCTTGCCCTTCGGCAGCACGTGCTCGCCCGCCTTGCCGGCCACGCGGCCGGAGATCGTGGCGCGCTCGCGCTCCAGCAGGCGCTCCACGTAGTTGGAGAAGCTGCGTCCGTCGGCATCGGCCTCGCCGCGCGCCCATTCAAGGACTTCGCCGTTGAGGCTGATGCTGGTCTGCCGCTCGGTCGGCGCGCGCCGTCCCTGGCGGGATTCTTTTGCCGGGGCGCTCTTCGCGGCCGGCTTCGATGCTTTCTTTGCTGCTTTGGTAGCCATGACAGTATATCATTCCATCTCCCGCCATTTGTCAAACAAGTATTGCCGGAAAATTAAAAAAAGTTTCCGCCCCGCCCCGGAGGCCCAAAAACCGCGTCTCACTTCCGATCAAAACCCGTCAAACCATGAGACGCGCCCCTTTCCTCGATGGTGGATGATGGACCGTGAATCGCC
Source organism: uncultured Verrucomicrobiota bacterium (assembly GCA_903854655.1). GTDB lineage: Bacteria > Verrucomicrobiota > Verrucomicrobiia > Verrucomicrobiales > Verrucomicrobiaceae > CAINXC01. Next base: position 784 of record CAINXC010000184.1, on the reverse strand, counting down.
CATTCGCCTCCCCTCCCGCCATCCCCCCGCAGCTCCCTGTCAACCGCACCACAGAAATTCTTTGGACTACTGCCGCCGCCTTGTTGACGGACGGTCGAGCGGCCACGGTGGCGGCGTACAACCACTCATCGCCATGTTAGTTCCTCCCTGCTCCTCCTCCCGCCGCCTCCCTTCCTTGATCAACACCGCCGGCATCGCCCGCACAGGACATGGGGGCGGGGTCAGCGGCTTCGCTTTGCGGCGGGCTTCGATGACCTGGACGCTGGGGCGCGGTAGGTCTTGGGCGCCTCGGCCACGATGCCGGAAGGCTGGCCCAGGTGCAGGCTGAGCGCCTCGCGGATCACCGCCAGCCGGTCCGTGCCGCGCCTTGCGGCCTCGGCCTCGGCGGCGCGCAGCAACTCGTCGGGAATGGTCAGCGTGACCCTTTCGACCCCTGCTTTTCTCTGGTTTGCCATGGGGTGTCATACACCCGCTGAAAAACAATGCAAATATTTATTTGACCGGGTGTCAGACACCTGTCACTCATCCAGGGTGTCTGACACCCTCCGCGCATCCGTCCAGACTTATCCTCATGTCCCGCATCACCATCACCCTCGACAAGCACCTCAACGCCGCGCTCCGGGCGCGCGCCGCAGCGGATGGCGGCCGCTCCCGTTCCAGCGTGGCCCGCGCCGCCCTCGCCGCCTGGCTGGCGGCGCTGAAGACAAAAGACCTCAAGATTCAAGACGGCAAGATTCAAGACGGCAAGATTCAAGACACAAGACCTGAGCCGCCCTGACCTCAT
>CAINXC010000183.1 GCA_903854655.1 uncultured Verrucomicrobiota bacterium | reverse complement strand
GGGGATTGTTACCAGCGCGCAGCACAACTCTTGAAAAGGGCTCCCAGGTTGCTCGTTGCTTCCGGAGATTCGCGCTTCATCCTGTCGAGGAATGGATGAAGAAAACGGCAAGGGAGAATTCAACACCACCCAGTGGACTTTGGTGGCCCGTCTGCGCTGCGCGGACGAGGCCGTGGCCAGGCGGGCGCTGGACGACCTCTGCGCTCAGTATCACTACCCGCTCTACTGCTTTATCAGGCGGCGGGGGCTGAGCCACCACGATGCCCAGGATGTTCTCCAAGATTTTCTTGCCAAGCTTCTGCGGCTGGAGGCTTTCAAGGAGGCCGAGGCGGAGAAGGGCCGGCTGCGTTATTTTTTGAGCTTCGCGCTGCAGCGTTTCCTCATCAACTGGCACCGCGCGAACCGGCATCGCCTGAACGAGACGAGCATGGAGGCCGAGGCGGAGGACCGGTACCATCGCGAACGGTTCACAGAAAACGACACCCCGGAGCGGCTTTTCGAGCGCAAGTGGAGCCAGGAACTGCTTGGCCATGTGCTTCAGAAACTCGGTGAGCTATACGTCCGCAATGGCAAGGGGGCGCTTTTCAAGGTTCTGCGTCCAGTGTTGCTGGCCGGTGGCAGCCTGCGCGGCGAGGATTGCGCCGGGATGGCGGCTGATCTCGGGATGACCGAGGGCGCGTTGCGTGTGGGCTTGAGCCGCCTGCTCAAGGACTATGGCACCACCTTGCGGGAAGAGGTCCGCCAGACCGTGGCGAGCGACGAGGAGGTGGAGGATGAAATCAGCCACCTGCAACAGGTCTTCGGCAAATCGTGACGCCTATCGAAGGCTTGAGCGCGACCGATCGTCGCGGATGGGAGAACATGGATTTGTCGCATTTAGCTTGAACCTGAGGCCCGATTGGTGCTTAAGGAGTGAGCATTGCCTGAATCGTTTGCCTGTGCTGCCTGATGGACGATCCCGACGCCACCCTGCCGATCTCCAAATCGACGCCTCCCTCAAGCGAGGTGCCTGCGGCTTCGGATGAGCTGACGGACTCGCAGGTGCGCGGCATGTTTGGCGCCTACGTGCCGGGTTCACCTGCCGGCCAAGGCCCGCGCTCGTGGCAGCCGCCCAGCGTGGAGGAACTTCAGCGCGCGCTTCCCCAGTACGAGGTGCAGTCGCTGATCGCCCGAGGCGGCATGGGGGCCGTCTATAAAGGCACCCAGAAGACCTTGCGCCGCGCCGTCGCCATCAAAGTGCTTCCGCCGGACCTCGTCGATGACGACATGCAGTTTGCCGGGCGTTTTAAACACGAGGCCCAGGCGATGGCCCAGCTTTCTCATCCCGGCATTGTGGCGGTGTTTGATGCCGGGGAGACGCCAGGCGGATTGCTCTACTTTGTCATGGAGTTCATTGAGGGCACGGATCTGGCCCAGCTCATCGCCAGCGAGGGCCGGATCAACCCGCAGCGGGCGCTGAGCATCACCAGCGCCGTTTGCGAGGCGCTGGCCTTCGCCCATGAGAGCGGCATCATTCATCGCGATATCAAGCCGTCCAACATCATGCTCGACAAGAAGGGCCGGGTGAAGGTGGCGGATTTCGGTCTGGCGAAGGCGGTGAATCTGGAAAGCACCCTGCTCACCGGCAGCAACGTCTCCATGGGCACGCCCGACTTCATCGCGCCGGAGGCGCTGATCGCCGGAATGAAGGTGGATGAGCGGGCGGATCTCTACGCGGTCGGCGTCATGCTCTACCAGATGCTCACAGGCAATATTCCGCGCGGGCGCTTCCAGCTTCCCTCCCGCATGTTGCCCGGGGTTGATCCTGGATTTGATGCCATCGTGGACAAGGCGATGCAGACGGACCGCGAGCAGCGCTACTCCACGGCCATCGAGATGAGGACCGACGTGGAGCGCATCGCCACCAGGGGGCTCAGCAGGGAGCCGCGCTTGCCAGACGCCCTCCCTCAAACGGAAACAGGTTCTGGCAAACCTCGCTCGTTGGCGAAGCCCCTGCTCATCGCCATCGCTGCAATGGTGATCGCTCTCGCTGGCGTTGGCTGGTGGATTCTCCCGGCGGGCCATTCTCCACTAGTGGGCTCAATTAAATCAGATCAAACTCAATCGAACCATGTTGCCTCGGCAGAGACGGGCTTGCCAGCCGTCACCACTCCGGTCTGGCAGAAGATCCCCTTGCCAAGCGCCGAGGCTCTCGAATCGAGCCTCGGAGCCGAGGTCACATCGGCAGGGGAACTCATTCTCCCAAAAACGCTGACATTGAATGACATCCAAGCGCGCAACATCGCCGTTCGCGGCGAGGTAAAACGTCTTTCCGACTGGCCGGCTGCATCGGTGGATCTTCGCGTGGGGTCAGAGGACACGAAAAAGGATGCTGGTTTCCGCCAATGTGCGCTGTTTGCAACGGACGTCTGGCTTCAACTCAAGGTGGAGAACGAGAAATTTGCCACGCTCTCGCGCATTCCGTATCCATCTTCGGTTGATAAGAATCAATGGATGCTGTTTGAGTTTGCCGCCATTGATGATGCCTCATTGGCGACGCTGGGGGGCGTGCCGCTGCTGCCGACCGGGCATTCACCCGAGGGGCAGCAGGCCGGAAAAGTTAGATTTCTTTACGGGCAGTTCCGCAAGCTCGAATACATCAACCTTGACGGCCTTCCCGAAGCCGAAGCGTTGAAGCTGGCGGGCCTGGGGAGCATGAAGCAAAGCCCGCCCACTCCCATCTGGCAGAAGATCCCCTTGCCGGATCGCGAGACTCTCGCGACCAGCACTGGAGCTGCTGTCAATGCCGCCGGTGAAATCATCCTCCCCGGAGGAAAGATCAAGGTGCCCGGTATCAAGGCCCGCAACATCGCCATCCGTGGCGAAGTGAAACGCAATGCAGACATCCCGCTCTCTCCGGCCATTCAACTGCGATATTTGGCTACTGCCGGTGACACTGCGGATGACCTGGGGGAATGCATCGGTCGCCAGTTCCAGCTATCAAAAGACATCTTCTGGCTGCAACTCCATTTGAAGGGTAATAAATTCACCACGCTTTCGGTGATTCACTATCCGCCGTCCGTTGACCCGGCTTCATGGATTCCATTTGAGTTTGCGACTGTCGAGGACGCTTCGCTTGCGATCATGGCTGGCATCCCCTTGCTGCCGGCGGGGCGCGCTCCCGAAGTTCAGGAGGCCGGAAACATCAGGCTTCAGTCCGGTCAGTTTCGCAAGCTCGAATACATCAACCTCGACGGCCTCCCCGAAGCCGAGGCGTTGAAGCTAGCGGGCATGGTGCCGACAGCGACAGTGAAATAGCCCAGTCCTTCCCAAGACGAAGGCTCATGCGGCCAACACGAACATGATTCTTCCGACCATTGTGGCTAACCAGGGCGCCCAGGCCAAAGCCACCCAGGCGCTCGCGGATGCGACACGCGCCTCCGGCGGCGGGGATCTGAGCACCCCGCTCAAGTGGGGTCTGGGCGGGGCGGCTCTTCTGGGCGGCGGGGCACTCCTCAACTCCATGCGCCAGACCAAGGCCCTCGAAGAGCAGGCCAGCGCCGCCGACCGGGGCAAGATCCGCGTCACGCTGCCCACCCGCACGCCCGGCGACCAGAAGACCCAGATCGAGCTTCCCTACGAGCAGCTCAACCTCTCTGATTCGCTGCACCACGCCATCGCCCGGGACACCCGCCGCCGCCTGCGCGCCGAGTCCGCCTCGCGCGTCATGCACCGAGGCCGCCCGGCCCTGGACGATCAGGACACCACCCCAGCCGCCGCCTGATGTCTGTTCCCTTCAGCTTTCTGCCCTTCGGGAACCTGGCCCTCAAGACCGCCGCCAGCGGCTCCCTGGCGCCCATGCAGGTCTCCAACTTCATCACTAGCCCGACCGGTCAGGACCAAGGGGCTCCCGCGCAGCAGCCCAAGACGCCCCTGGACATGCCTGCCGCGCCTCAGAGCCCCACTGAGCAGGCCCTGGGGGCCGACGCCGACACCCTCACGCTCCAGCACGACCACCAGCAGCTTCAGGCCGAGCACCAGCAGCTCCAGCAGCAGCTCGACGACCAGAAGCGCCAGGCGCGGCTGGCCAAGCAGCAGGCCAGCGTGAAGGCCGCGCCCGCAGCCCCCCGGCCCGACGCGGATTTGGCCAAGTACAAGAGCATGTCGATGGAGCTGATGGGCCGGCACCTGGAGCGCTCCAGCAGGAGCCTGTAGGGCCTGGCCGAGGACGCCGGGGCGCTCCCGATGGCCCTGAAGCTCGCCTGCTGTTTCGGGGCCATCGAGTTCTTCGAGAAGGCGGCCGTTCCCCACACCTGGGCCGCTCCCCCGCGTTTCGTCGGCCCGCCGTCACCCGCCACCTTCCACCCCAGGGACATGAGCAACGCCCCGGTCACCTCGCTGAGCCCGAAGCTCCTGCGCGACGCTGTGGCGGGTGGGGTGGGCACCAGTGCCTCGGGGCGTCTCTACAACCTGGGTGTGGGTGCCTGCACCATCGCCCAGACCAGCGACCAGGCGCAATGGCTCTCCAGGCTCACCGGTGTCGGCCCTTGGTGACAGTATGACAGAGGATTAACGAGTTTATGAGCATGGCAAAGGACTCCGCTTTGACCCATAAAGGAGAAGGGCCAATGGCAGACCCGGATGACAGTATGACAGCAGATTTGCAAGTTCACCGGGATGGCTGACGTGAATCACCCGGCACGCTTTTGGCAAACCTTGGCATCCGCAGGCGCCGCTGGCATGGACTGGCTCCGGGGCTGGCCGGAGGGGGCGGAGAGGGAATGGAAGAGTGAGATCATCGCCTTTACCAACGAGTACCTAAACGCAGTGTGAATCAGTCGGGAGAGTCCCTGCGATCAAGAACAGCGCAAAACTTACCATCTGATATATCAGATACTGATTGATTTAGCGTCCGATATGGAAGATTTTACTTCTGTGTCGTCCACCTCGCTTCCTCTACCTGTCACCCACGCTCTCCGCAAGCTTGGGCGTGACCTCGCGCTGGCGCGGCGCAAGCGTGGCATCTCCACCGCTGACATGGCGTCACGATTGTTTGTGAGCAAGGACACGCTTTGGCGGTTGGAGAAGGGCGATCCGAGCGTGGCGATGGGCACGCTGGCGACAGCGGCCTTTGTCCTGCAGCTGCATTCGCGGCTGGCCGACCTGGCTGCTCCGGCGGCGGATCAACTGGCGCTGAGTCTCGATGAGGAACGCCTGCCGAAGCGCATTCGCAGCCCCCGCCGCGCATGAGTGTGGAAGTCCATCTCGATTGGGACGATGCCATCCATTGCGTGGGGCGGCTGTTCCCCGCCGGGCGCGGGGCTGCGGTTTCATTCGAATACACGCCCGAGTGGTTGGAGCGGCCGAGGGCGTTTGCCATTGATCCGACGGCGCTGCCGCTGCGACGCGGACCGATGCACAGCCCGTCGCTCTTTGGCGCGGTCCAGGACTGCGGCCCTGATCGCTGGGGGCGGCTTCTCATTCAGCGTGCGGTGCGCAAGAAGGTGCTGGAAGCAAAACCTTTCCAGGATCTGGACTATGTGCTCGCGCTGGACGACCATTCGCGCATCGGCGCTCTTCGGTTCCGATTGGGGGCTGATCAGCCTTTCCTCGCTGCCAATACAGGCAAGCTGCCGCCGATTGTGCAACTGCCCGCCCTGCTGCGCGCCACAGAGGCGATTCACAATGAAACGGAGACAGCCCAGGACCTGCGTTTCCTGCTCGGCCAAGGTTCCCCCCTGGGTGGCGCGCGCCCGAAATCTGCCGTCGCTCTCGCGGATGGCAGTCTGGGCATCGCGAAATTCCCCAAGCCGGATGACATGTTCGGTGAAATCCGCAGAGGTTTGAAGGTGTCGAAAACTCGTCTTCGTCCCGGAGGCAGGTGGGAAACCAGCTTTTCTCAGGAGTACGCCTCATGAAGCTCGGCGATACAGGTGCGATCATCCTGCCATAGGGTCCAGCCAAATCCTGGGTCCTTCACGTGTCGCCAATGCCACCAGGGCAGGACTTCACCCCGTTGAACAAAGGGGGACTCCGAAAACCGCGCTGGCACACGAAAAGGCGGAACCCCTTGCGAGGTTCCGCCAAAAGAACTGGGTTCCAGTCAGCAGGAAGTTAGCGTGGAGCTTACCACCGGCCACCGCCACCGCCGCCACCGCCGCCACCGCCGCTGTCACGATGGCCACCACCACCGCCGCCGCCACCACCGTAGCCGCCACGGCCACCGCCGCCGCCTTCGCGACGACCGCCACCGCCGCCGCCACCACCACCACCACCACATACAGCACGGCGCACTCGCACTGCTTACTGCCGGTAAAGTGGTGCACGGGGGTCTGCGACAGCATGGCAT
>CAINXC010000182.1 GCA_903854655.1 uncultured Verrucomicrobiota bacterium | reverse complement strand
TGGTCGCACTCAACCCCAGCGAAGCCGAGCTGGCAGAGGAGGTGAGGGACGAGGCAGAAATCATGTGGCTCCAGTTGGACCTCCCGGGCGCCACCCGGCCGATGTTCCTGGCAGCGCTGTACATCCGCCCCGGGCAGAGCCAGGCGGCAATGAAGATGCACATGCGGCGGCTTGAGGCCGGCGTGCAAACACTCTCTGGCCGTGGCCAGATCGTGCTTGCGGGCGACCTTAACGCCCACCTGGGCGCATCGCGTGGCACTCCGATGGTTACTGGACCATACAACGACCCCAAGCTGAACAACCAGGGCAAAGCTGTCATCTCTTTCCTGGTGGGGTCCGGGCTGACCACCCTGAGCGGATTCGCGCCAAACCGGGGGACCCACACATGGAAGAACAGCCGTGGCACAAACACGGTCACGGACTACATCGGGTGCGCAAACTCGGTCGACCAGGCCGCGACGGAATTCACCATTATGGAAGGGACGGACGTGGACAGTGACCACTGGCCGCTCCATGCACGTGTCCCAGTCGCGCTCCGCACTCCACGCACGCGGACGCGGGCAGCCGCTGCCGCGACTGCCAGTGAGGACGCTGAGCGCTTTCAGGTGCGCCGCATGGACGCGACCCGCGAGGATGGCAAGCAAGTCCAGGATGAGTACCTGGCTGCTCTTAAGACCCCGCTCCGGCAGTGGATGGGCGAGGCACGTGACGCACCCAATGCCACGGCCTCCAACCTGTGGCTGTCCTGGCTGCAGGCCATCCGCACCGCAGCGACGGTCGCCCCTGGCAAGCGCGTGGCGACCACGACCCGCGGTCAGAAACGCCACCCGTGGTGGGACCACGAGCTCCACAACGCCGTCCGTGATCGGCGGGCCCTGTATGAGCGCATCAAGTTCTCTCGGGAAAAGGCTGACTGGGCAGCCATGAAGGAGGCACGGGAACGCATCGCGGAAATGTGCGCAGAGAAGAAGGCGGCATGGGAAAGCCGCCGCGACGCACGCCTGAGCGAGGCAGCGCCAGGCAACCGCATGGGCAAGGCATTCTGGCAAGCTGCCAAGCCCTTGATGGGACAGGCTAAGGCCAGTGCCAGCATCACGGCCGCCGTCCGCGAAGATGGACATCTGACTAAGGACCTGGCCGAAATCAACGAGGCCTTCGCGGCATACTTTCGGAAGTTGGGCAACGAGCCCGGGGAGCCGGGCCTGTTCGACGACGCCTTCCTGCAGACGGTCCAGGCCCAGCTGGACGCGCTCACCGCAGTTGCGGGCGAGGTTGGCACGATCCACGAAGAGACCAACGTGGACCCAGACGTTGTGGAAGTGACCATGGCCATCCGCCGCCTTGCATCGGGCAAGGCGTGCGGCCCAGACGGCATTGAGGCGGAGCTGCTCAAGCTCGGGGGGGCACGCGTGGCACGGACCCTCACCCAACTCATCCGCCAAGTGTGGCGCGACGAGGCGGTGCCGACCGACTGGCAGCAGGGGATCATCGTGCCACTGTACAAGGACGGGGCCCGGACGGACCCGGCCAACTACCGCGGCATCACTCTCCTCTCCATCGTGGGCAAGGTCCTCTGCTCAGTCGTCCTTGGACGGCTGCAGACCATCGTGGACCCGTCCCCGGGCGCCCAGCTTGACGGCACTAAGACGCTGGTCCCGGAGCAGGCGGGGTTCCGTCGCAGCCGTGGCTGCATTGAACACGCCTTCGTTCTGGCCACCGTCATGGGCAACGCTAAAATCGACGGCACGCCTCTGTTCCTTGCCTTCTTGGACATCAAGAAAGCGTACGACCGGGTCTGGCGGTCGGGCCTCTGGGTCAAGTTGCACGAGCACGGCGTGCGTGGGAAACTCTGGCGCGTAGTCCGCGCCATCTACTCGGATGTGCGCAGTGCTGTCCGCACCAACCAGGACCGCTCGCAGTACTTCACGGTGAACGTTGGACTTCGGCAGGGCTGCGTGCTCTCGCCCGTACTGTTCGATGTCTACGTCAACGACGTTGTCACCGAACTGCGGAATGCTGGCGTCGGCATCCAGCCCGCAAACCAGGTGCTGGTGTCCCTGCTCTATGCGGACGACATTGCCCTGCTCGCATCGTCGGAAGCCGAGCTGCGGCGTGCCCTACAGGTCGTGCTCGACTTCTGTCGCCGTTGGCGCCTTGAGCTCCAGCCGGCCAAGTCCAAGGTCATGGTGCTAAACGGCCAGTTCAGCCAGCCGATCATGATTGCGGGCCGGCCGCTGGAGCGAGTCAACGTGTTCCGGTACCTGGGCGTCGAACTGAACGTGGATGGCACCTGGACGGACGCGGTGAACCAGCGGGTGGAGGCGGCGAAGGCCAGCACGCGAAACATGATGCAGGTGCTGAAAAACGGCAGCCTGTCCCCGTCGGCCCGCATGAACATCTGGAACATCAAGGCACGGTCAGGGATGGACTACGCCGCTGAGCTGATGGTGCCGACAAAGGACCAAGCCATTGAGCTGGACCGTGCTGTTTGGGCTGCGGCCCGCACGGTCATGTCTGTGTGCCAAGCCACGCCGGTGGCAGCATTGGAGGCCGACTTAGGACTGTGGTCCTACACCGACCGCGCCGACGTGCTCAAGCTGCGTTGGCGTGTGCGTCTGGCCCTGGCCGACCACACGAGCCCCCAACGCCTGACGTGGGCGGAGTCGATGGCCCGCCCGGAGGACAAGCGCACACCGCTTATCCGCTACATCCAGTCTCTAGAAACGGAGCTGAACCTGGGCGATCGGTTGAAGGCCCTGGAGGATGGCGACCGCAATGGTGCGCATACCATCTTGGCTGACATCGAGGCTGGCATTGCGGCCCGGCGCTGGGCCCGCATCCAGCAGGCGGTGGCGGCGTCAGTGAAGCTCCAGGAGCGCTTCGTCCGGGTCCTCGGACCTGCCCAGAAGAAGCCCGTGGCTCAATCGTACCTGCGTGACGCCGCGTCGGCTCCGCAGGCGCGACTCCGACTCCTCTTCCGCGGTGGCTGCGTGGGCCTGGCGATCGAGACCGGCCGGCACCGGGGCGACGCCCGGGCCGACCGCCTCTGCCTTTTCTGCACGGCCAAGGCGGTCGAGGACGGAACACACTTCCTTGTGGAATGCCCGGCCTGGGGCCGCCAGCGCGCCCGCATGGTCGAGTATCTGCGTGGCGAGCTTGACGGCCTCCGGGGCGGGATGGGCGCTCTTGGCACCACCTGGGCGGATTGGTGGATTTCACTTAGCCGGGAGGCCCAGGCCGACCTGCTTGCGGGCGGGCAGGTCGCACTGGCGGATAAGTGGTCTCGGGCCGACTCGTCTAAGATTGTGGCGGCCATGCTCGTGGCCTTCAACCGGTATGTGTGGCAGATGTGGCAAGCTCGCAAGTGCCGCTCTGAGGCCATGCTGCCGGGCGTCGGCGGTGCCGCTGCTCCGATGAACGTGATCTTCAACAACATGCCGCCTCAGGCGGTCGGGGCCGATGGGCAACTGGGGGCGGAGTAATTTGCCCCTGGGGTATGCCAGTGGCATGTAAATTTTCCACAGGGTGGCGCCTCGGGCTAGGGCTTTCCCGCGCATACCAAAAGCACGCGATCAGCTGGGTCTGGCCTCAAAACCAGGTCCCGGTTGGCAGCATGCCGCGAGGGTTTTATGCCCAATGATCCCCGCGCACCTCTTGGTGAGAGTTTACTGGTGCTGGGGTGGGTGTCTGCAGCGTCCTAAAGGATTCGTCCGAAAGGATCCGTCCCAAAGGATTCTAGCTGTAGGCTTGCCTTAGTATTAGGGGCTCAATAACCGGGAGGGTGCTCTGAATACATTCATTCATTCATTCATTTTATTTTATTTTTTTTTGCCGTGAAGTCGAGGACGTCTGGTCAGGGTATCGTGGGTGTCCGTGAGGGTCGTTGGTTGCCGTGACGTACAATATACCAGGCATGAGGTGAGGATTGATGCATGAGGTGGTTGCAGGAGGCGTGCATAGGCATGTGTATGGCCAATACATTGCGATGGGCATGATGAAACCATACGTAAGCCTGGCATGGCGGGCCGGTAGAGATCGG
>CAINXC010000181.1 GCA_903854655.1 uncultured Verrucomicrobiota bacterium | reverse complement strand
CACCTTGGTGGCGGTGGCGCCCTCGTTGACCAGCACGGTGGGTTCCTCGCTCTTGTAAAGCCTCCCCTGCTGGCGCTGCATGGTTTCCGCGAAGAGCCGGGCATCGGCATCTGCGTACTCCAGGGCCGCGAGGTTCTTGAGCTTCGCCTGGTTCTCCAGCTTGCTCACCCCCACCGCCAGGATGCGCAGCGTGCCGCGCATCGGCTCGGCCGCCGCCACCGGCTGCGGCGCGGCGGCGCGCTGCACGCGCAGCATGGCGGGCTCGCTGATGGAGTAGCGGTTGGCGGCCAGCACGGCGACCACGCAGTCCTTGGCGGGCACCGGCACCAGCACCTCCGCATCATCGTTGTCACCGGCGGGAACGGGAGCTTTGAGCTCCAGCGGACGGCCGTCGATCTTCACGTACACCTTGTCCACCCTGCCGCTGCCGCCGCGCACGCGGTAGCGCAGGGGCAGGCCGGTGGCATCCGCCGCCAGCTCCACCTGGCCCAGCACGCCGCCCACCCGCAGTTCCACCACCGGCGGCGCCTCGGTCTTCAAGAGGTCCTCAATCCTGGGCGCAGGCTTCGCGACCTTGCCGCGCGCCGCATCCGCCTGCTTGAGCGCCTCGGCCCCGTCCAATGTTTCCAGCACCAGGCTCACCACATCCGGGCGGTAGTAGGTGTCACGGAACTTCGCCGCCGGATAGAAGTCAGCCGCATGATCCTTGCCCCGGTTCACATGCCAGCCGATGAGGTCCTCACCACCGGGCGAGCAGTCGTAATAGCCCTGCGGCGTCCAAAGCACCCAGCGCTTCTGGTCCGCATGGGGGAAGAAGGCCAGCAACTCCTTGCCCTCATGTTCCACATCATGCCAACGGATGGTGCCATCGCCATCGCCATAGGCGGCGACAGCGATGCGGCCATCGCGGGAGAGGCTCACCGCCCAGACCACTCCTGGCACGGGCTGTTCCCAGCGCTGGGTGCCATCCTTGTCGAAGCAGCGGAGGTACCACTCGGTGCCGAGCAGGAAGAAGGCAGCATCAGGGGCGATGGCCAGGGAGCGGGACATCTCAAACCCCTTTAGTTTCAGAGGCTGGTTGCGTAGCTTCGGAGTGGTGGTGTCTTTCCAATCGGTGATGGGCAGGCCACCGAGGCGCGGGGGAAGCAAAGCCTTGAGGCGGTCCGGAATCACTGAGGGATCGCCCGAAGGTTTGAGCAAGTCCAGAGCGCGCTCGGCGATGGCGAAAATGGCGGGCGTCTTCCCAAATAGCTGATAGCCAAAGGCCACGACGCTGGCATCGGCGGAGAGACGAAAGCGTCCGGAGAGGGCACGGTAGTCCGCGATGGGCGGCGTACCGAGCGTGACTGTGCCCCACTTCTCTCCCTTTTCCGGGCTTGCTGAGGGCGCGGGTACGTTACCAACCACACCCCAGGCCGGGTCAGCCGCCGCAAAAAGGAAGCCACCACCGAGCAGTGGGCGCAGGTCCATGAGGGTATCCTGGACGGCAGGCTGGTCCTGGTAGCTGCCACGCCCCGCCTGACTCCACAGGCGGATGGGACGACCATCGGTCGTTGTCCATCCGCCGCCTGCCGCCAGGGTGCGACCGTCGGCACTCCAGGCAACGCTGCTGAGGTAGTTATTGCAGCCGGTGGTGTCGGGCGTAAAGAGTTGCGAAAGATCCTTGCCATTCACCACGGCCACCGCATTTTTTTCATAAAAACCAACGGCGATCTGGCTGCCATCCGGAGAAAAGCGGGCAAAGTTAGGATCCTTGCCAGCGGCAACGGGAGCACTCTTGTCCGGCGTCAGGCTGGCGGGAGCGCTGCCCCCGACGGAAAGAAGCGCCCCCGTGGCATACAGCCGCAGCTTGCCATCCCAGCAGGTGGTGACCAGGGCCTCGTCGCCATGCCAGTCCAAGCCGTAGCTTTCGGCACCATAGGTGGTGTCCCGGCCGAGGAGGCGGCCCGTGGTGCCGTCAAACACGCGCAACCCATTGCCAGCCCCGAGCACGGCGGCGAGGCAGTGCCCGCTGGCGGAGAAGGCGAGGTCGAGGACTTCATTTGGCAGGCCGGGAAGGCGGCGCAGCAGGCGGCCGCTGGCGGTGTCGAAGAGGTAGATGCAGTCCGTCTGGTCCCAATCGTAGCCGGTCCATCCCGCCACCGCCGCCACGGCTCCGTCGGGGCTCAGGGCACAGGCGAAGAGCTTGCCCTCGTTGCCCGCACCCAGGGGGATGCGCCAGGTGCGCAGCAGGGTGGACTTGAAATCCTTGAGGGGGGATTTTGCATCGGGCAGAGTCCATAGCCGGGCGGTCTTGTCAGGGCTGCAAGTCAGGGCCAGGCGGCCTGCGGCATCGGTGGCGATGCGCCTGATCATGGCCGTGTGCATCCCGGCTTCGATTCGCAACTGCGGCGTGGGGTCCGGCTCGCCGGCGCAGAGGCGGGCCAGGGGGCAGAGGAGGAGAAGGGCGGCGAGGAGGGGCTTCATGGGGACCAGTGGGCAAATGACGAATGAATGACCAATGACCAATGACCAATGACGAATGACCAAGGCGGGAGCGGGAGTCGGCGGCGGGCGGCGGGCGGCGGTGGAGAGTAGTGGGGCGGCGGTGGAGAGTAGTGGGGCGGCGGTGGAGAGTAGTGGGGCGGCGGTGGAGAGTAGTGGGGCGGCGGTGGAGAGT
>CAINXC010000180.1 GCA_903854655.1 uncultured Verrucomicrobiota bacterium | reverse complement strand
CTGGACGGTGTGCGCGCAGCCCGAGGCCCGTGTACGGGCACGCGCTGGGCACGCGACCAGGGCGCGACCGGCAGATACCCGGCCCGGTGATTCATCGATCCGATCAAGAGGGACCGCCCCCACTCTCCCTCCCCCCCCCCGTCCCTGATGGACCCGCCCACCTGGCTGCAGCCTCGCGTGCGCGTCGGCCGTCCCGCGCCGCGCGCTGCATCCGTCCAAGCCGTTAGCTAGGCCGCTACCGAGCACGTACGACGGAAACGCCGACGGATTTGAAAAGACACGGTCCATCGCCTACAAGCCGGCGCCCACACCATATCCATGCGAGCCATTGACCCATGTAAACCAATGTATTGCTTGACCCAAGTTATATACACGGGGAAGATGAGAACCGGACAAGATGAATCGCGTATTCTGCGTCCCGAAGGGGCGGGACACGTCGATCGGCTCCGTCACCCCGATCATCATCAACCAGCGATCTCAGGAGATCCGATTGGGGAAAGCGGGCATTGGCGCTGGCGGTCGGTCAGGACGTGGAAAGACGGCCGCAGATGCTCGAGGGGCTGGAGACGGCGCCGGTATAAGCGGCCAGGCGCGGGCAAAGGCAGTGTTGCACAGGCGAGGGCGTCGGTAGAGGCGATCAGGCGAGGGCGTCGGTAGAGGCGATCAGGCGTGGGCGCAAAAACAGCGGCGGCCAGCCGAAGGCACAGGTGTAGCGGCCAAGCAAGGGCGCGGATGGAAGCCGAGGCGGTCAGGTGAGAGCTCCGGCTGAAACAGCCAGGCGATCGCGCCGATGAAGGCGGCCAGGCGAGGGCAGACGGCCGCGGCCGGTGGAAGCGACTAGGTGTAGGCGCCGGCCAAAGGGTCCGCCGATGGCGCCGGTGTGAGCGGCCGGGAGCGGGCACCGGCGTGAGCGGGCGGGCGCGGGCTCCGGTTGCGGGGTGGGCCTGGCAAGGGCGCTGGTCGACGGGGCCTGGGCGGGCGAATATGTCGCTGAAGGCGACCACGGGAGAGTCCACGAGCGGGCGTAGATAGAGGCGACCAGATGCGGGCGCCGGTGGAAGCGCCCGGGCGCACGCACCGGCTGCAGGGTGCGCCTAGCGCGGGCGCCGGTCTACAGGGCCTGACGCTGGCGTAGATGTGTGCAGTCAGCTAGTTGTGCAGACGTGACGTGAGTGGCTCGTGCACGCGAGCAGCATCCGGGCGCAGGCACGGGCGCGGCCAGACGAGGGCGCGCCATGACGAGGGCGCTGCCAAACGAGGACGCAGTCAGGCAAGGGTGCCGCAACGCGCGGCGGTGGTGAGGAACGAGGCGAAGGCAACGATGAAGGCGACGAGGCGAGGGCTCGTGCGAAGATGGCCATCGAGGCGACGAGGCGAGGGTGCAAGTGTAGAGGCGGCCAGGGATGGGCGCCGGCGGAAACGGCCAGGCGCGGGTGCAGGCCGCAGGGAGGCGAGGGCGTCGAACGGTTATTATAAGCCGTCAAGGTGAGCGCAGCGTCGAGATCGGCTGTCGATGGATGAAACGCAGTCCGTCCGAGCGAACCAGACGGCCGGCGGGTTGCGCGAGCCGGGTAAGGTCGGCCGCTGGGGCGAAGCCAGTGCCGCGCGTGGGTAGCAAGCGAGGGCAGAGTCCGACCCTAGGGGAGTGGGTGCGGCTTGCAGCCCTGTGAACACGGACCCGAAGCCACCCGATTAAGGCGGGTAAGAGGCTAGTGAGCAAGCCAAGAACGCGCAAGCTGCTGACATACCGTATTGTGTACACGTATTGGAGGCACAGAAAAGGCTCCCGGGCATTCCGTCTGATTCTCCTGCCGTGTGTGAGTAAAAGTACACCACCCAGTCCAGAGAACGGTCAGGTCGCGGTGAGTCAGGGGCGGTGAGGAAAGGCGGGAGGCGGAGAACGCAGAAACGGACGATGGGCGGCGGGATGGACGAGAGGAAAGGACCCGGAAGGGGAAAGACGGCTTAGGGAATGCACACAGGCGTGTCGTTTAGGGAGAAGAAATGTTCAGCGACGAGGAGGGTGACGGCGAGGGAGGGCAAGGAGGGCGACTGAGGGCGAGAGGGCGAGGGGCACGGAGGGGGGCGAGGAGGGCGAGGAGGGCGAGGTAGGACGAGCCAAATGGATCCCATTTCAGGCCGGCAAAACCGGCGGCAACAGCGGCTTTGGCTTTTTCCGCGAATTCGGCG
>CAINXC010000179.1 GCA_903854655.1 uncultured Verrucomicrobiota bacterium | reverse complement strand
CGTAGCTGAAGCGCACGGTGTTTTCCGCACCGAAGGCCACGCCGGGGACGATGGCCACCTTCTGCTTGCTGAGCAGCTTCTCACAGAAATTGATGCTGCCGATGCCGATGGGCTCGATGTTGACCAGGAAGTAGAAAGCGCCGAGCGGTTCGACGACCTTGACGTTCTTGATGCCCTGGAGACGGCCCAGCATGTACTGGCGGCGCACGTCGAACTCATCGCGCATGTCGCTGACGATCTGCTGATCCATCTGAAGCGCGGCGATCGCGCCATACTGGGCAAAGGTCGTCGGGTTCGAGGTGGTGTGGCTCTGCAGGTTGTCAATCGCTTCGGCGATGGCCTTGGGAGCGGCGGTGTAGCCGAGACGCCAGCCAGTCATGGCGTAAGCCTTGGAGAAGCCGTTGATGGTGATCGTGCTGTCGTAGATGTCGCGGCCCAGGGAGGCGACACTGACGTGCTTCTCACCGGCATAGACCAGCTTTTCGTAGATCTCGTCGGACAGAATGATGATGCCTTCGCCCACGGCGATGTCGGCAATGGCCTTCAGTTCTTCCTTGGAATAGACCGAGCCGGTGGGGTTGCCGGGGCTGTTGAGGATGATCATCTTGGTCATCGGCGACATGGCCTCCTCGAACTCCTCAGGCGTCATCTTCCAGCCGTTCTCGGCCTTGGTCTCAACAATCACGGGGACCGCGCCCACGAGCTTGACCATTTCCGGGTAGCTGGTCCAGTAAGGGGCGGGAATGATCACTTCGTCGCCAGGGTTGCAAACGGCGAGGATGGCGTTGTAACAGGAGTGCTTGGCACCGCAGTTCACGCTGATCTGGGAGGGCTCATACTGAAGGCCGTTGTCGATCAGCAGCTTTGCGGCAATCGCCTCGCGCAGCTCGATCAGCCCGGCGCTCTCCGTGTACCGGGTCTTGCCGGTGTTGAGGGCCGCGATGGCGGCCTGGACGATCGTGTCGGGGGTGTTGAAGTCTGGCTCGCCCGCAGCGAATCCGAGCACATCGACTCCCTGCTTTTTCAGCGCCTTGGCCTGGCTGGTGATCGAGAGAGTCATCGAGGGCGACAGTCCGGCTACGTTTTTGGCGATGATGTCCATAGTTATGAGAAGATTGCGGTTGGATTAAAAGGGGGCGCGAAACAACGAGCGAATCGAATGGTTGTCAACCCGCGTTAAGCACTCGTGAAGGGATGGACCATGATGAGGCCGTTTGCCCAGATCAGCGCTGGAGAGCGAGCACCTGACGGCCCAGCCACTCCGTCCCCGGAGCCAGCGTCACCGGCACATGTGCCGCCGCGGCCTCAATGCAAACAAAACGTTGCCAGCCGCCAGCCTCCATGTCGGCCAGTTTGTCGCTCTTCACCTGGCCAGGATTCCACACCACCGCATCCGGGAAACCCTCGTGTGTCAGCAGCATGCGCCGTGAGCCGTCGTTGAGGGCAATCGGGCGCTCCAGCACATCGTAGTAAAGGCGATCCACCTCGTCTCCAAAAGTGATGCGGGCCGGCTTCTCCAGGTGCTCGACCATCGTGTTCGCGTCGCGCCAGGTGAGCCCGTGCAGGCCCTCGACCGTGGCCTTGGCAGCATCCCCCACCCGCAAATACGTGTGCAGAGCGCTGCTAAACTGAAAAGTTGAGCAGCCGGTGTTGACGATGCGCAGCTCCATTTCCAACCGGTTCGGTTCCAATCGCACCGACAGTTCCGCTAGGAACGGCTGCGGCCAGATCGCCAGGGTGGCCGGGCTGTCCACAAATCGCAGCGTCGCCTCATCCTTCACCTCGCGCACGAGATCCCAGGCGGTGTTGCGAACAAAACCATGGCGTGGCAGCGGCCCCAGCAGGCTGAACTGCGGGAAAATCACCGGCACCCCGCCGCGAATCGCCGCGCCGTCGCCAAACTCGGACTTGCCGCTGAGAAACAATTGCTCCCCCGCCCCGGCCGGCTTCCACGATGTCACATGCGCCCCATGGAGATAAACTTCCGCCGAATCACCATGCGGAGTCGTGAGCGTAAGCTTGGGCTGGCCACCGAGGCCGGGGGTCAGGTTCGAACCAGGAGTGAGGGTGGACATACGTGCCTGAAGTATTGTCATGGATCGGGCATGCGAGCGAGAGGAAGTTCGCAGCCCTCGCAGGGTGTCCCCGGGCTTGCTTGCCCCCGCAGGCATGCTCATGTAAGGCTTTCCCGAATTCATGAAACTCTCCAAGAAAGCGGAATATGCGCTGCGCGCGGTGGTGGCGATGGCTCGCGACTCCACCGGGCGAACGTTTTCCATCCAGGAAATCGCCACTGGCGAACGCATTCCCCTGAAGTTCCTGGAGCAGATCCTGCTTGTGCTCAAGAACGGCGGCATCCTGCGCAGCAAGCGTGGCGTGGGCGGCGGCTACCAGCTCGCACGGCAGCCCAAACGCCTCTCCCTTGGCGAATTGCTGGAGCTGATTGACGGCGCGGCCGAGCCCATCCCCTGCTCCGCCTGTGCCGACAAGAAGATCGAGTGCGAATGCGGCGTGGTGGGCGCATGCGCTCTTGGTCGCACGCTCGCCGAACTTCGTGATCAGGTGCATGACTGGCTGCACCAAACCACGATCGCGGATGTGATTGAAAAAGAACGCCCCCGCGATTCCATGTCATTCGACATTTAGCAAAGCCAGTCGTCGGGGAGCCAAACTCCCCGCCCCGTCTTTGTTCACAAAGCCGTTGCGGCTGAACGCTGAGAGGGTTCAATAGGCCAACCCCTCCACACACACCATGAGTTCATCCCCCACCTCTCACTGGACACGATTCCAAAAGCATTTCCTGCGTTATTCGGACCTCGGTTTTTCCATTGATGTGAGCCGCATGGCTTTCGACGAGGACCTGTTCACCCGTCTTGCACCAGGGATCGAGCGCGCGTTTGCTGACATGAAGGCCTTGGAATCGGGAGCCATCGCCAATCCTGACGAAGGCCGCATGGTGGGCCACTACTGGCTGCGCAACCCGGACCTCGCCCCCACGGCGGACCTGAGGAACGAAATCACCACCACGCTTGATGCCACGCTGAAGTTCGCCAGCGACGTAAGGCTGGGCCGCATCGTGGCCCCTAATGGCGCGAAGTTCGACCGCGTGCTGGTCGTGGGCATCGGCGGTTCCGCGCTGGGGCCGCAGCTTGTGGCGGATGCGCTCACACCCGGTCGGCCGCCGCTCGCCATCGACTTCCTCGACAACACCGATCCCGATGGCATCGACCGCCTGGTCGAGCGCATCGGCGCCGGTTTCGCCACCACGCTGACGCTGGTGATCTCCAAGTCCGGCGGCACCAAGGAAACCCGCAACGGCATGCTGGAAACCGAACGTGCCTACCATGCCCAGGGCCTCGACTTTGCGAAGCACGCCGTGGCGGTGACGGGCGTGGACAGCGAACTCGACAAGCACGCAATCAAGCAGGGATGGACGGCCCGTTTCCCGATGTGGGACTGGGTGGGCGGCCGCACCTCGCTCATGAGCGCCGTGGGCACGATTGCCGCCGCCCTGCAGGGCGTGGATGTGACCCGATTCCTGGCCGGAGCGGCCGCAATGGATGAAAAAACCCGCTCTCTGCCCGCCGAACGCAATGCCGCCATGCTGCTCGCCCTGATGTGGCATCACGCAGGCAAGGGCAAGGGGCTCAAGGACATGGTGGTGCTGCCATACAAGGACCGCCTGGTTCTGTTCAGCAAGTACTTGCAGCAGCTCGTCATGGACTCCCTGGGCAAACAGCATGACCTCGACGGCAATGTCGTCAACCAGGGCATCGCCGTCTATGGCAACAAGGGCTCGACAGACCAGCATGCGTATGTGCAGCAGCTTCGCGACGGGGTGAACAATTTCTTTGCCACGTTCATCCAGGTGGGCAAGGCGCGCTCCACCCCGCCCTTTGAAGTGGAGCCAGGCTTCACCAGCGGCGACTATTTGCAGGGCTTCCTGCGCGGCACTCGCAAGGCGCTGGCGGAAAGCCAGCGGGAATCCATCACGCTGAGCATCGACAAGCTCGACGCTTTCAGCCTGGGCATGCTCATCGGCCTGTTCGAGCGGGCGGTGTCCTTCTACGCCAGCCTCGTCAACGTCAACGCCTACCACCAGCCCGGCGTGGAGGCCGGCAAAAAGGCGGCAACCGCCTTCCTGAAACTCATGGGCGAGGTGGTCGGTGCGCTGACCGCTGATGAGCAGACCGCCGATCAGATCGCGACCACCCTTTCTGCGGACCCCGAGGACGTTTTCCACCTCCTCACACACCTCTCCGCAAACGGCAAAGCCCACTCGGCCCTCGGAGACAGCCCTGCGGAAGATCGCTTCACTCTGGCAGGCTGAACATCCTTTGGTTGCACAGGCTTCCATCTATCCTTATGCTTCGGCAGGTGCCCAGCCACTGAAACATGACTAACGTCCCCCTATCGTCGCAGATCGCCTGCATCATCCTTACCGCTCTGTTCTTCTTTGCGTTCAGCGTCGCCCGTGAACCACGGGGCTGGCGCAGGCTGTTCCAGTCGCTGTTCTCCAAGAGCGGTGATTTCTCGGTAAACAAGAACAAGATCATCGACGAAAGCCTCAAGAAGTACGGCATCCTGGTGGCCATGGTGCTGCTGGTGGCGGATGTGGGCCTGTTCGTCTGGGGCGTGACCTACTCTGACCGTATGAAGGCGGCCATGCAAACTCCTGAGGAACGGGACAAGCTGACCGAGATCCGCAAGAACATCGGCGCCTCCGGTGCCGAAGCTGCTCGGCATGCAGTGGGAAATTAGCCGTTACGGCTTCGCGTAGTCCTCGCCGTTCAGACTGCGCGCCACGGATTCCAGCCACGCCTCGAGTTCCCCTTCCATGGCGGGCACCCGCTCGGGCTGTTCCGAAAGCAGCGCCCGGCTCTCGTCGGGATCGGCTGCGAGGTCGTACAGCTCCCAGGTGATGTGATGGGTCTTCGCGTCCTCGATGCGGTGCAGCTTCCAATTGCCGTCCAGCCATGCAGCATGGCCCGGAAAGCGATTGAGCGGCACTGGCGGACCTATTTTGGCCGCATCGGGCAGGATGCGCTTGGGGTCATCGGGCTCCTTGCCTGCGGCCTGGGCGGCCAGGAGTTCGTCCATCCACAGCTTGGCTGGAACCGGAATGCCCGGGCTCGGGTAATTCCAGAAGCCGATGGGCTTGGGCCGGTGCTCCTCCCTGCCCTCAAGAATCGGCCTTAGATTCACCCCGTCCAGGGGAGGCTGGCCCTCCATTTTCACATCGGCCATCTCCAAAACGGTGGGATAGATGTCGGAGGTGACGCAGGGGGTGGTGATGACCTTCGGCTCATCGTACTTTGCGGGCCATTCCATGAGCGCAGGCACCAGCAGGCCGCCTTCATAAATCTCGCCTTTGGCACCTCGACGCCCGCCCGATGACCCCACCTTGGGCAGCGCGCCGTTGTCGCTGCAAAACCACAGCACGGTATGGTCGCGCAGGCCCAGTTCCTTCAGCTCGCCCCGCAAGCGACCAAAAGCACGATCCATGCCCGTGATCTCCCCGTAGAAATTCGCCTCATCATCGGGCAGTCCGGCATACAGAGCCTTGTCCGCCTCAAGAGGTTGATGGGGGAGATGCGGTGACGCAAACCAGACCACGGCAAGAAAGCGCTGCTTCTCGTCCGCACATTTGCGGATGAACTTCAGGGCGAGATCCACGGTGACATCCGAGCTGTCGCCCTTGAATTGAACCGCCTTGCCCTGGTCACTGAGCACCGGATCAAGATCGAAGAAATTTGGCGATGAGACCCACTCGTCAAAGCCGCTGGCCCCGGGATTCACCGGGCTGTCCTTCTGCACCGAGCCCAAATGCCATTTGCCGAAATGGCCCGTGCGATAGCCGGCGGTCTTGAGCGCCTCCGCAATCGTGATCTCCTGCGGCCGCAACGAATTGCCCCACTGGAAGCAACCAAACCGGTTCGGTGTCCGCCCGGTGAGCACACTGCCCCTCGTGGGCGAACACACCGGGGCGGCCGCATGAAAATTGTCAAACCGGATGCCCTCCTTCGCCAGCGCATCGAAGTTCGGCGTCTTCACCTTCTCGTGGCCGTTGTATGCCATGTCGCCCCAGCCCTGGTCGTCCGCCATCACCAGCACGATGTTGGGCGGGTCTTCCGCCCATGCCAGGCTGGCGAACAGGGAAACGATGACAAGCGGCAAGGAGCGGTTCATGTGGCGTGGATTCTGCCAGATCGCCGCTGCGTTTGCCAGCCTTTGGTTGTCAAACCTTGCGCCCGAGGATCACGAGGTCCCTCTGCACGGCGTCCAGTTCCGCCACCTCCGGCAGGTGCCCCCACTTCACGAAGCCTGCCCGCCCAAACAACCGCAGCGAAGCCTCATTGTGCGCGAAAATCAACGCCACAAGGTTCGTGAGCCCAAGGCCGGGGCATTCGGCGATCAGCCTGCCCAGCAGCACCCGCCCCAGTCCCTGCCCCTGGGCTTCCGGGGCCACGTACAAACTCACCTCCGCCGTGCGATGGTAGGCGGGGCGCACATGAAAATCGCTCGCGCTGATCCAGGCAATGATCGTGCCCTCCCTCTCCAGCACCCACAGCGGGTGCCTGGCTGGACCGTGCGCATCAAACCATGCCTGCCGGCTCTCCAGGCTCACCGGCTCCATGTCCGCCGTTGCCAGGCGTCCGGGGATGGCGGCGTTGTAGATTGCCACGATGCGCGGCAGATCCCCGGCAACGGCATCGCGAATGGCGGAGGTCGTCACAGAAACAACGAACTACTTCTTCAGGAAGCCGTTCAGCTTCTCGATGTAGGCATCGGGACCGCTCCCTGGTGCATAGCCACCCTTGCGACCCAGCTCCTTGCCTTCAGGATCAAGAATCACGATGGTGGGGTAGCCGTTGAAGGGAAATTTTGCCTTCAGCTCACTGTTCTGCTTTTTGACCTTTGCACTTTGTGGCTTGGCCTGAGGGAAGTCCACTTTCACCAAGATCAGGTTGTCCTTGGCAAAGGCTTTGAATTTGGCGGTGTCGAACACTTCCTTGTCCAGCTTGATGCAAAAACCACACCAGTCAGAGCCGGTGAAATCGAGCAGGAGGTTCTTCTTCTGGGCTTTGGCCTGTTCCACAGCTTTGGCGTAATCTTCTGTCCAGCCCGCAGGCGGCGCGGCAAAGACAGTCGTAAAGCTGAGGGCAAGCAGGGCGAGAACGAGTTTGGTTTTCATGGGCAGGCAGTTTAAGAACCAATGACGTTGAATGATTTCGCCGAGAATCTATCAAGTCGATCTCCGGCTGACAACGCAAAAGCTGGGGGCTGCGACACCCCGGTCTTGCTCAGGAATACAAGAAGCTCGTGAGCGGGCTCGTCGCCTCGGCTTCATTGCTGGCGTGGCCCAGGCCCACTTCGAAGGCGGCGCGACCGGCCTCGACGGCGGCTTTGAACGCCTTCGCCATGCGCACAGGATCACGGGCGACCGCAATGGCGGTGTTCACCAGCACGGCATCGGCCCCCATTTCGAAGGCCTCTGCAGCGTGACTGGGTGCGCCAATGCCCGCATCCACCACCACAGGCACGGTGGCCTGGTTGATGATGATCTCGATCATTCGCCGCGTGGCGATGCCCTGGTGTGATCCGATGGGCGAGCCCAAAGGCATCACAGTCGCAGTCCCCACATCCTGCAGCCGGCGGGCAAGCACAGGATCGGCATTGATGTAGGGCAGCACGATGAAGCCCTCTTTAACGAGAATCTCCGCAGCCTTCAGCGTCTCGATCGGATCGGGCAGCAGGTAGCGGGGATCGGGATGGATTTCGAGCTTCACCCAGTTCGGCAGCCCCGCCGCCACGGCCAGCCGCGCCAGGCGCACGGCTTCCTCGGCATTCATCGCGCCGCTGGTGTTGGGCAGCAGCAGAGCCTCCTTGGGCACGAAATCGAGAATATTGGCAAATGGGTCGCCCTTGCCGCTCAGATCGGCGCGCCGCAGCGCCACGGTGACAATCTCCGTGCCGGAGGCCAGGATGGCATCCCGCATGAACTCGCCGGAACCAAACTTCCCGGTGCCGAGCATGAGCCGGGACTGGAACTGGCGGCCGGCAATCGTGAGTGGAGTGTTGTTCAACATGGTGGCAGCCCAGTCCAAGCGCGGAATCAGGGCCTCGTCAACCGCTACGGAAGCGGAGCCGCTCACCATGCAGGGGGCACGGCTGTTGCTTGAGAGCAAATCCGTGACATGATCGGGGATCTTCCATTCTCGCCGGGCGGCACGGCTTCTGCTTGATCCGCACCCGTTCCTTGGCACGCTGATCCCTTCACTACCCATGCCCCACGAAATCAAAATTCCCGCCGTCGGTGAATCCGTAACCAGCGGCCAGATCGCCAAGTGGCACTTTGCGGACGGAGCCAGCGTCAACAAAGGCGACGTGCTGATTACCCTGGAAACCGACAAAGTGGCCGCCGAAATATCCGCCGAATACTCCGGCGTGCTGCGCATCCAGAAGAAGGAAGGCGAAGACGTGGACGTGGGGTCCGTGGTGGGCCTGATTGAAGAAGGCGCCGCAGCACCCGCTCCCGCCCCGGCCCCTGCTCCGGAACCAAAGGCAGCGAAGGCCGAAGCACCCAAGGCGGCAGCCAAAGCCGTGAAAGCGGAAACGCCCAGGCCCGCCGTTGTCGAGGCTCCCAAGCCCGCGCCTGTGGTCGCCACAGCCCCTTCGGGAGACCGCGTTTCGCGCAAGAAAATGTCGCCTCTGCGCCGCAAGATTGCCGACCAGTTGGTGAACGTCCAGCACACCGCAGCCATCCTCACCACTTTCAACGAGTGCGACATGAGCAGCGTCATGGCCCTGCGCTCGAAATTGCAGGACAGCTTTGTGGCCAGGCACGGGGTCATACTCGGCTTCATGTCCTTCTTCGTGAAAGCGGTCGTCGACGCCCTGAAGGCCATACCTCAGGTGAACGTGCGCGTGGAGGGCGATGAAATCGTCAGCCAGCACTTTTATGACATCGGCGTGGCGGTGGGAACCGAGCGCGGCCTGGTGGTGCCGGTCCTGCGGGATGCAGACCAGAAGACCTTTGCGGAGATCGAAAAGGACATCCTTGCCTACGCGACCAAGGCCAAGAACGGCCAGCTCCAAATTTCTGACCTGACCGGCGGTGTGTTCACCATCAGCAACGGCGGCGTGTACGGCTCCATGCTCAGCACCCCCATCATCAATCCTCCGCAAAGCGCCATTCTCGGCATGCACTCGATCATGCAGCGGCCGGTCGCTGTCGATGGCCAGGTGGTCATCCGCCCCATGATGTACCTGGCCATGAGCTACGATCACCGCGTGGTCGATGGCAAGGAAGCCGTCACCTTCCTGGTGCGTGTGAAGGACTGCCTTGAGAACCCGGCCAGATTGCTGGTGGGGGCGTAGCCGGGCTTTCCATTCTCCGCCGGTGTTGGCCCAAAAAATCCAGTGCAGGCACGAGGCCCGCACTGGATGGTTTTGATGCTTCTATATCCGGCTTGCCGGGCAGGGCTGGATCAGTACGTCGTGGTGATGATCCCGCCGTCCACCGGTCGCGACACGTGCAGCGTGTTCAGCAAAATCGTCGCATCCGTGTTGATGAGCTGGTTGGTGAACGCGCTGAGCACGGTCTGCTGGTCGCCCGTCACCGTTGGATGGTACAGGATGTGCTCATAGGCAAACAACGAATACGAGCCGTTGGAAAGCGCTGCGGAGCTGTAGTTCACCCCGTTGTAGGCCAGCCAGTAGGCGTTGCCCGTGTTCTTCGCGTTGGTCGCATCCAGCAGCGGCAGGTAGCTGACGTACACCCCGCCCAGCGTCGCCAGCGTGCTCTTGGGCAGCACCGTCGTGGACAGGTTGCCGTTGCTGGTGTTGCCGTCGCTGCCGGCCGGGAAGAAGATCCCGTTGATGGTGGTCGCCGGATACAGCACCTGGCTGGCCACCGTGCTGCCCGAAACCGTCGGCTTGTACTGCGCCACGTTGGAGTTCGCCCCAATGCCCGTCTCAATGAAGCTCACGATGCGAGCGCCTGAACCGTAGTCGCGGCCCGTGGCGAACACCTGCACAGGAGCCTGGTTGGAGGTGTAGGTCACCGCCGCAGTCTGGAACGACGGCGTCACCAGGTTGGTGCGGTCGTAGTCCACACCGCTGAACTCCGCCAGCGGCAGGTTGCCCACGTTGTACAGGGCGATGGCCTGCTGGGTGGTGATGTTGCTCAGACCAGGGTAGTAGCTGGTGCTCGGCGCGCCTGCGGCCGTGGTCGGATCAGTCAATGCCTGCCCGTAGGTGCCCACCGGCCTGGGGGCGTCCTTGCCGGCCACGAAGATGTACGGCCCCACGCCCACCTGCACATCGGTGAGCGCCGGCGTGGTGGTGTAAACCGTCGATGCCTGGAACGAATCAGCCGCCGCCGCGTCGGGTGTCACCGATTCGGTGGCGTTGCCGCTGTTGGGCAGCAGTCCCCCGCTCTGGGTGGCCGAGGACAGCAGGCTGTCGGCCAGGAAAGGCACCGTCGCAGAGGTGGCCAGCAGGCGGATGCCGTCGGTCGAGCCGGTGAAGGAGGTTTTGATGATGACGGTGACCCCGCTCACCGTGCCGGAAAAGATCGCCTGCGTCGATTTGCCGACCCCGCCGCCCGCAGGCGAGGTGTCAGCGTAAGCGTAGGTGTTGCCGGTGCCGAGGGTGTAGGGCGGGGTGGTCTGCGTTGAAGACGCGCCCAGGATGTGGGCGACGGCGCGGTGCACCGCGTCACCAAACGCCTGCGCCCCGCCGATACGGACATAAACGGTGGCGGCCGAGGCCTGGCTGATGAAGGACCACGCGAGGGTGGCTGCGATGATGGTCTTGTAAGCTGTTGATTTCATAATGCTGTTTGCTTTTGCAGTTGAAGGGATCGGGACGTCGTTTGGTTTAACACGTCTGGTCATGATTTATGGGCTGGAGAGAGTTATTCGTGAGCAAGGGAGACGCCGCCTGAAAGGCCGGCTGCGGCGTTGAGGAAGTAGCCATAGGCCCCCTGATTGGAGCCCTTCTGGTACACCTGGGCGCCGAACAGCGAGGCGGTGCTGCTGGAGCCCACCTTGTAAGTCCCCGAGGCCTTGCCGGTCGCGGCCGTCAGCGTGAGCGTGAAACTGCTGTCCACAGGTGTGGCGGGCACCTTGGTCACCACATTCGTGGTGGAGATGCTCACCGTCTTGGTTTGCGCCGAGGTCAGACCACCGTCGGCAAACACCAGGTGGGCGTTGCCGTGAACAAGATCGGCGGAGCCCAGACCCGGAATGACCGGAGTGGCGGCGGCGTTGAGCTTGGCGCCATTCAGTTGCGTCGTCACGCCCGTGGGCCAGCCGGCGGCATAGTAGGTCTGTCCGGACAGGCCGCTCGGCTTGAACCAGCGAACCACCGGCGCATGCAGATCGCTCTCGGTCTGGGTGCTGTCGAAGGTGACAAAGGCGCTGAACGAGCCCTTCGTGGAGTAAAGCTGGGCGAACAGCGGCACGGTGGCGTTCTTGCTGAGCGGAGCTGTCGCGGAGAGGGAGGTGCCGTCCGGAAGAGTTCCGGTAAGCGTGGCCACGCCGGCGGCCGAAACGCTGATCTGACCGATGCCGTCACCCTGAGGGAACTGGGAAGTGGTCAGACCCGTCTGTGCCTGGGCGGGAATCACGATATCGTACTTGCTGGCGGTGAAATCAGTCGGTGCGGTCGTGGTGGTGCTGTAGGCGGCGCGATCGGCGACAAACGTGGACAAGGCCGAGGCCGTGGTCACATCCGTGCTCCCGGTGGTGGCCAGCACGTCAAGCGAACCGGTAATTTCGTTGGTGCCGGTGGGTGACAGGTCGAGGCTCACGTTTGAGAGCACCAGATCGGGCTTGCCCGTGCGGAGAACCAGCACGTAGGAGTCGCGGTTGGCACCAAAATAGGCGGCTCCCGTGTTGTCCAAATTGCCGGAAAGTGACAGGATGACCCCGTCGATCTTCAGCGTGCCCGTGAAGGAGCCCGTCGTGGTCACGTTCAGAGTGATGAAGCCTTCCGTTGAGTTGGTCGGTGTCACCCCGGTCGTGGCCGTCACAAGTCCGTTGAAGGCGCCCACCACGCTGAAGGTGAAGGGGCTGGCGATGAAGTTCGCCGTGATCGTCGGGTTCTGCGCCAGGGCGTCGCTGACAACGAAACTCAGAGCCTTCAAATCCGTCGCGGGGGAGCCAAGGTTGTCACCAGTGGTCCAGCCATTGAAGACATAGCCAGAGGCAGGCACCGCCGTCAGTTTGTAACTGTTGCCCACCTGATAAGGATAGGGATTGGCGGTGGTGGGAGTCAGCCCGCCTGTCACATTGCCACCGGTGGAGGCGGTGATGGTGAGGGCGACCTTCACCACATAAGTGAAGCTGCTCGTGGCGACGCTTGAAACATTGCCCGATGAGTCAGTGGCACGCACCTGCACAGTGTTAAACCCGGAGCGCGGCGTAACGCCGCTCAGCGAGTAGGTGTAGCCCACCAACGGATGGCCCACAGTGGCGGCAGTCCAGGCTCCGCCGTTCAACGCCACCTGCACGGATGCCACCGCGATGTTGTCGGCTGCGGTGCCGACCACGGTTATGCTGCCGCCTTCAGTACCCGAGACGGCCTGTCCGCTGGAGGGCGAAGTGACACGAATCGTAGGCGCCGTCAAATCCAGGAATGGCAGGGCCACGGTTGCGGTAAGCTTGCTCGAGTCGCTGGTCAGGCTGGCATTCGTGCCCGCCGCCGTGAGTCCCACCGTGAAGTTGACAGCAGGCCGGGTGCCGGAAGGCGTGATCAGGGAGATCGTCGCTGTGGCGGTGTTGATGTTGGCAGGGAAGCTGACCGTCGCGGCAGAACCCGTGGGAGCCACGAAATCCGCGCCGGCATGGGCCGTGCCGTTGGTGGTGGCGATGGTCGCCGTCACGGGGGCGGCCCCACCGCTGCGGGTGAAGGTCAACGTCACCGAGGTGTCGCCGGAGCTCGCGCTGTAGCTGGTGGAGTTGAAGGCGATCACGCTGCTGACGATGTTCTCCGTGATGGTGACCGTCGAACTCGTGGTTGCCCCCAGCGTGGTGCCGCCGGAGACGCCGCTCAGTCCCACCGTGAAATTGCGGTTCCCCTGGTAGCCCGACCGGTTCACCACTGGAATGCTTACCGTTTTGGAGGTGTCGCCCACACCGAAATTCACCGTCTGAGTGGTGCTGGTGTAATCGGTGCCAGCAATGGCAGTGCCATCAGCCGTGGCCACTGTCACGCTGGTGGCGGACAGCAAATCGCCCGACCTCTGGACGGTGACCGTGACCTGGCCGGATACATCCGCCTCACTCACCGAGTAAGTGGAAGCACCAAGCTGCACCGTGTTCACCCCCACCAAAGAGGCGGGGGTGAAGGTGAGAGCGCCCGTGCCGTCAATGCTGAAACGCCCCACATAGTTTCCCGCAACCGCAGAGGAGGAAGGCTGCAACTGGTACAGGTCGAGGAGCGACCCGTTGACCCCTGAGCCAAAGGTGCCCTCAGCCACAGGCGTGAAATAGCCGTAGCTGGAAGCCGTGCTCTGGAGGGAGGCATAGGAGTTCGCGACTGAAGTAGGCTGCAACACCGCCACTGTGCTGTTTGCCGTGGATGAGTTGGCCACGCCGGCCGTCGCAACATAGCTCCCTCCCAAAGACGTGATCTTGTTGGTGGGGCCGGACTGCGCCGCATAGTTTGCCCTCACACGCGCTAACGACTGCACGCCGGGAACGGCCTGCTGCGTGGTCACATACAGCGTGTGCGCCGGGTCGCTGCCCACCGCGGCCTGCCCGGCCGTGCCGGCAACACTCCAGAAGAGATCGCTGCGCGAAGCCCACCCTGAACCGAAGTTCGAGGACAGGTCCGCACCGATGTTGCCGATGCTCAAAACCTGCTGAGAGGTGTACCCAGCCAAGGTGGAGGCCTGTCCCAGATCAACGACAAGGTCGTTGGAGGAACCGGTGCCGCCCGAGGCACGAAACCCGAGCAGCAGATCGCCATCATGATAAGTGACGGAGCCCGCGATTGCGGACTGGGCAACGAGCGCGCCTCCGGCCAGGGCCAGGAGGAGCTTGGTTGCCGTGTTTAGCATTTTTGTGTTCATTAGGTAATTGGGGAACTTGATTGGTGTTGGGTGAGCCACGGCCCGCAGCCGGCCGTTGGGCGCGACACATCGGTGAGAGGCTCGATGTTGGTCCTGCTCCACGCTCCCGGTCCAGGTGGCGTAAAACAGCGATGGCGACATGCTCCAGGCTCCTCGGATGGGTCGCACTGGGAGGACGGGGCTCACCGCTGGTATGCGGGAAGAGCCTCCGGCGCCGTTGAAGAAAGCTCCCCTGCAGGGGTCGCACGCCACCGCCGCTCATGAACCGCCGTCTTCCGGAAGAATCACCCAAACAGCAATGTATATAATTTTGGTATGGTTTATTTACGCGGCACCACCGGCGGGTCAAACACTATTTTTCAAACATTCGACGGCCCCCAGATCATCCGACAACCCATCACACTCAATCTCAGCATCCGCCGAAATCCTGCCCAACAAAATTCACCGTTGACAAGTCAAATTTTCGCCGCACCTAATTCACTCTATTTTTATGTATATTCCAATTGAGTGCATTAAACAACACCCCACCCTCCTGCCCATTATGAAACAAATACTTGTAGCCAACAACGAGCCGGATGTCGTCAAGCTGATGGTCGCCAACCTGCGGCGTGAAGGCCACCAGCCGATCACGGTCACCAGCGGCCGCGCCGCTATTGCGGCCGCCATGGAGCATACACCGGACCTGATCGTGCTCGACCTGGTGCTGCCCGACACCGGGGGCATCGACGTCCTGCGCCAGCTCCGAAGAGACCCCAAAACCCGCGACACCCCTGTCATCATGCTGACCGGCCGCCGTTTGACCGGCGACCGCATTGCCGGCCTGGAAACCGGGGCGGACGACTGCCTGAACAAGCCCTTCAATCCCCGCGAGCTGCTGCTGCGCATCCACGCCATCCTGCGCCGCACCCAGAAGGTCAGCAGAATCCACGAGCTGCACATCGGCCCGTTCCATCTCGACAGGAAGAACTTCGTGCTCTATTTCGACGACCAGGCGCTTGGGCTGACCCTCACCGAGTACAAGCTCGTCACCCAGTTTCTGGACAATCCCAATGTGCTCCACTCCCGCAGCGACCTCCTCACCGGCGTCTGGGGCTATCACGAGGACACAAACACCCGCACGCTGGACACCCATATCCGCCGACTCCGCGAGAAACTCGGCCGTCTGGGCGACCACATCGAGACAGTGCGCGGCTACGGCTATCAGCTCAATCTGCCTTTGCCTGCGGCAGCCTGACCGCCCCCCTTCCCCCGGGGCCGCGATCGCACAAGCGAAGCGGCACCTTCGTGGCGGCAGGACCTCCTTTCCGCAAACAGCGACGCAGGATGGCCGGAACGAAACCAGCCGCTTTCAGCCCTCGCTGATCACCACGTCCATCGGCGCGTCATGCGGCTCAGCCGGCACGGACTCGATGCGCTGGCTTTCCCAGCACACGCCAATGCGCCTGGCCTTGACCTCTGGTCGCGCGAAAAGATGGTCAAAGTGGCCGCGCCCGCGGCCCAGTCTCATGCCATCGCGACCAAACGCGAGGCCCGGGGTGAGGATTACATCGAGCTGTGCATACGGGACCACGGGTGCGCTCGCAGGCGGAATCCATGCGCCGAAGACGCCGCGTTCCAGCACTGCACAGTCATCGACCCTGCGGGGAATGAGCTGCCCGTCTTGGAAACCAAAGAACACAGGGGTGCCCCCGCGTTCCAGCAGCCAGGGGATCAGCGCCAGCAGATCCGGCTCGCCCTGGATGCCGCCGAACAATGTCACGGTGGCGTTGCCCGGAAGCCAGGAAGAGTCCTGCATCAAGCGTTGCACAATGAGCGCGGATTTCGCAGCGACGTCCGCCGCCGTCATGGCGGCCAGTTTTGCTCGCATCTCACGGCGGATCGAGTCCTTGGCTTGGTTCAGGGTCATCGGGGGGGCAGGATTGGCAAAGATGGTGCTTTTCAGGAAACGGATGTATTCTTATGCTGCGTATCCTTCACAACAAGTCCCACCGCATGGTCAATGAACCCACTCCGCCTCCCCCTCCCGCAGATGGCGACAGCCGCGAGGGCGGACGGGTCCGGCGTTTTTTCGGGCGTGATCGCGTGAGGAGTGAAAACCAGGTGGGCCTGCTGCCCACCCAGGGGTGGCGCAAGCGCAACCTGCAGTTTCTGGGCGATGTGCTGATCCCCACGCTGCTGGCGCCGCGCCAGCCCTCGCACGAAGTGCGGCCGGTGCCGGATGCGGAAAACCACGAAATCGGCATCACCTGGCTGGGCCATGCCGCCTTCCTGGTGCAGTTGGAGAGCGCCAACATCCTCATCGACCCTAACTGGGCGCTCTGGCACGGCCCTGTGAAGCGCCTGCGCCACCCCACCCTTTTCGCGCATGACCTGCCGGAAATCGATCTGGTGCTCATCACCCACGCCCATTTCGATCATCTGCACCTGCCGAGCCTCCGGCGCGTGG
The DNA here is from genome assembly GCA_903854655.1 of uncultured Verrucomicrobiota bacterium. Classification (GTDB taxonomy): domain Bacteria; phylum Verrucomicrobiota; class Verrucomicrobiia; order Verrucomicrobiales; family Verrucomicrobiaceae; genus CAINXC01. Next base: position 1,519 of record CAINXC010000179.1, on the reverse strand, counting down.
CCCGTGGCCAGCGGGTGATCGTGCCGCGCGGCGTCGGCAGCCTGCTGAAAAGCTGCGATTTCAGCAGTGTGACGGAGCTCGACACCTGGCAGAGCAGCGAGTTCAGGGACCTGCAGATCACCCTCACCCCGGCGCGCCACTGGGGAGCCCGGATGATTCACGACACCCACCGGCAGTTCGGCGGCTACCTCATCGAAAGCGCCAGCCGCACCGTGTTCCACTGTGGCGACAGCGCGCTGTTCGACGGCTTCAAGGAGATCGGCGCCCGCGCCAGCATCGACGTGGCCCTCATGCCCATTGGCGCTTATGAAGCCCCCAGCGGCCGCCCTGTTCACATGAATCCCGAAGAGGCGCTGGATGCCTTTGAAATGCTGGATGCGGGCATCATGGTGCCCATGCACCATGACACCTTCCCCCTCGGTGGCGAACCCCTGCGCGAGCCGGCCCAACGCCTCACCGCCGCCGCCCAGCAGCGGGGCCTCGTGAACAAAGTGCATATCCTTGACGAGGGGCAGTCGCTGGTGGTCTGAAACACAAACCCTGGCGCGGCTCAAAGCCAGCTCATTCACCTCTCACCCATGGCGCTCAACGAGGACACCACCTGCCGCTTCATCAAGCTCGGCGGCTACACCACCAAGACCTGGGTCTTCTGGGGCGAGGAACGGATGGTGCCGGTGACCTTTGCCTTCGAGAAGGAGCACCGCGACGCGACCGAAACGCGGGGGCAAAGGATGTCCAGGGCGGTGTTTGACCGGTTGCATGCCTTGCAGGGGCACACACCGGTGCACGTCCACACCCTCGGACGCCGCCACTGGTGGTGGTTTCGAGACGCTTTTTACTGCACCACCGAAGTCTTCAGCGATCCCTTCATCGTCAAGGAACGGCTCCTGGCAAAAGGCAGCCAGAGCGCCGTTCCGCCCAAATCGGAAAGCCGCCCGCCCCCCTCATCCGGCTGGCAGCCCAGGGAAGGCCAGGGCCCCCGTGCCATCCTGGGCGTCGGCCCGCACGCCACCTTTGCGGAAATCAGGGTGGCGTACCGGCTCCGCATCAGCGAGTACCACCCCGACAAGGTCGCCACCCTGGGTGCCGAGCTTCGCCGGGTGGCCGAGGAGATGACCAAAAAGATCAACCATGCTTATGCAGAGTTGAAGGCCCTCCATGGGGAGCTGGAGACTGACCGGGGTACTCCGCATTAAGTGCGGAATGAGACGAGTTGCGGAGTCCCCGCCACCCGCCGCTCCAACCCCATCCACGGGTGGAAATCCGCAATCTGCAACCACACCTGACGAATTCCCCTTGCCCCACCCCCCAAACCGTGTTTTCTGCGCGGCCAACCTACTCTATTTCACACATGTTTGAACGCCGCGTCGTCATCACCGGAATCGGTGTCCTCTCTCCCAATGGCAGCAACAAGGATGAGTTTTGGAAGAACATCCTCGCAGGGAAGAGCGGCATCCGCACCATCCAGTCGATGGACACGAGCAAGTACGACTGCCACATCGCCGGCGAGGTCGTGGAT
>CAINXC010000178.1 GCA_903854655.1 uncultured Verrucomicrobiota bacterium | reverse complement strand
GTCAAGGGCGGGATGGTGAAACACGCCTTGCTCTATCGTGTGCTCAATCCCGACTCCCCCTTCAGCCCCGCCTGCCAGGTCGCGTTGTACTCGTTGCAAAACGAACTTGTGGCCGAGCGCAATTTGCAAGACAAGATCATCAGCATCGGTCTGCTCGCCCTGGCGCTGGCCCTGGCCCTCATTCTCCTGGTCAGCCAGGGGCTCACGAAGCCGCTTCTTGAACTCGTGAGGGGGACTGAGGAAGTGCGCAAGGGCAACTACGACGTGCGGGTGCCGGTGCGCAGCAACGACGAGGTGGGGCGCCTCACCGAATCCTTCAACGAGATGGCCGAGGGGTTGAAGCTCAACCGCAAGTACCAGCGCCTGTTGTCCCAGGTGGCGGACCGGCTGGTGGCGGAGCAGTTGATGAACATCGAGGCTTCGTTGGGCGGCGAGCTGCGGGAGGTGAGCGTGATCTTTTGCGACATTCGCGGCTTCACCAGCATCACCGCCGGCATGCCGCCGGGGGAGGTCATTGCGATGCTGAACGAGCACATGACGGCGCTGACGGCGATTGTCCACCGGCACGGCGGGGTGGTGGACAAGTTCGTCGGCGACATGATCATGGCGCTGTTTGGCGCACCCTCGGCCTTTGGCGACGACGCCATGCGCGCGTCCCAGTGCGCCCTGCGCATGATCCTGCGGCGCGACGAGCTCAATGAGCACAGCAAATGGAAGTTCCAGGTGGGCATCGGCATTGCCACCGGCAGCGTGATTGCAGGCTGCATGGGCAGCGAGGAGCGGCTGGACTACACGGTCCTGGGCGAGCGGGTGAACCTCGCCTCCCGTCTCTGCAGCAAGGCGGCGCCCGGAGAGGTGCTCATCGATGATTCAACCCTGAAAATGCTGGGCGACACCGCCACGGCGGAGCCCGTGCATGATCTGGATCTCAAAGGCTTCAGCGAACTGGTCACCGCACACCGGCTGCTCGGCATGGTGGTGCATTCGGAATCGGAAAAAGCGGAGCCGGAAATGGGTTCAGCAAAGCAGCCATCACAGGGAGCGTGATGGCGGCTTTCCTGAAGCCTACTTCGCCGGCAAATCGAGCAATGAAGGCAGACCCTGAATGCCTTTGGGCAGATCAGGCTTGGAGCCTTCGCCCTTCGGTTCCGCGCTTTTGAGGAAACGCAGGAAATCGCTGTCGGTGGTGAGGATCAGCGTCGTGTCCTGCGTGAGCGTCTTTTTCAATGTGTCCATCGATTTGGTGAAATCGTACAGGCTCAGCGCTTCTGGGCTCTGGTTATAGGCCTTAGCGTAGATTTCGGTGGCCTTCGCATCGGCCTCGCCTTCGATCTCTTGAATCTTCTTGTAAGCCTCGGACTCGATCTGCTTGAGTTCCTTGTCGCGGTTGCCCAGGATCTTCGCCGCCTCGCCTGCGCCCTCGGAACGGAAGCGCTCCGCGATTTGCTGGCGCTCTGACTGCATGCGGGTGTGGATGGTGCGGCTGACGCTGGGGTTGTAGTTGATGCGCTTGAAGCGCAGGTCCAGCAGCTCGATGCCAAGGAATTCCACCCTGGGCCGCGAACTTTCGAGGATCTCCTTTTCCAGCGTGGAACGCCCATACTGGATGGCGGGCAGCGGATCGGCCTCCGAATCTGCCACGCTCAGGCTGGCATCGCGCGCCGCCTTGCGCCCCTTGGTGGTGCGCACCACCTCGATGAGGTCGTGCTTGGCCACGGTGCTGCGGGTTTCGCTGCCTAACAAGTCATTGAGCCGCGACTGGGCGGAGCGTGTGTTGCCCAGCTTTTGCATGAAGACGAGCGGATCCTTGATGCGCCAGCGACCAAAAGTGTCCACCACGATGTAAACCTTGTCCTTGGTCGGCATCTGGGTGGCCGGGCCATCCCATTCCATCACCTGGTCGGAGAAGCTGTTCACCATTTGCACAAAAGGAACCTTGAAATGCAGCCCGGGCGAGGTGACCGGCTGGCCCACCACCTGCTGGAACTGCGTGATGATGACCTGTTCGCGCACGTCCACGGTATAGCACGAGGCGCTGAGCAGGAGCAGCCCGACGATGATGGCCAGGATGGCGAGGACAGAAAAGAGGGGTTTCATCGTGTGGTTTCAGGCTGGGGTTTGGGGGCCAGCTTCTTCTGCTGCATTTGCAGCATGGGCAGGAACTGGGGGGCCTTGTCATCCAGGATGATTTTGCCGGGCAGGTCGGGCAGGACCTCGCCCATCGTTTCGAGATAGATGCGCTTGCGGGTCACTTCGGGAGCCTTCTTGTATTCGGTCAGCAGCGCGATGAAGCGTCCGGCGTCCCCCTCTGCTTCGTTCACGCGCTTGGCGGCGTAGCCCTGGGCGGCGCTGATCTTCTGCTCCGCCTCGCCTTTGGCGCGGGGCACCACCTTGTTGTACTCGCCGCGCGCCTGCTGGATCAATTGTTCCTTCTCCTGCTGGGCGCGGTTTACTTCATCGAAGCTCGATTGCACCTCGCTGGGAGGATTGACGTTCAGCAGCTGCACCTGGTCGATATGCAGGCCCATTTTGAGCGTGTGCACGATGGTCTGCAGCCGTTCCAGGGCGCTGGTTTCCGCCTCCTGCCTCCCCACTGTGAGCACCTCGTCCACCGTGCGATCACCCACAACCTCGCGCATGACCGCCTCCGACATGTCGCGCAAAGTGGACGCGGGCGCCTCAAAGTCGAAGAGGTACTCCTTTGGGTCGGAAATGGAGTATTGCACGACCCACTCCACCGTGGCCGCGTTCAAGTCGCCAGTCACCATGGACTTTTCATCCTCCGGTTCCTGCGAAGCCTGATAGGGATTGGTGGCGCCGGGCGTGGCATAGCCAAATTCCATCTTCAACTGGCGGCGCACCGGGATGATCTCGCGGGTGTCGATGCCAAAGGGCAGCTTGAAGTGCAGGCCCGGCTCTGCTGTGTCATGATAGGCGCCCAGGCGCTGCACTACGGCCACGGAATCCGTGGGCACGGTGTAGAAGCTGGAGAACAGGCCGATGAAGGCAATCAGGCCGATGAGCCCCAGGAGCACCTTTTGCGGATTGACGTCCACATGGACCTGGGGTGCGGGGCCGGGGAGTCTGGGAATGGGATTGGGCACGTTGGTGTTTGGGTTGGACTCGCAGTCTACCAGGGGGGCGGCGGCCTTGGCAAGGCAAGGTCTTGTTAAGGAGAAAACTAAAAAGGCAGCCCCTTGCGAGGCTGCCTCGTAATAACACAGAAGCTCGGGCCAAGCCTAGGCCAGCTCGGCCAGCGCTGCTTTCACGGCTTCAAAGTTCGGCAGGTCCTTCGGCGTGGCGGTCTGCTCGGCGTACTGGATCACGCCGTTCTTGTCGATCACGAAGGCCGCGCGGGCGGAGGTGTCGCCAATGCCGGCCAGGCCGGGGAAGAGCACGTCGTAGGCCTTGGTGGTTTCCTTGTTGAGGTCGCTCACCAGGGTGATGCCGATGTTTTCCTTCTTCGCCCAGGCTTCCTGCGCAAAGGGGCTGTCCACGCTGATGCCGATCACCTCGGCGTTCAGGTCGCTGTAGCTGCCCAGGCCGGCGGTGATGTCGCAGAGTTCGGCGGTGCAGACGCCGGTGAAGGCGAGCGGGAAGAACAGCAGCACGGTGTTCTTGCTGCCGGCGTTTGCGCTCAGGCTCACGTCCTTCAGGCCGTCGGCGGTCTTGGACTTGAGGGTGAAGTCAGGGGCGGTGGTTCCAACGGAGAGTGCCATGGTGGTAAAGAAGGTTTGGGTTTCGAGATGAGAGAACCCCAAAGGAGGCGCGGCATGGCCCGCGATCAAGCATCAAATTCGCCCTTCGGCGATCCATGAACCACACGGATGTCTCGGATGAAAGGCGGCTCCGCAGTCTCATCCATCCATGCCATCAGCGTTATCCGTGGGGGAAAGAGGCAGCGTTCAAGGCTGCAACTGCTGCGTCACCTCGTCGCTGAGCCCCGGCAGCGGCTTCGCCCGGTCCGCATAGCGGTCGAAGCGGTTGGAGAGAATCAAGAGCGTGGGCGCCCACAGACCCACAAAAATGCCGAACCGCTCTGCATGAGCCGCCGCCTCCGGCGTGTCCCGGTCGAGAAACCACCAGATGGCAATCGAAAGGATCACCGAGAGCATCCCGGCCTGGAAGCAGATGGTGGAGAGCGTGCGGCAGACTTGAGCGTTCATTGATCCCATAAAACGACAGTCAGGGAGCCGATCACAAGACTCTTCAACCCAATGCCAATCCAGGCGCATTCATGCGCAAGATTGGGTTGGGCGGGGCTGAAACGAATGAGTGATTGACGGCTTCTCCACACTTCTTGACTTGTGACTGGAGCGACCGTGCTCCTTTACACACAACAAAAACGCGGACAGCCTTTCGGCCATCCGCGTTGCTTGGTTTTGGGGGGGTAACTTGGCCCGCTTTTAGTAGCGGTAGTGGTCCGTCTTGTACGGGCCTTCGACGGGAACGCCGATGTAGTCGGCCTGTTCCTGGGTGAGCTTGGTGAGCTTCACGCCGATCTTGCCGAGGTGGAGGCGGGCGACTTCTTCGTCGAGCTTCTTGGGCAGGACGGTGACGCCGATCGGGCGGCTGTCCTTGGTTTCCCAGAGTTCGATCTGGGCCAGCGTCTGGTTGGTGAAGCTGTTGCTCATCACGAAGCTCGGGTGGCCGGTGGCGCAGCCGAGGTTCACCAGGCGGCCTTCGGCCAGCATGTAGATGCTGTTGCCGGCGGGGAAGGTGTACTTGTCCACCTGGGCCTTGATGTTGAGGCGCGTCACGTCCGTGCGGTTGTTGAGCTTGTCGACCTGGATCTCGTTGTCGAAGTGGCCGATGTTGCAGACGATGGCCTGGTCCTTCATGGCTTCCATGTGCTCAAGGCGGATGATGTCCTTGTTGCCGGTGGTGGTGACGTAGATGTCGCCGTAGCCGAGGGTGTCCTCGATTGGCATCACGCGATAGCCTTCCATGGCGGCCTGGAGGGCGCACACAGGGTCGATTTCGGTGACGATGACCTGGGCGCCCATGCCGCGCAGGGCAGCGGCGCAGCCCTTGCCGACATCGCCGTAGCCGCACACCACGCCGACCTTGCCGGCAATCATGACGTCGGTGGCGCGCTTGATGCCATCCAGCAAGGATTCGCGGCAGCCATAGAGGTTGTCGAACTTGGACTTGGTGACACTGTCGTTCACATTGATGGCGGGGAACAGCAGCTTGCCGGCCTTGGCCATTTCATAGAGGCGATGCACGCCGGTGGTGGTCTCTTCGGAGACGCCCTTCAGGTCCTTGACGATCTCGTGGAAGATGCCGGGCTGATCCTTGGCGATCTGCTTGAGCAGGTCCTTGATGACCTTGACTTCGGGGTTGTCAGAAGGAGTCTCGATCCACTTGTCGCCGTTCTCCATTTCATAGCCCTTGTGGATGAGTAGGGTCACGTCGCCACCGTCATCGACGATGAGCTGCGGGCCCTTGTTGCCGGGGAAGATGATGGCCTTCCATGTGCACCACCAATACTCTTCCAGGGTCTCGCCCTTCCAGGCGAACACAGGTGTACCGGAGGCGGCGATGGCCGAGGCTGCGTGGTCCTGGGTGGAGAAGATGTTGCAACTCGCCCAGCGCACATCGGCACCGAGTTCCTTGAGGGTTTCAATGAGCACACCCGTCTGGATGGTCAT
>CAINXC010000177.1 GCA_903854655.1 uncultured Verrucomicrobiota bacterium | reverse complement strand
CCGCCTGCTTGCTACGGATACCGGCAACCAGCAGGCTGCTGCAGGCCTCGCGCATCTTCTTATCCAGCAACAGCGTCTGGTTGAGACCGAATCACTGCTCACTGCGGCGCTCACCAAGTCGCCCAGCGATCCTGTCCTCAGCGCCCAGCTTGTTACCGTCTATCTTGCCGAAAAGAAACCAGATGCCGCGCTGCCCCTCGCAGAGAGTATCCATAGATCACACCCAGAGGATGCCAATCTTACCCGCTTACTTGCCCATCTCTACAGCCAGCTGGGAAAACCCGAACTAGCCGACCCGCTCTATGCCGAACTGATCACCCAATCGCCGCAGGATCCAACCCTTCTCGACGATCGTGCCGATGCGCTGATCCGCCTTCGCCGTCCCTCCGAAGCAGAGGTCTTGCTGAAGAAGGCAGTTGCTCTGCCTGGCGGATTCCCTACTCAGGAAGAACTCGGTCTCGCTGCCAGCCATCTGGCTTTTGCCTCCTCCGAAGCCGACGATCCTGCCATCACCTTGCAAGCGCTCACGCTGCGTGCTAAAGTCCTGCCACCGTCACCTTCTTCCCTTTTTTTGGAGGCAACGGCGAACGACAAGCTGCATCAATACGCAAAAGCAGTGGCACTCTACCGGCAATTTTTAACCGCAGCAGCCGGCAAGTTTCCTGAGGAAGAATCGGACGCACGCCGCCGCATTACTGCTTTGCAACACACGAAGTAAGTACCCCTTCTTCGAGGTGCGCAATGACCTTCATTCCGCGTCCGGTCTTGAGTCTCTCCGCACTTACCCTCTTTCTATTATCTCCATTCTGCTCTGCCATCGATAACACCGCCCTAGGCACTCAGACGCTCGCCAAACTTGAACTCCGCGCCCAACAGGCCACTCCGCGCGAGCGGTGTTTTCTGTATGCAGATCTGCTGCACGCAGCCACCGTTCTGGCCGGCCAGCAGATACTTGACGGAAAGAATGAAGAAGCCACAATCACACTCAAGAAAATCGACCAGTACGCCCAGCTCGTCCATCTCGGTCTCGCCGGAGAGCCTAAACGCCTCAAGAACACCGAGATGTTGATGCAAGACACCGCTTATCGCTTAAAAGAGTACCTTCGTTCTGCTTCCGAAAATGACCGTGGCCTTCTACAGGGCGCTCTCGCTCAACTCAACCGCATTCATGATGAGCTGATTTCGCAGCTCTTCCGACGTTAACCATGCCATATCGCTCACTTCTCATGCTCCTCCTACTGACGTCGCTCCTCCCGCTGCATGCCCAGCGTACGGATAACCCACTCACAAACAAGGAGGTGGAGAAGTTGCGCGACGCAGGCCTCAATCCAATGGAGCGCGTCCTGGACTTCGTTGACTTCATGAATCTGCGCACCTCCGAAATCAACGATCTACTGTCGCATGCGCGCAAGCCGGGACGCGAGCAGGACATCAATGAACTGATACAGCAGTTCACCAGCATTGCCGACGAGCTCGCCGACAACCTTGATGATGCCAGCCAACGCCACCATGACGTCCGCAAGGCACTTCCCAAGCTGCTCGCTGCCACCGAGCGCTGGGGCACGGAGCTGAAGACTCCGCCTGATAACTCGGCCTATAGCATCACCCGCAAGCTCGCCATTGAGACCGTAAGCGACCTCCGCGATGCCGCAACTAAACTCATGGAAGAGCAACGCGTATGGTTCCTCGCGCACCCTCCTGAGAAGACGGGTCCGATCGATATTCGCTAGAGCTCGAAGCACCGCCGGGCCATGCTATGCTCGTCTTTAGCGTGTCCGCATTACTCACTACCATCTTTGAAGAAGAGTATCGAGAGCTCCGGCGCTGGGCTCCAATTCCTCTATTTGATATCCGTTTCCGCCGTTTCACCAGCCTCAACACCACGATTCGTCTGCGTGAAGGCCGTCTCCATGTCAGCCTCTCAGACCTGCTCGAGTCCGCACCGCCACCTGTCCATCGTGCTATCGCTCACATCCTCCTTGCAAAGCTCTATCGCAAGCCCATCAAGCCCATGCACGCCGATCGCTATCGCCGATATGTCTCGTCTGATGCGGTCAGCCATGAAGCCGAACTCATCCGACAGACACGTGGCCGTAAGCGCATTCTGACCTCGCGGGGGCATTTTTACGACTTGGAAGAGATTTTTGACTCACTCAATGCTCGTTTTTTTCATGGGCTTCTCGGACGCCCCACGCTTACATGGTCCGCGCATTATGCTCGCCGTATGCTCGGCCACTATGACTCCGCCCACAATACTATTGTCGTCAGCCGTGTCTTCGATCGGGCCGATACCCCCCGCAGTGCCGTTGAGTACCTCGTATATCACGAGATGCTTCACCTGAAGCACCCGGTCCGTGTCAAAGCAGGCCGCCGCTGTGTCCACTCCCGTGAGTTTCAGGCAGAAGAGCGCCTCTTCCCTCAACTCAACGAGGCCAAAGCCTATCTCAAGCGGCTCTGACCAGATCACTGGCTTCGCAGAAATTTAGCTGGATACTGTGTCCGAACGTGATAGCATCCTCGCGTTCAATCAAACACAAATTAAATCTCTCGAAAGAAATGGAGTGACGCGTTATGCCACTGTCGAAACGTGCGTTAGCGGAGTTTTTTGGTACCTTTTGGCTCGTCTTTGGGGGATGCGGCTCTGCTGTCCTCGCCGCGGCTTTCCCTGGACTCGGAATCGGCTTTGCCGGGGTAGCACTGGCCTTCGGACTCACTGTTCTCACCATGGCCTTCGCCATCGGACACATCTCAGGCTGCCATCTCAACCCTGCGGTCTCTATCGGACTTGTCGTCGGCAAACGTTTCAGCATTGCGGACCTTCCAGCCTATGTTCTTGCACAGGTTCTAGGAGGCTTTGCCGGCGCAGGCGTGCTGTACCTCATCGCCAACGGCAATCCTCTGTTCAGCCTCGCGGGCGGCTTCGCCTCAAACGGCTACGGGGCTCACTCACCCGGCGGCTATTCATTGCTCGCTTGCTTCCTCATTGAGACTGTTCTGACAGCATTCTTCCTACTAGTCATTCTTGGCTCAACGGACGTTCGTGCGCCTAAGGGCTTCGCTCCAATCGCTATTGGCCTTTGCCTGACGTTGATCCATCTCATCAGCATCCCGGTTACTAACACCTCAGTGAACCCAGCGCGCAGCACTGCTACTGCACTTATCGTGCATGGATGGACGCTTAGTCAGCTATGGCTCTTCTG
>CAINXC010000176.1 GCA_903854655.1 uncultured Verrucomicrobiota bacterium | reverse complement strand
CGCGCGGCGCGGCGATGAGCCCCCGATACAGTCGTTAGCTTAGAAAAACCGGCACCTTCACATAATAGTGGGGCCATTTTCATCTAATATATTTCTTGCGCCAACGGTTGTCATGATTGAGACTCGAATTCATGAATATTATCAAACGTGATAATAACTCACCATTCGACGCCATGAAATTTCGTTTTCTCTGCCTGCTCCTCGCCATTGTTGGACTGAGCGCCTGCCAGTATCCTTCCGAGGAGTGGCGCAACCTGCCGGTGAGTTTGGCCAAACCCGGTCTCTGGCACCAGTCGCACCTCACCTGGCGGCTCGACACCCTGGCGGGCGTTCCTGCGGGCATGCTGCAGGCGGATGTGGAGCGCGAGGTGAGCAAGAGCTTTCGCTCCTGGGAGGGCGCGGGCGTGTTCCGCTTTGATCCCTCAGCCGGCGGCAAGGCGGATATTGTGGTGGGCTTCAAGCCCATGCCTGGCACCGTCTCGGACGGGCCTGCCGGCAATGTCGCCAGGTCCGCCTACCCGTGGTCGGCCCATCGCGGCCATATTTATCTCGATCCGGCGGAGTACTGGACCACGGCGAGCTTTTCGCTGTTCAAGGAGCCGATCAGCGACTGGCTGCCGCATGAGATAGGCCACTCGATGGGCCTGCTGCACTGCCGGGAGCCGGGGCAGACGATGAGCGAGCAGGGGCCGTACCACCTGCCTGACGAGTTTGCCTTTGCGATGCTGCGCCGCCTGTACTGCCCCGGCACGCTTGTTCTCAGCGAGACGGGAATCGTGCCCACCGACCCGCCCCGGGTCGTGGAAGGCCGGGCACAAGCGTCGGGCCGGGGACCTGGTTGAGGGCGCTTACGGCTCTGCGGCCCGCACGGGCTCAATGGTGAAAGGCAGGCTGTCCATTTGGATCAGTTGCACTCCGTAAATGGCAGAAATGGCATCGGCTTCCGAATCCGGGTAGTTCTCGCCATAATAGATTTCCTTCACGCCGTAGGCGCAGAGCATCTGCATGCAACTGGTGCAGGGCTTGGTGGTGCAGGCGACGAGCTTGACGTTGCCGCGGGTGAACAGGCTGCACAGGTTCACTTCGGCATGGATCATGAACTTGCGCCTGGCATCACGGTCGCTCCAGAACTCAGCCTGGGCGTTGTACCCCGGCGCCAGCCCGTTGTAGGCGGTGCCGATCACCCGGTTGTCAAAGTCGAAAGCCACGGCGCCGACCTTGCGGAACGGGTCCTCAGAGCGCAGGCTGGCGACGTGCGCCAGGGTCATGGCGTACTGCGGGATGGTGAGGCGGGACGACAAGTCTGGTGGTTCCACGGCGGTTAAAAATGGAGGTTCCTGTGTGACAAGATCGAGCAAAGCTCAAGATAATAAACTTGACTTGATATGTTCAAGTGAACACACTGCGGTGTCATGAAGCCCACTATGAACCGCCTGCAAATCTTGTTGTCGTTGGTCAAAAACATCGCTGCGCGTCCGGCTCACGAAGGGGAGGCCCACAGGGAGCCCTGGGAACTGGCGACGGGGAAGCTGGAGCAGTTGGAAATGGATTTTGATTTCGGTCCGGGCGGGCGGGTCTGTGAGGGGGCGGGTGAGGGTGCGATCGGGTAGCGGGGGGGTTGGGGAAAAATGGTCGAAGCAATGACAGTTGCGTTGGCTTATTGAAAGTTTTATGATGGACAAGGAGTTCACAACCTGCGTTAATCTGCGGTCTCCCGCTGTGTCCATTTTCTCATTATGAGGTTTGCCTTCCCGAAACATCAATCGCTCAGCTTCGCGTCGCGAATGCTGATTTTGGCGGTCCTCATCTCGTGTTGTCCCAAGCTTTTCGCCCAGTATGGGGTTTCGCCATCACAGACGGGACTTTTTTTTGATGACCTGCGAGGGAGGGCGGCCAGCAAAATAGGCCAGAATTCGCCCAACGCGCAGAGCGGCATACAGAACGCGGAAGGCAGCTACAACTACAGCGCCGACGGCTACTCCGGCACCACCACCTCAAGCAGCACCACCGAGGATGCCGGTTCGATCATGCAGGACGCGACCGAGCAGATCGGTCGGCCCCGCACTGCCACCGGTTACAGCATGTATTCGCTGCGGCAGGCGGGTGATTACACCCAGTATTCGGGCCCGTACCCCACCTCGACCACCTTCTTCGCCCCGGCTTTCACCTCTGACAGCCAGCTTTCCGGGCATCGGAACCTGCAGTACGGCCCGCTCAGCCTGGGTTTTGGCCTCAGCAATGTGTTCGAGTACGACGACAACGTCACGCGTTCGCACACCAACCCGGCGGGGGCCGCCATTGAAAGCCTCTATTTCAATGTCAGCGCCAATTATCAGGTGACGGAAACCAGCGCGCTGCAGATGTCCACCGCGATCGGTTTTGACCACTATTTTGAGCATGCCAACGTGCAGCCCTATGGAAAGAATTTCGTCCTCAACGTGCTGCCGGGCAGTTCGGTCTCCTTCGATGGCAAGGTCGGCGATGCGTACGTGGTGATTTACGACCGCATTTCTGTGCGCCCCGCCACGCCCACCAACTTTGCCCTCAACACCACCAACGTCTTCGGGATCTTCCAGAATGATGCGGGTCTTGCGGTCGAGTACCCGATCAATCCGGAAACCAACCTGTCGGTCAACTTCATGAGGTCCGACTCCACTGCGCTGGAAAAAGCCTTCGATGTTTTTGATCGCTCTGTGGACTCGCTGCACACCTCTCTGGCGTGGAATCCGGACGGTGTCTGGACCGCAGGTCTGGAAGGCGGTGTTTCTTGGATTGATTACCCGCACGGGTTCAACAGCAACGGCACGACGGACAGCGCCGGTGTGTTTTACACGACGCCCCTGGGCCAGGCCACCTCGGTCCGCGTCGCCGGCGGTGTGCAGGATTTCGAGTTCAACAAGCCGACCGTGCCGACCGCAAGGATCGACAACTACAGCCTGACCACCCCTTACTACAACGTCACCATCTCCAACCGCCTGTCCTCGCGCGTGTCGCAGGCTTTGAACTTCGGCTACGAAGCGGCCTTGAACGTCACCTCCAATTACACCACGGCGAACTACGTCAGCTACGGCCTGGGCATCATTGCCTGGGAGGGCAGCCGCCTTTCGATCAGCGGTTACTATGAAAACGCCAGGGAGTCGGGCGGCATTCCTGGAAACGTCGCCACCCCCAACGGAACGGAGAAGCAGAACCTCGAGCAGTATGGCCTGGACCTGTACCTCAGCCATCAGCTTACCTCGCGTGTGCGCCTGGGCTTCGGGTATCACTACGGCATCGCCAATTCGAGCCTGGTCAACGGCGGCTACGACCAGCAGTCGTTCAGCTTCGATGTGAACTATGCGCTTTCCCGCAAGCTGAGCGCCTCGCTGGGCTATCGCTACTTCATGACCGATGCTGACCTGGCGCTGTTGAGCTTCAATCAGAACCGCTTCATCCTGGCGATGAATTACAATTTCTAACGCCGGTCGAGGTTGAAGGTCCAATGCTGATTCTTCCCTCGCACCACCCCTTCGCATCATGAAAGTCCACAAGGCGTTCGCCTTCTCCTGCATCGTTGTCGCACTCTTTGGCCAGGCGCTGGCTCAAGATCCAGGTTTCCAGCCCGCCAAGCCCCAGCGCCAGGCTGTGGCCCCCGCCATCCCTTCGTCGGGCGACGAGGCCCGCAGTGCCGGTCTCATCAACACGATGGACCAGCTCGACAACACGCGCGCCCTTGGCTATGGCGATCTGGTGAGCTTCCGCATCGTGGAAGACCGCACCCCCCCCATCGTGCTGCGCATCCAGGATTCGGGCGAGCTGCAGGCCCCGCACGTGGGCCTGGTGAAAGCCGCCGGCCGGACCTGCCGTGATGTGGCGGTTTCAATCAAGCGTGAACTGGAGAAGAGCTACTACAAGGTGGCCACCGTGATCATCGCCCTGGACAGGGCCGCCGACCGCCATAGCGGCATGGCTGGCACGCCGAACGCCCCGGAATTCTTCACCATCTTCGGCCAGGTGCAGCGCCAGGGGAAGTATGAGCTGCCGGCGGATGAGGACGTGACCATCAGCCAGGCCATCCTGCGCGCAGGCGGTTTCGCCCAGTTCGCCAACACCAGGAAGGTGAGGCTTGTGCGCCGCACCCCGGGCGGCAACAAGACCATCGAGGTGAATTTGGAAGACATCATGTCCAAGGGCAACCTGGACCACGACATTTACATTCGGAACAACGATGTGGTGATTGTGAAGGAAAAAATCGCGCAATTCTAGGCAGGGCGCGGAGCTTGTTCTGCCAGCCCCTGCATCAGCGGCGGCTCGGGCGGAAGCCGTCCGTGGCGGGGTTGTTCAGGGGCAAGGAGCGGGCGGGGGCACTCTTCTCTTTAGGATGCCTGTAAGAATTCATTTCCGCCTTCGCTGAAAATCCGTTACTCTCCACCGCCCCCTCAGCGGTCTTTTTTTCATGGAACCCAATCTTGCACTTCCGGGCCAGTCTTCGCCCCTCGCTCGCATTCACGAGACTTCGGCCAAGTTTCAGCGCTATCGGATCCTGTTGCGCCGCCGCTGGTGGTTTCTGCTTCTCACGGCCAGCATCGGCGTGTGCGTGCAGGCCCTTCGCATCACCGGCAAACCGCAGAACTACATCTCCCTGGCCAAGCTGGTGGCGGGCGGGCACATGGTGGTGGGCGGCTCCAGCGTGGGCTACCAGGAGTACCTGAACGACTTCTACGGCACCATCATCGAAACCTTGGAGAGCAGCGAGATGCGCCGCCACGCCCTGGAGCGTGTGCGCACGCTCAACCCCGACCTCAAGGAGGCGGACGTGGAGGTGCGTGTGAACCAGAACAAGGGTTCCGCCATCTTCAATGTCGCCGTCGTCGGTTCTGACAAGGATTACGTCAAAACCTTCCTCAACGCCCTGCTGGACGAGTTCAAGGCGTTTCGCGAGCTGAACCGCGAGCAGCAGCGTAACAAGGCCGTGCAGGCCCTGGCCGAGGATGTGGTGAAGAGCGAGAAGGAGGTGCGGGAGAACGCCGACAACCTCGCCAACTTCAAGAAGAACAACAACGTGGTGGTGATCAGCCAGAACCAGAACCAGGCGGCTGACATGCTGCGGCAGTACAACAATGAGCGTGAGCGCCTGCGCGTGCAGCTCACCGAGGTGGAGCTTGCGCTCAAGGACGTGGACGCCGCCGTGCAGCGCAAGGAAACGCTCAGTTCCGCCACGGTGCCCGCCAGCCCTTCTCCCGGCAAGCTGGGCGACACCTCTTCCACCGACAATTCGCTGACCCAGCGCGCGCTGGGGTTCACCTCCGCAGAAAAGGACTACCTCGAACTGAAGCACCACATTGTGCTGCTCAGCGCGGATCGCAACGACCTGCTGCGCTCCTACAAGCCGGGGCATCCCGCCGTTGTCGAGATGGAGGAAAAGATCGCAAAGGACAAGGGCATCCTGAACACCTACCAGGCCCAGATTTTGGAGGAGCAGAGGGGCCAGCAGGCCGACATCGCCCGCCATATCGACGTGCTCAACAGCAAGATCCAGGAGCTCACCCAGCTTGCGACCGAAGTGGGGGCCAAACTGGCGGAGTTCAACCGCCTCGAGAAGGTTCTCGAAGCCAGTGAGAGGACCCACCAGGAGGTGTTTGATCTCATGCACAAGTTCACGGTGAGCGAGGACGTGGTCAGCGACTATGTCAGCGTCATGGAGCGCGCCTCCACCGCAGTGGAAGACGTGCAGCCCTGGGCCATGAACATCCTCATGGGCCTGGGTGTCGGCTTGGGGGCCGGCATCATCATCCTGCTGCTGTTTGACCGGCTGGATGACCGCATGAACTCCTTCAGCGAGTTCCAGACCCTGTTCCCGAACGAGGCGATCCTGGGCCAGATTCCCGAGCAGCGGCAGCGCGGCGACGTGGCCCTTTTGCGCGCCGGGGACGACCGGCACCTGTATGCCGAGGCGTTCCGCAATGTCCGCTCCTCCGTGCTGTTCAAGAACTGGCGCGGCAAGCCGCCGAAGACCATCATGATCACCAGCGCGGTGCCCAACGAGGGCAAGACCACCGTCACCGCCAATCTCGCCGTGACCATGGCCCTGGCCGGCGCCCGCGTGCTGCTTGCGGACTGCGACTTGCGCCGCGGCGGCATCAGCGAGCTCTTCAAGCTGCCCGTCTCGCCCGGCCTCAGCGAAGCGCTGCGCGGCACCACCCACTGGCGCGATGCCGTGCAGGAGACCAGCACCCGCAACCTGGACCTGCTCGCCCGCGGCGAAGTCTTTGACCAGACCTCCGAAATGCTGCTCTCCCGCGTTGCGGATGAGATGCTCAAGGAGATGGCCGATGAGTATGACTACATCATCTTCGACAGCGCCCCGGTGCTGGTGGCGGATGACACGGGCAGCTTTGCGCCGAAACTCGACACCATCCTGTTCGTCGTGCGCATGTCCTCCACCATGGCCCGGCTCAGCGGCAAGGCGCTTGACCTTCTCTATGACCGCCAGGTGAACGTCGGCGGCGTGATCCTCAACCGCTCCAGCAGCAGCCTGAAGGAGTACACGTACTACAACTACGCCAGCTATTACTACACGCCGAAGTCCACGCCGCCGCCTTCCGCCCCGCCCCCTCCGCCGGCGAGCCTGCCCTCCGGCGTGCCTTCCACTCCCAAGGTGTAACACACCCGCCCCATGACCGTCGGCATTCTCACCGTCTCCGACCGCGCCAGCGCGGGCGTCTATGAGGACCACGGCGGCCCCGCCCTGCGTCAGGCCTGCCAGGGCTATGGCTGGGAGGTGGGGGCCGAGGCCATCGTGCCGGATGAGATCGACCGCATCCGCGAGTCCGTCCGCTCCTTCAGCGCGCAGGGCTGCGGCCTCATCCTCACCACCGGCGGCACCGGCGTGGACTACCGCGACGTGACCCCGGAGGCGATTCGCGGCATCATGCGCGTGGAGGTGCACGGTTTCGGCGAAGTCATGCGCATGAAGTCCTTCGACATCACACCCAACGCCATCCTTTCCCGCTCCCTTGCCGCCATGGTGGACGCCTCCCTGGTCATCGCCCTGCCCGGCAAGCCCAAGGGCGCCGTCGAATGCCTGGGCTTCGTGCACGGCGCGATTGATCACGCCGTGAAGCTCGCGCAGCGTCTGCCGACGAGCTGTTAGGCTTACCCCTCCACCATCCCCACGTCCAGCGCCACAAAGCGCAGCAGTTCCTCGTTGCTCATCTCGGTGAGCATCTTTTCCGTCCCGGCCTCGCCGCCTAACAGGTCATTGGCGAGCGACTGCTTCTCGTCGATGAGGCGGTCCACGCGCTCCTCGATGGTGCCGGGGACGACGAACTTGTGCACCAGCACGTTCTTCTTCTGGCCGATGCGGAAGGCGCGATCGGTGGCCTGGTTTTCGACTGCGGGGTTCCACCAGCGGTCGAAATGAATCACATGGCTGGCGGCGGTGAGGGTGAGGCCGGTGCCGCCGGCCTTGACGCTGAGGACAAAGAAGGGCGGGCCGCCGGGGGCCTGGAACTGCTCCACCAGCTTCGCCCGCTGTTTCACCGGCGTGCCGCCGTGCAGGATCAGGCCGGGGCGGCCAAACACCTGGGCGAGGTGCTGCGCCAGCGGATCGCACATCTCGGCGAACTGGGTGAACACGAGCGCGCGCTCCTGGCGTTCGGCAAGTTCCGTGCAAATATCGGTTAGTCGGGCGAACTTGCCGCTGTCCTCCGGCTTGTACTGGCCGTCGCCGCTCCAGTGGCTGGGGTGGTTGCACACCTGCTTGAACTTGACCAGGAAGCTGAGCACCTGGCCGCTGCGCTGGATCGGCGGCAGGTCCTTGTCGGCCAGCAGGCGCTTCAGTTCTTCGACCAGCCGGGTGTAGATGGTGGCCTGCTTGCGGGTGAGGGGGCAGCGGGCCTTCACCTCGGTCTTGTCCGGCAGGTCGGTGATGATGCGGCGGTCGGTCTTCATGCGCCGCAGGATGTAGGGCTGGGCGAGGCGGCGCAGCGGCGCGAAGTTCGCGCCTGCGGGGGTGCTGAGGCGCTTCAGGGTTTCGGCGAAGACGGCGGCGCTGCCGAGCAGGCCGGGGTTGAGGAAATCGAACAGGCTCCACAGGTCGCCGGGGCGGTTCTCCACCGGGGTGCCGGTGAGGGCGATGCGGGCGCGGGCGTTGAGCTTCTTCGCCGCCTTGGTCTGGCCGCTGCCGGGGTTCTTGATGGCCTGCGCCTCGTCCAAAATCAGGAGGTTCCAGGCGTGCTTTTGCACGGCTGCGCTGCGGGCGATCAACTGGTAGGTGGTGATCACCGCATCCACCCCGCGCAAGGCCAGGGCGGGGTTGCCTTCCAGCGCCGCCAGATCTTCACGCGAAGCTCCGGAGGCGTGAGCGGTGAAGAGCCGCAGCGTGGGAGCGAACTTCTCGAACTCGGCGCGCCAGTTGCCAAGCAATGAAGCGGGCGCAACAATGAGGCTTGTTCCCGGCGTGTCCTGTTTCAGCGACAGCAGCAGAGCAATCACCTGCACCGTCTTGCCTAGCCCCATGTCGTCCGCCAGGCAGGCGCCCAGGCCCAGTTTTTGCATGAACAGCAGCCAAGACAGGCCCTGCTCTTGGTAGGGGCGCAGGGTCGCCTTCAGAGTGCCGGGCGGCTTCACGAAAGCCGGGTCGCGCATCTGCTTGAGCATGTCGGCGAGGCCCTTGCCGGCGATGACATCGGCCCAGGAGGCAGAGGCGGTGTCATCAAAACCCACCAGGCTTGCCGCCGGTCCCTGACCGCCGAAGCCCGACAGGAAGCGCATCCCTTCGTGAAACGTGAGGCCGCCGCCCGTGTGCGCCTGCTGCACCTTGGTCCAGTGCGCCAGCACCTGGTCGAGCTGCTCACGGTCGATCTCCACCCACTGGCCGCGCAGCGTCACCAGCCCGGTGGCGGAGGCCTTGATCTTGGCGATCTCCTCGGCGGTCAGGGGTTCGCCGCCCATGCTCATGCTGACGCTGAACGAAAGCATGGAGGCCGCGCCCAGGGTGGTGCCCTTGCCGGTGTCGAGCGTGACCTGCACCGTGGCGCGCGCGGGCTTGCCGCCCTTCCACCAGTCCGGCACCTTCATGACGATGCCGCACTCCTGCAGCAGCGCCAGATCGCGCACCAGGCGGTAGGCTTCCACCGGGGTCCAGGCCAGGGCCTGGAAGAGCTGGCGGGATTCCAGCAGGGCCTTCACCAGGGCGCTGCGCTCCGCCGCCGCGCGCACCGGCTCCAGCAGGGCATTGAGCGCCGCCTGGTCTTTCTGCCCGGCGTACATTTGCAGGGCCTTGCCCAAAGGCAGGTGCTGCAACTGCCCGGAGGCGGAAACTTTCTCGGTAAAAGTGGCCAGGAAGGCGAAGGGCCGCTCGGCGTTGCGCTTGTTTTCCGCCAGGTGAAACGTGACTCTGCCCACCAGGTGCCAGAGGGCGCTGCGCTCATGCAGCCAGAGGTCGAGACTTGCACCGGCCTCTGCGGCGATGCGCTCCCGCAGTTCCTCCCACAGCCGCGCCAGCAGGGCGTCGCTGACGTACTCCGCGCCAAGCATCGGCGGCAGGCTGGCGAGAAATTCCAGCCGCTCCGCCTCGGCGGGCAGTTCCACCACTGCGGGGTCGCGCGTCTGGCACAACCGGCCAAAGAAGCGCCGCGCCCACAGCCGCAGCCAGGCCAGCGGCGGGTCCAACGGAGCGCCCAGGCCGGTCGTTGCCAGCCACACCAGCCCTGCGGCCTCGCCTTCCGCCCACGCGGCCGCCAGCGCCTTTTCCACGGCCCCCTCCGCCTCGCCAGCGGGCAGGAGACGGGCTTCGGGGGAACAGGAGAGGGAGAGCATGGCGGATGGTGGCCATGACGCCCCAAGGTTCAACCTCGATCCCGAAATTCTGTGGGCTCGAACATCAAAAAAGGCCTTGCAGGAAGGCGTATTTCTCGCTTCTGTCCCACCCGCTCGCGCCGAAACGCGCGGGCCCGAATGGAAGAATGGGTAGGTGCCCGAGTGGTTAAAGGGGGAAGACTGTAAATCTTCTGGCTTACGCCTACGCTGGTTCGAACCCAGCCCTGCCCACCATCCTTCCATTTCGAGGCTTCCAGCGTTTTGGAGCGCCGACTCTCGAAAGCAAAAATTTTCGAGTGTAGCCAGAATGTAGCCACTTTTTTCGGTGGCCTTCGGGTGTTTGCTCCCGCCACCAGCGTCCCGGCGAGTTCGTTCTTGATCTCCGGAGAGATGGTGGGTTATGCCGTCTTGGTGCTCATTTTGCCGCGTTTGCAGGTGCCATGACTCGGGGCGTGTCGTCCTGGAGTGCCGACAGGCAGCCGCGTCGGTTCCGACTTCGCACGCTCGTTTCGTGGGGTATCGGGTCAGCTCTCGGGGCGGGGGATGCCAGCTCCCAGTGGAACAAAGCTGCCAGTACGCCGTCCCTCGGCGCGTATCGCAGCGATGCTTTCGTTGCCCATCAAGCCTTCTCTGTGACGCTTTCAAAACCATCAACCTCCGGCTGGAGGCAAAGGGTGCACGAGCGAAGGCGCAACCATCAGATTTGCAATCAGTAGGTCGTCGGTTCAAGTCCGATACTCGGCTCCACCTGTAAAATCAAGGGTTGCAGCGCTTTTTGAGGGGGTGATTTTGGTGGTGAAAATTGCCTGTGTAGACACTAGTGGTTCATTCCAGCAGAGCTGACGGGTAAAGACGCTTGAGTTTGATGCGGGCTTCGGCCGTTGTGAACTGCCAGTCTGTGCCGCACTGCTGGGCGTTACGCCGCTTTGCCCAGAGGAGCAGTTCATGTTCGAGGGTTTGCTCGTCGGCAATGCGGCGGTTCATGCATTGGCGTTGCGCCGCACCGATCTCAATTTCGGCCATGTTCAGCCAGCTCCCATGCTTGGGCGTATAGTGCCACTCGATGCGCTCCTTGAGCCGCAGCGCTTCCTGGGGACTGAAGGCTTCGTACAGGGAGGCCGGCGTGTGGGTGTTGAGGTTGTCCTGCAGCAGCACGATTTTCTCGGCCCGCGGATACACCTGGGTGCAAAGCCACTGGATCGTCTGCGCCCAGTGCATGGCCGTGCGCTGGCCGGTGACACGAACCCCTCGCCATTGCTCCAGCGGAGCATACACCATGAACGCACTGCTGGTGCCGCGCCGCTCATACTCATAGTCAACGCGGGCCGCCATGCTGGGCAGCGCAGGCTGGGGATCGCGCACTTCGGCAATGAGCTGCTTGCACAGCTCGTCCAGACACACCAGCGGACGCTTTGGGTCGCGCGGACGGCTGTAGACCTCCAGCACATCTTCCATGGCGCAGACGAAGGCGGCGTTTTGTTGCGGCGGCATGCACCACTGTTCTACTTGCCACGGCTAGAGCTCATTTTTTTAACGCTCGGCCAACCGTCTGCGGGCTGATGCTCTCAACCAGGGCCAGGCTCACGAGATGATCGCCCAGCAATGCCAGTGTCCAGCGTGCTGCGCCTTCGGGCGGCTTGCCGCATGTCGCGGCCACCAAGTGAGCTTCGGCCCAGCCATCAAGCTTGCCTCTGGGCTGCTTGCGATGAGGCGGCCAGCCATGCCCGGCCACCTGCAAACCATGCTCAGCCAATGCGCAGCGCACACGTTCAATGGAGCGCAGCGAGACGCCCAGGGCATGCGCGATGTCAGTATCCACAAGTGCTCCGTCTGGCTGGCCCTCATCGGCGGCCAGCAGCATTTGCGCACGCAGCCGCTTGCTGGCCGCAGCCTTGCCGTTCTTGACTATGGTTTGCAGTTCGAGCGGCTCCTCACAGCTCAGATGGACCCGGTATTTCTTGGGCATCCACTCTTTTGCCACATCTCCAGGCCGTTGTTAAGCAAACTTAACAACCCGTCGGATCTGCTGGAATGAACCTCTAGCCTGCTACCGCAAAATGCCAACCTGGGGTAAAGGCCAGGAATTCGACGACATAAACGACCAAATGAAACCAAAGAACATCATCAGCGGCACAGGCAACATCTTCAAAGGCCTCTTCGGGGAGGAAGGACCCCTCGCAGAGACGTCGGCTGAAACCGGGAGAGCGGGGGTCCCGTCAGCCTGCTCGTGGCCTCGGTGAGATCTATGAGGACTCCCAGGCAGTCCCATTGCCTCGCCTGTGAGAGCGGAGGAAGACGACTTGGGTGCGGGCAGCGCCTGTTGAGTTCTTTTCTTTTGCTGGAGGGTGTTGCAGGTTCGACAAGATCTTGTCCTGGTCATGCGGAGTTCTGCGAACCCGGGCTCCCAGGCACAGCCACTGCGGTGACGTCAAGGCTTCGCCGAGCTTTGTGCCGGCGCTTGGGAATGCAGCGGCTCAGAGGTGAGCTCCGCGCGAGCGATGCGCTGATACCAGACAGCCCAGTCGTTGTTTCAAAACATAAACTAATTGATTTCGTGACACCTGGTGGGCTTCCCGCTACACGGGGAAAGTAAACCATCACGCTGCGCTCTCATGAAATACATCCTCCCGGCTCTGCGGAGCCTTCAATGCGCTGTGCGCCCGCTGCTTGCCTTGTTGATTGTCACGACCTGTGCTCTTCCGGCGCGAGCAGAAATTGGCAAGGAGTGGCGGCTGCGCTCACCGCTTCCCACTCCGGAGACGTTGAATGGCATTGCCTGGACAGGCTCGTTGTTGGTTGCGGTGGGCAACAATGGCACCATGCTCACCTCCACCGACGGGGCAACCTGGGCTTTCCAGCAGCTTGGCCGGGACGATTTCAGCAGTGTGGCCTGGTCAGGGACCTCCTTGCTTGCGGTGAACCCTTACCCGAATGGGAATGTAAATGTATGGACTTCGACCGACGGCCTGGCCTGGCAAAGTCAGACTGCCACCCTGCCGGGGGATGGGAGCGGGAATCTGCTGAACGCCATCTGGACCGGCACTGCGTGGGCAGGCATCGTCGAGACCTATGGCCCGAATGCCGCCACACAGACCCTTGCCACCTCGATGGACGGGCTGACTTGGTCGGCGGCAGGAGAACTGCCAGCCTCCCCTTCCAAAACCAATTATCGCCACATCGCCGCGATGACATGGACCGGCACCTACTACGTGGTCGTGGGTTATGACGGGGACAGCAACAACAACGACCACGGCTTCATTTTCTCAAGCACCGATGGAACGGCGTGGACAAGCGCATCAGTGGTGTCAAGCCCGTCGAGTTCCTTTCAGGTCAATGATGTGACGTGGACCGGCACTCAAGCGGTCGCGGTGGACAGCACCGGCGGCATCTACACGTCGCCAACCGGTCAAACGTGGACGAAGCAAACCGCCGCCGCCGGGACCAGCAACATCCAGTTCAACAACATCCTGTGGACGGGGATGCAACTGGTGGCCTCGGGGCAGGACGTGCAGACCTCCACCGACGGCATCACCTGGGCGGAGGTGACCCGAAACGGACTTTATGAAAACGTTTCGGTGTGGACCGGCACCCAGGCGGTGGCAGCGGGTTATGGGGGATCCATCTCGACCTCGACGGACGGGAACGCGTGGACGCGAGTTTCTCCCCTGTCTGACAACTCCAATCTGGTCGCCATCGTATCCACGCCGGCGGGGTTCGTGGCGATGAACCAGTTTGGCGGCGCGGCCCTTTCGACCACCGGTGATACCTGGACGACAAATCATTTTGCTCAGGTGAATCCTACGAGTGTTGCATGGACAGGCGCTCAGCTTGTGGCTGTCGGCAATGCTTTCGTTGCGACTTCGCCAGATGGGACGACGTGGTCTGTGAACACCACAAGCTTTCATGCTGGCGAGCAGTTGAACTCGGTCGTGGCCAGTGGAGGGCAGCTGGTGACGGTGGGGAAGAACGCCGCTGGCACTGGGGCGGTGATTGCAACCTCGCCAGACGGCGCTTCATGGACCCCGCATTCCGTGTCTTACCCTGGGCTGCGGCGCGTGGCCTACGTGGGCACCCAGTGGCTGGCGGTCGGCGATAAAGGCACCATCCTCACCTCGCCAACGGGCATCACCTGGACCAAGCGGACATCCGGCACGACCAACAGCCTGGCGGGCATCGCTTCCTCCGGTTCGCTGATCGTGGTCGTGGGTGATGCGGGCACCATCTTAACCTCGACCAACGGCAGCGCCTGGACCGCGCAAACCGCGCCAGCGGGTTTCGGCCAATCGAATCCGGGCCAGTTGTTTTCGGTGGTCTGGACGGGCAGCAATTTCGTGGCGCTGGGGGATGGCGCGCTGACCTCGCCCAATGGCCTGGTGTGGACCCTTCAGGACCCAGGCACAAACATGACCTTCCGCGATGCGGTTTGGGATGGCTCCCAGCTTCTGGCGGTGGGTGATGCGGGCATGGTGAGATCCACGGACGCGATGCCCCATGTTCAGTTCGATACGACAGGCCAGTCAGTGCCTGAAAATGGCGGGCCGGTGTATGTGTCACTGAGCCTGTCCTTTCCTGCGGTGAACTCTGTGACGGTGCCCCTGACGGTGGGCGGCACGGCAGTCAGCGGCTCCAACTACAACGGCTCCAACCTGCCTGCGGCGGTCACTTTCGCGCCCGGCGATACGACCAAGTTCGTGACCCTCGACATTCTGGACAACGGTGTCGTGCAGCCTGATCAGACCTTGTCGCTGACCCTGGGGGCGCCCACAGGCGGGCGGCTGGGCACGCAGACGACGCATGTGGTGACCATTACGGACACGGATGGCTCGCCGACTGTTCAGTTCACCAACACCGCTGTCACCGCGCAGGAGCAGGTGGACGTTGTTGGCGCGCAGATCGAGCTGGGCTGGCCGGCGCCTTCCACGATCACGGTGCCTGTCACGGTCAGCGGCACCGCGACGGGCGGCGACTTCACGGGCGTGCCTGCGTCAGTCACCTTCAATGCCGGGGAGGTCAGCAAATTCATCACCATCACCGTCACGGACGACAATTTGGTCGAGAGCGATGAGACGGTCATTCTCACGCTTGGCGCGCCCACTGGGGCCACGCTCGGGACCAACACGACCTTCACGCTCACCATCCAGGACAACGATCCGGTCACGCAACCGGGGCGTAGCTGGACGCTGCGCCAGCCCTTGCCTTCGGCGGATGGATTGAATGCCATCGCTTCGAGCCCCTCGCGCGCCGTCATCGTTGGTGACAGCGGCGCGGCGATCACGTCGGACGATCAGGGCGCCACCTGGGTGCGGCGCTTTACCGGCGCGAGTTCCAGCATCAATTGCAATGCCGTCATCTACACCGGCACCGCCTTCATCGCTCCTTGCGACAGCGGCCATGCGCTTACTTCGCCCGATGGCGTTCTTTGGGCCGATATCGCGCTGCCAGGAGCGTCTGACCAGGCCGAGCTTCGTGGCGCGGCCTCCCAAGGCAGTCACAGCGTGATCGTGGGCGAGGATCTCATTGATGTTGTCAACGACATCGTCGCGCCCGTGATCTACCTCTCGCTCGACAACGTGCATTGGGTCGCCGAAGCGCTGCCCGCAAACGCGCTCGACAATCGCGGCCAGCTATGGGGCGTGGCTTCCACCGGCTCACAGTTCGTCGCCGTGGGCAGCGACAGCAATTATACGAACGGCGTGCTCACCTCCGTGAACAGCACCCTCATCTTCACCTCGCCCGATGGCCGGGAGTGGACGGATCGCAGCGCCGGACTTCAGGGCGTGGCGTTGACTTCCGTGGTGTGGGCGGGCAACAAGCTCGTCGCCTTCGATGGCTCGAAGAACGCCTACACCTCGCCCGACGGCATCGCTTGGACGAAGCGTTCTCTCGGCTCGCTCGGCGCGATCAGTCACGGCGCATGGAGCGGCGCCAAGCTGCTCGGCGTAGGCCAGGCGGTGAGCGCGTCCGCCGATGGGCTTGCCTGGACGCAGAAGGCCAGCCCCTCGAAATCCCTCCTCAATGGAGTGACGTGGAGCGGCTCCAGCTTCATCGCCATCTCAGCTTCCGAGGGCATTTACACCTCGCTGGACGGGTTGACGTGGACAAGGCGCGGCAGCGGCCCGGACCTCAACGACTGGCTCCTGGGTGTCGTCTGGTCGGGCACCCAGTTTGTGGCGGTGGGCGGTGATCTGCAGCGAATAAACCCGGCCCTCATCGTCACGTCTCCAGATGGCGTAACATGGACGCAACGCGCAACCACGGTGAAAACCCCGCTGATCAGTGTTGCGTGGTCAGGCAAGCTCTTCGCCGCCACGGGGATAGACGGCGCCATCCTCACCTCCGCCGATGGCATCTCCTGGACTCCGCGCGCCAGCGGCACCAATCTTGATCTGCATGCCGTGATCTGGGCGGCGAATCAATTCGTCGTCGTGGGCGGTCATGAAACGGGTGAACAGGAAAGCACCGGCCCTGGCGGCAGCATCGTTCTTACCTCGCCGGACGGCATTGCGTGGACGCGCCGCACCATTCCCACCGTTCATTCGCTGGAAGGCATCGCCTTCAACGGCAGCCTGTTCGTCGCCACCGGTCGCGCCTTCTTCGACGGAGGTGAGACCAATGGCGAAATCCTTACTTCGCCCGACGGGGTGAACTGGACGGAGCGCAGCAGCGGCGTGAGCCAGCTCGACATCCATGGCATTGCCTGGAGCGGCCGCCTGTTCGTCGCCGCGACC
Organism: uncultured Verrucomicrobiota bacterium; assembly: GCA_903854655.1. Taxonomy (GTDB): domain Bacteria; phylum Verrucomicrobiota; class Verrucomicrobiia; order Verrucomicrobiales; family Verrucomicrobiaceae; genus CAINXC01. The sequence goes on along the minus strand of CAINXC010000176.1, from coordinate 9,074 downwards.
GATCAATTCGGCATCATCCACTCGCCCGACGGCATCACCTGGACCGCCGCAACGGCAATGCCTGCCCTGCCCCCCAACTCCTCCTCTCCCGGCTTGTCAGGCGTATGCTGGACCGGATCGAACTTTGTGGCCGTGGGCGACAACGGCATTTCCATCAGCTCGACGGATGGCGACACATGGACCCCGCAACAGACCGAACTGCACGGCGGCCATTTGTTTGGAGCCGCGTGGAACGGCGCGACATTGGTCGCCGTGGGCACCAATGCTTCGATCCAAACCAGCGGCCCAGGTGGTACCATTCCCACACCCACCGTGCAGTTTGCCGCGACTTCCTCCTCCATCATCGAATCCGGCGGCACGGCGAACATCCTGGTCACCATGAGTTCCGCGCCGACGACGCAAGTCACCGTGCCCTTCACCCTCAGCCCTGGGCCTGGCCTCATGCTCACCGGCCCGCAAGCTGATGTGGTGGTGCCAGCCTCGCCGCTCGTTTTCAATCCGGGCGAGAGCAGCAAGTACCTCAGCATCCTGATCAAGAACGACAACGTTCCCGAAAGCAATGAGACGCTCGCCATCACGCTCGGTGCCATTGTCGGCGGAGCGACACCCGGTGCGATCCTCACGCACACGCTCACCATCATTGATGATGACGTCCTGCCCGTTGTGTCCAGTCCCGCTTCCCAGCTTCTGGCAATTGGCAGTCCGCTCACCCTCAGTGTCACCGCCAGTGGCAGCGGCGCGCTGGCCTATCAGTGGAAAAAGAACAATGCGGTTATCGCCGGCTCCACGAGCCCGGTTTACTATGTGGGGGATGCGGCCCTGGCCACTGGCGGCGCCTATACCTGCACCGTGACCAACGCCGTCGGCTCCACCACCAGCGCTGTGGCCCAGATCGGTGTGTATGAGAGTGTGGCGCGGGAATTCGCCGTGACCGGGACCAAAGATACGGTGCTCACACAGGCGGCCTCCAGCAACGTGGCCTTCAAGTGGTACAAAGACGCCAGCCCTACGGAGCTTGCGGCCTCCGCCACGATTGTTTATTCAAGCACCAAGAGCGCCGTCACCCTCAAGCAGCCGTTCACCTCCGCCCAGGCCGGCTCTTACGTGTGCAAGCCGGAGCTGACCAGCGCCAGCCTCAGCGCGACCGGGGACACCTTTGCGGTGGATATCATCGCCGCCAAACCGACGCTCGATCCCGTCACCCTGCCGAATGGGGCCATCGGCACGCCTTACGCAAGCCTGATGAAACCCAATGCGGCCTCCGCCAAGGTGGCCACATGGAGCGCGAGCGGTCTCCCCGCCGGACTTGCCATGGATCCCAACACCGGCAGCATCTCCGGCTCTCCGAGCGCTGTCGCCACGAGCAAGCCGGTGACGATCACGGCCACCAATGCCCTGGGCTCCGCGAGTGTCGCCACCAAGATCACCATCACGGGGATGCCCGCCGCGCTCATCGGCACCACTGTCGGCCTGGTTGCCCGCGATCCCGGGGCCAACAACAACCTGGGCGCGCGCATCACCTGGAGTGTGACCGCTGTGGGCTCGTTCACTGGCAGCTACATCGTTGGCGGCGCCACGCAGCCCTTCACGGGGCAGGTGACCACGACTGACCTCGGCGGCGGTAAATTCGTCGCCAACGGCGCCTCCACCTTCGCCGCTGGCGGCAAGATCATGAGCGTCTCCATTCAGTATGCCCCGGCCAGCTCTGGCGGCGCGATTGGCAGCGGCTCCGTTTCCGCGACGAGCCTGACAGGAGCGCCCCTGGGCACCGCCCTGTTCTCCACCCAGCCTGCCCTTGCCGCTCCGGCCACTTACGCGGGCCTCTACCATTTCGTCCTCCGGCTCCCTGTGGAAGGCGATGTGACCATCCCGCAGGGCTATGGCTTTGGCACCGTCACCGCCACCACTACCGGTGCCGTGACCTTCGCCGGCAAGACGGGCGACGGCTCCGTCGTCACGGCCTCCAGCTACATCAATGTGGACGGCACCAGCGTGTGCTACGCCTCGCTCTATGGCGGCAATGGCTCCCTTGTTTCCCAGCCCATGCTCACCGTCGCCGGCAGCGCGCCAGCGTATGCGGACAGCACCATCATCGACGTGGCCGCACCCCCGAACGGACCCGTGGGCCCCACCTGGAGCAAGCTTCCTGACACCACCGCCGCCGGCGCGCGCAACTACCCCGCAGGCTGGGCTCCGGTTTCGCTCACGCTGGTGGGCGCGAAATATGTGGCCCCGGCCGCAGGCCTGAACGCCCTGGGCTTCGCCTATGTCTCCGGCGGCGCTAATGCGCAGCTCCTCTTCTCCCAGGGCGGTATCGACAACACCAGTCCCAGCCCCGGCGTGATGGTGAACCTCAAGACCACCGGCGCCATCGACGCCATTGCCGCCGGGCTGAACCCGCGCGGCGTCTCGCTCTCAGTCACCGACAGCACCGGAGCCCTCTCAGGCAAGCTCAACATGACCGATGCCCTGCCCAACGGGGTTGTCATCGCGCGCAATCCCGTCGCCTTCGTGGGGCAGATCGTTCGCATCGTCGGCAATACCCCCGAGCTGCGGGGTTTTGGCTACTTCACCCTGCCGCAGATGCCCGACTTCAACATATCGCCCACGCCCGCCGCCGGCTCAACTCCGATCTGGACGGGCAACGTGAAGTTGAAGCCGGTCCAGTAAAACTGGCTGATGGACGGCTCACCCCGGTTCCGCAGCCGCAAGGTCTGGGTGCGGCTCCCGAGAATGCGTTGTGCTTCAGCAGGAGCCGCAGGTCGCCGCCAGAGTCCGATGGCCAACGGCATCGCCGTCCACAAGACGCGGAGGGACTTGAACCATGGTCCGGTGGCTTGGCAGCCAGCTTCACGGCTGACTGATCAGCACTCGGTAAAACTTCCGCGCTGACCGGTTGTCAACGTCCATCACGGTGCGTGTCTGTCCGTTGTTCGTGATGTTCGAGCCCGGAAAGGTGAACCAGTGGATGAGGTCATGGCTGAATTGCACGGTGTAGGAGCGGCCCGAAAGCACGGGGCTGAAGGTGATCGTGTGCTGCAAGGCCACTGGAATGGTGGTGACCGTGGTCACAAAGCGGGAAGCGGGATCGGTCGGGTCCAGCCCGGCGATGTACTTGAAAAGATTGTCCTGCCCTGTGCCATCAGCATCGACGGTGGGCGCGGCCAGCGGATTGTTCACGCCGAAGTATTGCACCTGCCAAACGTCTGGAATGCCATCGCCAGCATAGATGCCGAAGTCATCGCTGCCCACATTGATCACGGTGAGACCAAGCGCGCCGATGATGCCGCGATAGCTGCCCTGAACGCTTGCCGCCGTGTCCTGATACACATTGCCCGCCGTCGCGAGCCCGCCGCTGCTGATGCCGGTGAGCGGTCCGCTCGCCACGCTCCAGCCCACCTCTGTTCCCAACAGGACCAGCGTGGTGGCATCGTCGAGTATGGCGGTGGCGCCAAGCTGGAGCGTGGCGCCCTCGTTTATTGTCGTCGGCGCAGCGGTGACCTGTACAGAAGCGACCTCATAAAGCTGGCCGATGTAGCCCTGCTTCGCCGTCTCGGAGGGCGAAGCGACGGTGGAGATGCCAATGATATCGCCCATGTTCCCGTCGCTGGTGTAGCTGGCGCTGATGGCTCTCCTTCCCCCCGCGCAGGCGTTCGCTGCAGAGACACTGTAGCTCCCGCTAGCGCTGGGACCGGCATGCAGCGTTGTGGCCAGCAGGAGACAGAGAAAGGCGAGGAGGATCTTCATGGCGATGGCTCCTTAGTTTGAGGCCGGTGGGGCGTCCGTCACCGCGACTTTCGCCGGGCTGGGTTTCGATGCAACCGGGATGAACTGCTCCAGCCTGGCCAGCCGTTCCTCTCGGGCCTTCTCACGGACCTCGCGCTCCTTGTCCTTGGCTTCGAGTTCCGCCAGCCGCTTCTTCAATTCCGCGATCTCAAGTTCCTTCGCCTCTGCCCTTCGGTGATCCTTGAGGAATTCGTTGAGCAGCATGGCGTTCACCTGCTCGTAGCGCACTGTCTGGATCACGCCCTTGTTATCGCGCACCACCAAGTCAGGATTCACCTCGTCCACCTCCTCGGCGATCAGGCCGAATTGCGGGATGCCCTTCGCATCAATCTCCGGCTTGTAGCGGAAAGTCACGGGCCGCAGCGATAGAATGGTCTCGCTTGCCCTGCCCATCGTTTCGATGTTGTCCTTGAAACGCCGGGAGGACGTCACCGTGCCTAGTTGGCCGGATGAATTGATGAACACCGCCACACCACCGCTGCTGGTGACGCCGGAGATTCCCGCAATGAAGGTTGCGGATTGAGTTCCTTGTTGGCCGATGCGGATGGTGTTGCCTTCGCCCGCCACACCAGGACTGCCTATGTCGATATTGCTGTTACCCGTCGTGAGGTTGTCCCCTCCGCCTACGCCAACTCCAATGTTGTTAACGCCGCTCGTATTGGCAGAAAGAGCGGACACTCCGATAGCCGTATTGTTGTTGCCATTATTCAGTTGGAGCGCGTGCAGCCCAACTCCCGTGTTCTGGATGGCGGAGGTGTTGCTGAAAAGGGCTTCCTGTCCGCAGCCCGTATTGCCGGAGCCGTTGATGTTGTTGTAGATGGCTAGGAGGCCAACGGCTGTGTTGTTGCTGCCCGTCGTGGTCGAGAAGAGAGTAGAAGCCCCGAAAGCAGTGTTACTGCTGACGGTGTTATGATAGAGCGCTTGATAGCCGCTGGCGGTATTGTTTGCGCCGGTCGAATTGGCGAAGGCCGCTTGAAAGCCATCCGCCGTGTTGCCAGACGCAGTTGTATTCGAACCAAGCGCCGATTCTCCGGTGGCCGTGTTACTATTGCCAGTCGTATTGGCAGTGAGCGCGGCGGCGCCTAGGGCTGTGTTGTTGGAGCCGGTGGTATTTGATTGAAGCGCTAGGTAACCGACAGCTATGTTGGAGCCACCCGTTGCGGTGGGAGAGAGGGGGCTGAGTCCTCCGATGGCACCAGTGCCGATGGCGACGTTGTTGTCACTTAAGATGCTGCTACCGGCGCCTGATCCGATAGCAACGTTGCCATTGTTGTTTTGGTTGTTTAACAATGCTTGTAGGCCAACAGCGGTATTAGTGCTTCCGATCAAATTAGCACCGAGCGCACTCGTTCCTAGCGCAACATTAAATGACCCGCTTGTATTCGACGAAAGGGCGGAAGATCCAATGGCAGTATTATAGCCTTGACCGGTCATCGTGAAGTTGCCTGCTCCTGTCCCAGCAAAAAAACTGTGTGGTCCATACGTATGCATGAGGCTGCTACCACCCTGCGTGATCACGCCTGCGTTGGCGCTTGAAGTCACGGGCAGGGCAAGGTTTGCGGTCACACTGCCCGCCGGAACATTTGTCAATGCTGAACCATTTCCAACGAACGTGCCGGTGATCGTTCCAGCGGAGAAATTCCCGCTGGCATCGCGTTTCACAATCGTGCTGGCGGTATTGGCATTCGTCGCCGCATTGGCGCTAACTTCAGCGTTGTGGAGGTTGGCAGCGGTCGATCCGCCCACGGCCCCCACCACGGTGGCGCTCTGAGTGCCTCCCACGTCTCCACCGAGTGAGCCTGAAAAGCTGCTGGCGCTGCCCGTGAGCGTACCAGCGAACGCCGGCGCTGTGACGGTGCCTGTGAAGGTTGGGGATGCGAGAGGGGCCTTCAAAGCCACATTGCCATTGATCTTGTTGATCGCGCTCAGAATGGAATCCGTGGCGGTCACCGTGCCCGCGCCGGATACGAATCCCGTGAGCGCCTTCCCGGTAACCGTGGTTGCGGCGACCAGCGTGCTGCTCTGGGTGCCGGTCACATCGCCCGCGAGCGATCCAGTGAAGTTGCCTGCGGTGGCGGCCGTGGTCGCCGATGTGGCAGAGGTGGCGGTGCTGGCATTGCCGCTGAGACTGGCCGTGATCGTGCCAGCGGAGAAGTTTCCGCTGCTGTCTCTTTGCGCAATGGCGCTCGGGGTGTTGGTACTGGTAGCGGCATTGGCGGCAAGCTCCGCAGCGTGAATGTTGGCCGCAGTGGAGGTGCCCACCTTGGCAACCACCGTCGCCCCTTGCGCGCCGGTGACGTCGCCCGCGAGCAAACCGGTGAAGCTGCCGGCCGTTGTTGCTACGGCCGCGCTCGTTGCGGTGGAAGCATTGCCCGTCAACGGGCCGCTAAACGCTCCCGTTGTTGTGCCACCGAGAGTAAGGCCGCTGGCCAGTTGCGCGCTGCCCACAGCACCGCCGGCGATCTGCGTGCTGGTGATGGAGCCCGCCGCCACTGAGGCAGGCACTCCAGTCAAGCCTGAGCCATTGCCGTGGATGACGCCAGTGAGGTAAGTGTCCGTCTGGGTCGTTCCGTCGCCGATGCGGATGATGTTGGATTCGCCCGCGACGCCCTGATGACCAATGTCGATGTCGTTGTTGCCGGTGGTGAGATTCTGCCCAGCCCCATACCCAATTGCAATATTGCTGTTGCCGCTCGTAATGAAAGCACCGGCGTTGAAACCGAGCGCAGTGTTATCGTTACCCGTCTGGTTGGTAGACAGCGCAGTAATTCCGATGGCGGTATTGTCGTGACCGGTTGTGTTGCTCAACAGTGCCCAGTAACCATTGGCTGTATTTTCAAAGCCGGTCGTATTTTTCCACAGCGCATGATCTCCGGTGGCCGTATTGCTGTAGCCGGTCATTGTTAAATTGCCAGCACTAGGGCCAAGAAAGATATTACTGGCTCCGAAGCTGTGGATCAGTGAGCTGCCATTTTGCGTGATTACACCCACACTAGCACTGGTGGTGGCAGACAAGTTGATCCCGCCCGCAACGGTCACCGTCCCAGCCGAAAAACTCCCACTCCCGTCCCTCTTCACAATCGCACCCGAGGTGTTCGCGCCCGTCGCGGCATTGGCGAAAACCTCTGCGAGATGCACATTCGCGGCGGTGGAACCGCCAACGGCGGAAACCACTGTCGCCCCCTGCGTGCCGGTAACATCGCCAACAAGATTTCCGGTGAAGCTGCCGGCAGTTGTTGCTATAGCCGCGCTCGTCGCGGTGGAAGCATTGCCCGTCAAAGTGCCGCTGAACGCTCCCGTTGTCGTGCCTCCGAGGGTGAGACCACTGGCCAGTTGCGCGCTGCCGACTGCGCCGCTGGCAATTTGGGTGCTGGTGATGGAGCCTGCGGCCACTGTGGCGGGCACTCCCGTCAACCCCGATCCATTGCCGTGGATGACGCCTGTGAGGTAAGTGTCCGTCTGCGTGGTGCCGTCGCCGATGCGGATGGTATTGGATTCTGCCGCGACGCCCTGGTGGCCGATGTCGATGTTGTTGGTTCCCGTGGTCAGGTTGAAGCCGGCCTGATTGCCCAAAGCAATGTTGGAATTGCCCGTGTTATTATAGAGAGCGTTGTAGCCGACAGCGGTATTGACCGAAGCGGTGGCGTTAGCGCCACTGGCTCCAAAGCCAATCGCGGTGTTGTTGTTTCCGGACGAATTGCCGCCGAGCGCCAAAGAGCCCATCGCAACGTTGCTTTGGCCACTGGTGCTGTGGTTAAGCGCACCGTTACCGAAGGCAGCATTATTGACCCCTGAGGTATTGGAAGCCATCGCGGCGTAGCCACTGGCAGTGTTGCCGGCCCCGTAGGTGTTGGAGTTGAGGGCCTGGAAGCCGGTCGCCGTATTGCCAAAACCGGAGGTGTTGGCGCTGAGGGCGGAGGCCCCAATGGCCGCATTGAAATAGCCCGTCGTGTTGGCGTTGAGGGCGGAGGTGCCCATGGCGATGTTGTTGCCCTCGCCCGTCATCGTGAAATTCCCCGCGCTGGCGCCGGCAAAGAGATTGTTCGTTCCGTAGCTGTGGATCAGCGGGCTGCCGTTCTGCGTGATAACTCCCACGCTGGAACTGCTCGTCGTCGGCAGCGCGAGCCCGCCATTGGCTGTGATCGTTCCTGAGGAGAAGTTCCCGCTCCCATCGCGCAGGACGATGGCGCCCGCAGTGTTCGCTGCGGTCGCATTGCTGCCGAGAGTGATCGCACCGGAACTCGCAGTCACGGTGATGCCGCCGCCGCCAGCGAGGGAAAGAACGCCGGTATTGCTGACGGTCGAGCCGACGAGGGCCAGCCCTGAGCCAGCCGTTGTGACTCCCGTGTTTGTCAGGGTAATGGACCCGCCCAAAGCCACAATGCCGCCACCGGCGAGACCGCTGCCTGCGTTCACAGTGAGGAAAGGGCTGGCAAGCTGCGCGGTGCCGACAGAACCATTGGCGATTTGCGTCGAAGTGACGGCACCACTGGCGATCTTCGCCGAGGTGATCGCGCCATCCGGCACGGTGCCCGCCACCATCGCATACCCTACGGCGGCAATGCGCTGGTCGGGCGTGAGAAGCTGGAAGCCGTTGGTCCCGTCGTTGAACCACACGCGCAAGCGCACATCGGCATTGTTGAAGACACTGGTGGGGATCGCGGTCATGTTGGCCAGCGTGGTGTCGCCCAGCAGCACGGAATAAAGGCCCTTGGTTACCGTGAGCGCTACCGAGGCTGTTGGCTGGCTGCCGGCGGCACTGCTGCCGTCGTTGCTCCAGTAGGTGGCGCTGCCGTCGGTATTCACCAGAGCGAACTTGAACTGGCCGGAGCCGTCAAAATTCACGCTGCCCACGGCGACGCGGCCCTGGTAGCTGAGCAGATTCGGCACCTGAGCGTGGCCTAAGCCAGTCAGGGCGATCACCACCAGCGCGGCCAACCAGAGGAGAGGGGAGCATCTTTTCATAGGATTGGGGAGTGTGGTGACTTTGCTGAAACTATGTCCAATCCTTTTTTATGGACATTTATCGAGCCAACACCCTTGGATTTCCTCCAAGTATTTTGGGCTCTTCGTCTGGATCGAAGGCAATCGGTGATCGAGGGTGTCAGCGTGGCGATTGCGCGGCATGGTTTCATGATGGTTCTCTGGATGAGGGAAGGCAGGTCCTGAGCAGGAATACCCAGGCGCGCGGGGATTGTTACCAGCGCGCAGCACAACTCTTGGAAATGGCCCCCCAGGTTGCTCGTTGCTTCCAGAGATTCGCGCTTCATCCTGTCGAGGAATGAATG
>CAINXC010000175.1 GCA_903854655.1 uncultured Verrucomicrobiota bacterium | reverse complement strand
CGTCAAAAAGAATGCGATCATGATGATCGATTTCGCGCTGGAGGTGGAGCGCACCGAGAATCTCACGCCCGAAGAGGCCATCTACAAGGCCTGTGTGATCCGCTTCCGCCCGATCATGATGACCACGATGGCCGCCCTGTTCGGCAGCTTCCCGCTGGCATTTGGTACCGGCGTGGGGTCTGAGCTGCGCCGACCCCTTGGCATCGCGGTGGTGGGCGGGCTGATCCTTTCCCAGATTCTCACCCTCTACACCACTCCCGTTGCCTACCTCGCCGTCGAGCATATCCGCCTCTGGCTGCGCAAGGTGCGGGGCAAGGGTGATGGACATCCTGTCGCGGCGCCCCAGCCGCAGCACGGCTGAGACCGAGGCCGGGAGGCAAACAAGAAGCCGCACGGTTTCCCATGCGGCTTCGAGGTCGAACTCAGATGGCAAAGGTCCTCAGGCCTACTTGCCCAGCTCCTTGAGCACGGCCTTGATGTCGTCGGCCTGCTTGTCGGTGGAAGCCTTGGCGTCGTGCCAGACCACCTTGCCGTCTTGAATCACAAAGCACTGCCGGGTGGCAAGGCCGATCACTGGAATGCGGCCCACCTTGAAGGCGTCCAGCACCTTGCCTTCTGGGTCGCTCACCAGTGTGAAGGGCAGGTGGAACTTGTCCTGGAACTTCTTGTTCGCCTCCGGCTTGTCCACGCTCACACCCAGCACCTGCACGCCTTTGGCGGTGAGATCGGCGTGCGCGTCACGCAGGCTGCAGCCCTGCTTGGTGCAGCCCGGCGTGTCCGCCTTGGGATAGAAATAGACAACGGTGATGCCCTTCTTGTAAATCGCGGGGAAGTCCACTTCCTTGCCGTCCTGATCGACCGCCTTGATGGCGGGTGCGTCGTACGGCGGTTTGACGAAGGCACCTTGATTGGCAAGGGCGTGATGCGTTGCGAACGCGATGAGGGCGACGACGATGAGAGCGATGGTGTATTTCATGGGTTGCGGGTGTGAGGACGGTTCAGCCAGAGGCCATTACGAACCCACGCCACAGTTCGAGCACAAGGAGGTGATTTATTTGGCAAACAAGTGCCCCTGGCCCGACCGTTCTTCACCATCGGAGGCTTTTGATCTCCGTTCATCACCTCCGCCTTCAGCCTCATGAGCGCCTTGAACCTGAAAGCCGTCGAAATCATCGGCCACCGAGGCGCTTCGCATGAAGCGCCGGAGAACACTTTGGCGTCCTTCCAACTGGCCTGGGAGCAGGAGGCGGATGCCGTGGAACTCGACATCCGGCTGACCGGGGACGGCCATGCCATCGTCATCCACGATGCGAACACCAAGGGCGCCACAGGCGCGAGCAAGGTGGTGGCAGAGCAGCCGCTCGCCGAACTGCGCACGCTGGATGCAGGAAGGTCCAAAGGGCCGCAGTGGCGGGGAGAAAAGCTGCCCACGCTGCAGGAAGCCGTGGCCATGATTCCTGAAGGGAGGCGCCTGCTCATCGAAATCAAGTGCGGCCCGGAAGTGCTGCCGGTGCTGGAGCAGGTGATCACCGCTTCTGGCAAGAGGCCCGAGCAGCTTGCGATCATCGGCTTCGGCGATGAAACGGTACGCCTGGCGAAGCTGCGGCTCCCGCGCCTGCAGGTGTACTGGGTGGTTTCGTTGAAAAGGGGCAGGAAACCGGCAGGCGCTTCCGCCATCGAAGACCTCATTGCCAAAGCCAGGGCCATGGGCGTGGACGGGCTGGATCTGGAAGCGGGACCGCAGATTGATGCTGCGATGGTCCGCAAGGTTCACCAAGCTGGATTGCAGCTCTACGTGTGGACCGTTGATGATCCAGAGCTGGCCGTGCGGCTCGTAGTGGCCGGGGTGGATGGGATCACCACCAACCGCCCCGGCTGGCTGCGGGAAAGGCTTACTTGATGGTGACCTCGACCTTGGGCAGGGCCGCCTTCAGTTTGGAGGCGCCGGCGTCGGTGGCCTTGCTTTGCCAGGCATAGACGGTTTTGAGGCCCTTGATGGAGGCGAGGGTCGCGAGTCCGCTGTCACCGACTTCGGTGCCGTAGAGATTGAGGCTTTGCAGTTTGGTGAGCTTGGTGAGCGACTGGATGCCCTTGTCCGTGATCTTGGTCTGGCGCAGGTCCAGCCGGGCGAGGCGGGGGAACTTGGCCACGGTGGCGAGCGCGCCATCGGTGATCGCAGTGCGCCCCAGGTCGATCTGGGCAATATTTTCAGCGAGAGGCAGCAGGGCGGCCACTTTTTCGTCCGTGCAGGCGGAAACCCCGGTGAGGAAATCCACGCGCAGCAGCGGGCTGGTGACGCTGATGGTTGAAACCTGGGCCCCGGCGGCCTTGGCCTTCTTGATGGCGTCCTCGGAGGCGGGTTTCACACCCTGCTCCAGGGCCTTGTAGAAATCGATGTGCTCGCGCTTCACGTCCACCACAGGGCGGGCGTTGGGATCGGCAGGCTTGCCCACGGGGTTGCCTTCCCAGGTGCCGAAGTTTGCACCCTCGTCGATCCATTGTTTGATCAGCGTCTTCTCGGCCGCAGTCAGTGCGTCCGCCTTGCCCTTGGGTGGCATGGCGTCGTCATCATCCTCCGGCAGGGTGATGACTTCGTAGAGGCGGCTCTTGTCGCTGGCCTTGGGGGTGATGATCTTGCCGTTCTTGCTGCCCTTGAGAATGGCAAAGGCGGCGTCCAGCCGCAGCTCGGCCTTGGGCTCCTTTTTCTTGCCGTTCACTTCATGGGGTGCGGCATGGCAGTCCACGCACTTCTTCTGCATGAACGGGAAGATTTGCTTTTCGAAATTCACTTCGCCATGCAGGGCAAGGGGGGCGAGAGATGCCAGGCCTGCGAGGGTTGCGAGGTGGTGAAACCGGAGTTTGAACGAGGTCATGTTTGGCGGGCTGAGGGGTTGTTGGCACCTCCAGTGCAGGGGCGCCGGGTTGATGCAACGTCCTAGCCTGGTGATACAAAAGGAAACGCTTGCTTACCTTTGTTGTTTCAGGAAAAATCCCGGCGGTTTGTGCTGTGCCAGCGCTCAAGGGTTGAGCTTCGGGAGTGAGTCAGCAAACAAGCCCCGTGATCCTGTCAACATCACCCACCATCGCTGTGAAACCAGAACCCCGCATCACCCGCAACACACTGGCCATTATCATGGGAGGCGGGGCTGGAACCCGTCTTTTCCCTCTGACCAAGGACCGCGCCAAGCCCGCCGTGCCGCTGGCAGGCAAATACCGCCTGGTGGATATTCCCATCAGCAACTGCATCAACAGCGGGGTTCGCCAGGTGTACGTGCTGACGCAGTTTAACAGCGCCTCGCTCAACCGGCACATCAACCGCACCTACAAGTTTGATCAATTCAGCCGTGGCTTCGTGGAAATCCTCGCCGCGCAGCAGACACCGCAGGACGAAACCTGGTATCAGGGCACGGCGGATGCAGTGCGCCAGAACTTGCGCACGTTTTTGGAAGGCAACTGGGACTACTACCTCATCCTCAGCGGCGACCAGCTCTACCGCATGGATTTTCGGGAGGTCATGGACCAGCACATCGCCTCGAAGGCCGATATCACCATTCCTACGCTGCCGGTCAGTGAGCGCGATGCGAAGAGCTTTGGCATTCTCCATGCCGACACCACCGGACGCATCCACACCTTTGTCGAAAAACCCAAGGAGCCTGAGCAGCTGGAGAAGCTGCGCATGCCGGTGGAAACCATGGAGCGCATGGGCATCCCCACGGATGAACCGCGCTTCCAGGCCAGCATGGGCATCTACGTCTTCAACCGCCAGGCGCTGGAGGAATCGCTGGCCAACGAGTTTGCGGACTTTGGCAAGCACATCATCCCCGATGCGATCAAGAAGTACCGGGTTCACTCTTACGACTTCCAGGGCTACTGGGAGGACATCGGCACCATCCGGTCCTTCTTCGATGCGAATCTGGATCTGTGTGAGATGGTGCCGCAGTACGATTTCTTTGACTCGCTCAATCCCATTTACACCAACGCCCGCTTCCTGCCTTCAAGCAAGATCAACGGCGCCACCATTCACAAGGCGCTGCTGGCCGACGGCTGCATTCTCACGGACGCCCACATCGAACGCAGCGTCATCGGCGTGCGTACCATCGTCGAGGCGGGCACCACGATCCGCAACTGCATCATCATGGGCGCCGACTACTATCCCGGCTCCCTGCACCGGGGTGTGGACCGCCCGCCGCCCGGCATTGGGCGCAACTGCCGCATCGAGCGCGCCATCATCGACAAGAATGTGCACATTGGTGACAACGTGCTGATTACTGGCGAGGGCAAGAGCGGCGACCAGGACCACGAAAACTACTTCGTGCGCGATGGCATCGTGGTAATCCCCAAAGGGGCGGTGATTCCCGCCGGCACCTGGATCTGACCAGGGGCCGACGGAGAGGAGGACTTTGACCGGCCCTGCCTGCTAGGGGCCGGCGGGCGGGGAGGGATTCGGCTCCCAGGTGGGCGGTGGAGTTGGAGGCGTAGGCGGGGGCTCCGGTGCACCCCAGCCGCTGCCGAGGATGGGTGAATTGGGCTGGGCCGACTGCAGTTGGGCCATCAGCGACTGCATGTTCGCGGGAGGTGATGTTTGGGTCATGCGGGGATGGAATTGAGGTTGGCCTCTTAGGCTGCGATCTTTGGACGAAGTTGCAAGAGCTACTTTTGCAGGCTTGTGCAGGCGGAAGTTCTGGCGTAGGTGCCAGCATTGAAATTCTAGCAAAGCTCACGCGTTCATGCCTCGTCACCTTGTTTACACGCTGGCGCTTGACCACCCCCCGGGGGCATTGGGTCACCGGCACATGGCGAAGTTCCTCGTGCTGTCCCTTCTGCGCACTCGGTTTGATGGCGAGATTGTGGTGTTCAAGACCTCTGCTGAACCCCTGTTCATGATTCCGCGCGCCGGGGTCCGGGAGATCATCGTGCATCCCGAGGATCACGGCGACGAGCATTTCTGGAACTACGCGCAGGCGTGGAAGTTCAAGGTGCGCGACCATCTTGATGTCACCGGTTTCGACAAGGTGCTCTATCTGGATGCCGACTGCCTGGCGTTGGGCAGCCTGAATTCCATGCTTGAGGGGGACTGGGACCTGGCGTTTTACAGCGAGCCGGGCAGTCGTGCCGGTGACGAGGGCTTCAACTGCTTTATCAGTGAGGAGGAGGCGGCCACGCTCTCGTGCGAAGGAGTGAACGGCGGGGTGCTGGCGGTGAGCGCGGCACGGTATCACGAGGTGATGAGCGAGTGGGAGCGGATTCACTTTGGGCCGGCGCAACGGACGAAGTACTTTACCGACCAGGCGGCGCTGAACCGTCTGGTCATCGATTCGCCGCTGTGCAAACGGGTGCTCACGCGTTCGGAAGTGGCCGCCCCCTTCAGCCACGACCCGCGGGCGCAGGATTACTTTGCCTCGCAACTGGTGCACCTGGCCGGCTCCACCGATCTGTACGAGAAGCTGCGGTTCATGTTCGGGCTGTACATGAACACGTTCTTTTTCGATGAGCAGGCAACGCTTCTGAACATCTTGGAAATCTGACAATGGATCGCATGGGACGACATTTGGTTTATACGCTGGCTCTGGACATGGGTGGGGCGACGGCGCATCGCAATATGGCGAAACTGCTGGTGTCCTCCCTGCTGCGCACCCGTTTTGACGGCGACATTGTTGTGTTTCACAACTCCCCGCATCCCCTGTTCATGGTGCCGAGGAAGGGGGTGCGCGAGGTGGCGCTGCATCCGCTGCAGGAACCAGAGGAGCATTGGGGCTTCGTCGAGATCGCGCAGTCGTGCAAGCATGCGGTGATCGAGCACCTGCACCCGGAAGGCTATGACAAGGTGATGTTCATTGATTGCGACTGCGTGGCGACCCGCTGCATCAATCACCTGCTGGAAGGCTCATGGGACCTCGCCTTCTTTGCCGAGACCGGCGCGCCGATCCAGGACGGGGCCTATGGCGCCTATCTCACGGAGCAGGAGCAGGCGGAGTTTGATCGCAACGGCATCAACAGCGGCACCTGGGCGGTGGCGGCGCCGCGCCTGCTGGAATTGCTCCACCGGTGGCGTGCTGTGGACGCCCTGCCACCGCGAATGGTGCCCTGCCTGCGCGAGCAGTCCGCCTTCAACCGGGTGGTGCTCGACTGGGACGGGGAGGTGATCGAATGGCCGCGGCACGAGATCGCGCTGCCATTTTGCCACAAAAATCTGCAAACTTATTGGGAGTGGGCGCCCGCAGCGATCGTGCATGCAGCGGGCGCGGGGACGACGCACCACAAGCTGCCCTTTCTGTTCGGCGTATTCTGCATGAAATTCATGTACGACCCCCAGCTCACGCTGTTCAACATCCTGGAGATGTAGAGGCCGCAGCCGCCAGAGCCGCCGCAGCGTCGCCGAGGGTGAGCACGCAGAGGCCGCGCGGGGTTTCCACCAGATGCGCGGCCCAGCCCGCGCCCTGCAGAGCAGCGATGCTTTGTTGTTCACCCGCGCGCCTGGCATCGTGAAGCACGATGATCTTGCAGCGTTGGCGGCACCAGTCCAGAGCGTGCCAGCGGGACTTTCCATCGACCAGCAGATCGCCGGGAGGACCATCGACAAACGCCCAGTCGCAGGGGGCTTCCAGGCCGCCCAGGCCTGGCTCGTGGGATATCAGCCTGAGGGCCGCCCCCGCCGGAACGGCCGCCGTGGCGGCGCAGAAGGCCCGTGCATTGGTTTCGCAGGACGTGATGCTGCACCCCGCCTGCAAAAGGGCGCGGGTGCTCATCCCAGGGCCGAATTCCACGACGTGACGATGATCTGCGCGGCAAAGGGCGGTGGCGAATCGCGAGAGCCAGGCGAGCTCGCCGGCATCCAGGCTCCAGGGGTTGGCGGTGCTTGAGTGAGCCTCCGCAGCCTGGACGAGGTGGGTCTGCTTTTGCGCCGTTGCAACGCCCGCCGCATGGATGGCGTGGATCACCGCCGGGGTGTAGCCGTACAGGGACACCGCCTGCAGGCACCAGTTCCAGCCGGAATCGAGCATGCGCACCGGAACCTGAAAGTGGTGCAGCGCGGCGTTGAGGTACACCTCGTCGCGCCGCATGCCTTCATGGGCTTGGAGATCCAGGGCGAGCCGCAGGGCCCGGTCCCAGTTGGGCAGCGACGGGTCAAATGCCACGAAACCCGTGGTGACCCGGCAACGCGGGTCAAAACCGTAGGCTGCACCTTCCTCACGGGCCCGGTCCACCGGGATGGGCGTGCCGGCGACCCATGGGCCGAGCGTTTCGCGAATGTCGTTTTCGCAGCTGCGCAGGAGCCACCAGTCGGCGTCGAACCACCAGCGCCAGCCATGGGCCGCCGCGTCGGCGAACGCCTGCAATTTCACGCGGTGTGCCTCGTCGGATTCGCAGCGCAGCACGTCCACCTCAATGCCTGCGTACCTTTGGAATCGCGCCACCGCCTCTTCCCCCGGTGCTTCGAATCCCGGACTGATGATGGTGACGGCTCTCATGGTTTATCGGACAACCTCCGCCGCCATCAGCATGGGTGCAGGCCGGTGCATGGTGGAGCTGATGGAGAAATCCGTGACGGCGGCTTCATTTGCCCCCGCCTCCCATTCAACGCGGTACAGCGCTAGCGTATGATGCATGGACCTGGCTTTGGAATTGACTCCCTGCCATGCCACGGCCTCGGGCGGGGCGGGCGGGATCTGGTCGTTGGAAGGCACCCACCAGTCCCAGATGTTGCGGCCATAGAGCAGGGGAACGCGAACAGCCCCACCGCCGGCACGTCGCAAGTACAGGTTGCCCACACAGGTGCCGGGCGCGGTTTTTTCCTTCGGCGTGTTGGGAGGCGAGTAGCAGGAAACAGCGACCAGGAAGGCTGCCCGGCGGGCCTCCTTGCCCAGAGGGATCCAGTCCGTGATGCGGGGAAACATGTGCTCGTGGGTGGCGCGCAGAGCCCTGCCCGCCAGTTGCAGAAACGGGCCGGCGGCAAACTCGAAACCCTCCTGCTTGATGATGGGCGGCAGGTCCAGGCAGTTTTTCTCGCCGCCCGTCCAGTCCTCGCCGGGGTTGATGTTGGCCCAAGGGCCGAGCGAGGGATGGCTGGCGGTGACCGGGTCCTTGGAAAGGGGCGGGCTTAGCTCCGCCTCGCTCACCCATGCCCTGCGCTGGGCCTGCCAGGCCTGGAGCCAGGCCTCCTCGGCCTTCGCCTTTTGGCCGAGGCGTGACAGCGCCTCGGCATGGGCCAGTTGCAGCCAGGTCTCCCCGGCTGGTGATCCGGCATGTTGTGAGCAAAGGGCCGCAGCCTGTTCCCATTGTTGCCAGACGCAGTGCTGGGTGATCAGCAGCGCGGGCGGAAGGGCCTGCCCGTGCCAGGATTTCAGCACAGGCGGGCGGGCACTTTCGTCCGGCGATCCGGGAGGCAGTTCGAACAACCCCATTTCACCCAGCCGCGAGGCGGCCACCAGGAGGTCGCGACCAGCAGGGTCTGCTTCGTTTTGTGACGCCAGCAGCAGGCCCGTGAACTGTTCCCAGGTGGTGCCGTCGCCGGGATCGCGCGCGATGGCGGCGCAGGCATCGGCCAGGCGATGATCGGCAGCGGCAGGGGGGCGGATGCCGTGTTCCCGGTCCATGGACCGGGCGGCGTCATAGATTTTGATCTGGTTCTCAGCTCCGCTGGCAATCATGAGCTTGTCTCCCCGCGCGTTCCAGCCGATGGCGGCAATGTCCGGGTTCATGGCATAGTTGATCAGCCAGTTTTCCGCCACGAGCCCCACGTTGTAGATGCGGCAGGTCAGATCTGTGCCGGCCGAAACCAGGCGTGAGCCATCGCCATTCCAGCCAACCGCGACCACTGCTCCCGCATGCGCCATGGCCGGGCGTGACCATTGTCCCGTGCGGCTGTCAAACCATGCGACCGTTCCGTTGTCCCCCCCAAGGGCGACCGCGGTATGGCGAGCGTTGACCGCCACGCAGGTGATGCGGCCGTTCATCTTGGGCAACGGAACATCGAGCGGGGCCGAGGCCGCGCCCACGGTCCGCAAATAGACCTGCTCACCATCGGTCATGAGCGAAACCATGCGGCCATCTTCGAAGGGCACCAGCCACTCCGTGCCGGGCAGGGCGGCTATTTTGCTGGAGGCACCGTCAAGGGACAGCATCTCCCAGCCGCCGGTATCCTTGACCAGAAGGTGCTTGCCATCGGGCATCCAGCTCACCTTTTCCGCCATCACCGTGCGGATGTGACCTGAGCGGCCGCCATCTTCCGCCTGCCACAGCGACAGGGCGCGTCCTGGACAGCCCGCGGCAAGTTGCTGGCCGTCGGGGCTCCAGGCCAGTGCTCCATTCGACATGGGTGTGTCCAAGCTTGCCGGGCGCGGCAGCGCCCGTGACCAAAGCACTCTCCGGGTGGTGCCGTCCAGCACCTGCACCTCATCGTCCGCGAGCATGACTGCGAGGCGGTCGCGTGCAGGATTCCACTGGGCGGCTGTGACCGCACAGGGCGTGTTTGTGGCAAAGACTTCCGTCGGGCGCTGCGGTTCGTCCCAGGCACGCAGGGTGCCGTCGTCGCCCACGGAAAGCAGCCGGTCGCACCGCTTCAACCATTGCAGGGCTGCAATCCTGCCCTCGTGCCCTTGCAGAAGGCTGCTCATGTTGCCGGGCTCTGCAGGGCTGCTGAGCAGCAGGGTGCCGTCAATGCTGCCAATTGCCACGGTTTTCCCCAGGGCCGACCAGGCAAAGGCAGTGACGCCGGGGGTGAATGCGTATGAGAGCCCCCCCAGCGGGATGTCCGTGTATGGGTTCCAAAGGCGCACCGGCAGTCCGTCCTTGGAGAGCACGATGTTGGTGCCGCCGGGCTGCCAGGCAAAAGCGGAACCATTGGAATTGAGAAACGTCTGGTGCGCTTCGCCAAGGTCCCCTGGGCGGCCCACGACGATCCGCAAGGGATTGCCAACGATGGCTGCCATCTCTTCGCCGTCCTGCCGCAGGCCTGCCGACAGCACGGGTCCCTTGCATTGGCTGGCGCCCAACAAATCGGGGCCGGCCTTCCACTGGCAGATGGTGCCGTCACCACCACCCGAAATAAGCACCGAATCGCGTTCCCGCCAGATCACGGAGGTTGCGGCTTTGCTGTGGGCTTTCCAGCGCAAAATCTCGTGCCGTTTCGCCACCTCCCAAATGGCCAGGGTGCCATCGTCCAGGGCTGCGGCCAGCAGGCCCTTGGGGCTCCAGCTCAGGCTGTTGACCCGGCCGCCCTTTGAGTCCCATCCGGCTGCACGGTCCAGCGAGTCGGTGGACCAAAGGGAAATGCTGCCCTCATCGCCGGCGACGATCACCTCCCGCTCATCAGGGCTCACAGCCATGGCCCGCAAAGGGCGGTCTGAAACGATCACTTTCTTCTGCCCGGGGTTCAGGATGGTGTCGGCAAAAAACCACTCCCAGCCCCGGCGGTCCTGCTCACCAAGCGGGGCCCGGAGGCCGTCCAGCATCGCACGGGTGGCGGAGGCGCGGTTCTTCATCATGTCCTCGGTCATGCTGACCATGCTGGCGACGTAGGAGCGGTCCTGGGCCGCATCCTTCTGCCGCTCCATCTGCCGGCGCGCCGCTTCCATTTCCTGCGCGTGGGTGACAGCCTGCTGGCGGCTTCGCTCCAGCACCGCCACGAGGATGAGGACAAAGGCCAGCAGACAGATGGAGGCGCTGGAAACCGCCACCGCGAGGCGCAGGCGTTTGCGTTGCCGGGCCAGCTCCTCGCGATGCAGGGCCTGGCGTCGTTCGTCCTCCTGCGCCGCCTGCTGTTCCGCACGGCGCGCTTCGATTGCCTCCAGGCGTTCGGCGACCAGCAGGGCGCTGGAAAAGCGCCGCTTCGGCTCCACATCCACGCATTGCGCGATGTCATCGCCCAGCAGGGCGTCGGGCACCTCCCTGCGCCACCCTGCGCCCATGGGGCGGTCGAAGTCGCCGATGACCATCTGGTACAGCAGCACGCCCAGCGAGTAGATGTCGCCCTGGATCGACGGGGGCTTGCCAATCAGGTACTCCGGTGCGCAATACAGGCCTGTGCCGGTGCGCGCCGCGCTGCTGGTCATGGTAAGATTCTCGGTGAACGGCAGGTCCAGTCGAGGCCGGGTGACTCCTTCCAAAAGCACGCCGATGCCAAAATCCGCCAGCCGTGAATGCACGGTGCCGTCAGCCCGTACATCCACAAAGATGTTGGACGGCTTGATATCCCGGTGAATCACACCCACCGAGTGGGCGGCGGCGAGGGCATGCGCGACCTGCGCCATGAGTTCCAGTCGCACGGGGAGGGGGGAGGGATGGGTTTCCAGCCACTCCCGCAGTGTGCCGCCAGTGCAGTATTCACTTTCAAGGTAGTAGGGCGGGGACTCCAGCGAAACCTCGTGCAGGGTGGCAATATCCTGGCGAGCCCCCAGTTGGTCGCGGATCATGCGGAACAGAGCGAACTCACGCTTGAACGAGCGCAGCCGCACGGCATCAAAGCAGAACTTGAACACCCGCTGGTCCCTGGTCTGCCGGTTCTCGGCCAGCCAGACTTCGCCAAAGCCGCCTTCCCCAAGGCGTTTGATCAATTTCCATGCGGGGCGACGGGGCACATCCAGTCCGGTTCCAGGACGCCAGCCGAGGGTGGCCTCCTCTTCTGCGGAAACTGATCTCGTCACCTCTGATCCGTCGGCGGGCCGGTGAAACGAGGCGTCTCCGCGCACTCCGATTTCATAAATGCCCACAGGTTCGTCGATGCCTTTCACCAGATAGGTTCCGTGAGCCACCCAGCTCAGGACGGCGCGCTCGGAAGGTTCCTCCGCCGGCACGGCGGCCACCGTCTGGCGGGCGTGATCAAACACGGGCAGCGTCATCAAGATCTGCCCGCCTGCGGCCAGACTCATGACCCGGGCCGCCAGATTCACCGCCGCACCCACCGCGCCTGGCAGGTGGCTGGAGGCGGGCATGACGATCACCTCGCCTTCATGCATGCCGATGCGCACCCGCACTTCCCGGCGTTCCGGCCATGGTTCCCGGTGCAGCAGGCGCTGAAATCGCAGGGCGACAATCACGGCCTCGCCGGGGCTGCCAAAAAGTGCAAGGAAGCCGTCACCCGTGTGCTTTAAGATGCACCCTGTGGCGGAGAGGCCCATCGCCTCACCAAACAACGCGTCGTGCCGCCTGAGCAGGACGGCGTACCGCTCCATCCCCATGCGCTGCTGAAGGCTGACGGACCCCTCGATGTCGGTGAACAGGATGACCTTCCAGGAGCGCTCCGCTCCCGCCCACTGGACGTCCGCCGACTGAGGCGGAGCATCAGGCACTGCGGCCTTAGGGAGGATAAGGTTTGCTTCGTCGCTCATGAGAGGAGTACGGGGTCGCCAAGCTCATCATGGATCAGCAAACCTCGCAGTGCAATCTTTGGAAGCCGATCGTTGAAACCTTGGAAGTGCAGAGTGGCCGCACCTGCATTTTCATCCGGTGAAACGCCCTTGCGATGCTTCAGCTTAATAGCTTTACGCCGGGCTCCCTTTTTTCTAGAATTGTGATTTTTAGTCCAAATGGCGAGTCTGGCCAGTGCCTCTTTCCGAGAGTTGCTGGTGCTTGCCGGCCCAGGCACTGCCGCTGTGAAGCTGTCTTTGCGTCAGGATCTCCGCCACACTCAAGTGAACTTTATCGCTACAGCATTCTGAACCGCCTCGTCATCATGAAAGCAACCGGCAGCCATCACTCCCTCAAGTTATCGCACTGTGCCCCTCGCTCTCGCCGGCCAGGATCCCATTGGCGGGCGGCAGCCTTGTTGGGCGGCCTGCTTGCTTGTGCTCTGGGTGGAACTTCGGCCCGGGCAGCGACGGCTTCATGGGACATCGGGTCGGGGGCATGGAACAAGACCGCCAACTGGGACACTTCAGTCGTGCCGGGAAACTCTCCTGGCGGGGACGTGGCTAGATTCGGCGCTCCTGCGAGCGTATCTGGCACGGTCACTTTGGACGATGGTGCAGGTCACGCGTTCAATCCCACTCTGAGCAGTCTGGTGATCAACCCTGTGGGCGGGTCCAATGCGGGTTTCACCATCAACGCCGGGGCGGGAGGGCACCTGATCATGACGTCTGGTGCCACCATCACCTGGGATGTGGGGCCTGGCACAGGACAGGCCAATGCCATCAATGCTGGGGTGACCCTGCAAGGCACCCTGGGCATCAGCGTCCTGGCCAACGCCGGAACGCCCCTCACGATAGGCGGTGTCATCAGCGATGGCGGCCATGGCTATGCTGTGACCGTTTCAGGGCCGGGAACCTTGACGCTTTCGGGGGCGAACAGTTACACGGGCACCACGACGGTGAACTCGGGCACCCTCAATCTCAACACCACCGGCAACAACGCCCTGGCCGGCACCGGCAGCCTGGTGATCAGCGGTGGCAGCGTCGTGCTGAATCAGAGCAACCAGATTGCGGACGGCAAGACCGTTTCGATTTCCGCTGGCTCGCTGAACATCGGGACCAACAGCGACACGGTTGCCGGGGTGAAGATCACCGGCGGCAGCATCAGCGGCACCACGGGCGTGCTCACCAGCACCAGCACCTATGATGTTGAGGCAGGCACCATCTCCG
>CAINXC010000174.1 GCA_903854655.1 uncultured Verrucomicrobiota bacterium | reverse complement strand
TTCAAGGATCGCTACATCATGCACCAGGACCCGCACCAGTTGATCGAGGGCACGATGATCTCGTGCTTCGCGAACAACGTGAAGCTGGCCTACATCTACATCCGCGGCGAGATGCCGCACGGCGCGCGCATCCTCGAAAAAGCCCTCGCCGAGGCGCGCGCGGCGGGCTTTGTCGGCCAGAACATCTGCGGCACCGGCTACTCCTGCGACATCTTCGTCCACCGCGGCGCGGGCGCCTACATCTGCGGCGAGGAGACCGGCTTGATCGAGTCCCTGGAAGGCAAGCGCCCCTACCCGCGCATCAAGCCCCCGTATTTCCCGGCGGCGCTGGGCCTCTACATGAGCCCCACGATCGTCAACAACGTGGAGTCCCTCTGCCACGTGAAGCACATCCTCGCCATGGGTGGCGCCGAATACGCGAAGCTGGGCACGCCGAACAACACCGGCACCCGCATCCTGTGCGTGAGCGGCGACGTGCAGAAGCCCGGCTACTTCGAGGTCGAGGTCGGCAAGGTCACCATGGGCGAGGTCATCAACGACTTGTGCGGCGGTTTGAAGCCCGGTCGCAGCCTAAAGGCGATCATTCCTGGCGGCTCCTCCGCCAAGGTGCTCAAGGCCGACGAAAAGTACAAACTCAAGGACGGTCGCGAGCTGACCATCTGGGACATCCCGATGGATTTCGACACCATGGCCGCGTGCGGCTCCATGGCAGGCTCCGGCGGCGTCATGATCATGGACGACAGCCGCAGCATGGCCTGGGTGATCAACAACCTTAATAAATTCTATCAGCACGAATCCTGCGGCCAGTGCACGCCCTGCCGCGAGGGCAGCCCCTGGATGGCGAAGATCAGCGACCGCATCGTCGCCGGCAACGCCAGCCCGGACGACGTGGACATGCTGGAACAGGTGGCCAACCAGATCGAAGGCCGCACCATCTGCGCCTTCGGCGAAGCCGCAAGCTGGCCCACGCAGAGCTTCGTGAAGAAGTTCCGCGACGAGATCAAGTCCCTGACCAAGAGCGATCTCGCCGGCAAGATCGTCAACGAAGAAACCAAGCTGGCAGCGGCTGGGTTGGAGGCGTAGCGGCGCACTTTTTGGCCTTTTACCTGCTTCGAGACGTTCACAAAACGTATTCGGTTGCAGGCTCATTTTTTCAATCTGGACACACCAACCTTCATTTGAGATTATCCTTTGAATGGAAAGCCCACAGAACAACTTCAGTTCGACTTCCTCACTGGGCGCCCCACTTCTATCTGGGGACCAGAGGTCTCTACAGAGCAGCGAACAGCTGGCGTTGCCCTTAACCGACGGCGAGCGCGCGGCATCCAGGAGGCAGCTCGCCTCACTCCATCGCGCGAATCGGTTTCGCCTGATGTTTGGGCAGCCGCCTTTACCCGAACCTCAAAAAACTGGGAAGTCCCTCTTGTCTCGCTAGAAGGACTTGGAATTGCCCTGGATAGGGACGGCTTCACCGAATCAAAATTTCTCTTCCCGCTCAAAAGCGGGGCCGAAGCTAGCCCCTTCCACCACGTGGAAGCTGGGGTGGTTTACAAGCTTTTTCCTCTGAACGCTGCTGGTGGTGTGGGTAAAAAAGTGGTGCTGGAGGATGATGACGAGGGCAATCCCGATTTTTTTCCCCTCGACGGCGTGCTTTTCGAGACTATCGAGAAGCTCACGATGCTGCACGAGGCTGGCGCACATCCCACCGAAATTGTCGGTCTCAATGATACGGGCGACTTTCTTGTCGCCAAACAGCCTCTCGCCTATCCCATGGCAGACACCCTTGAAGGCTGTAAAGCAGTCCTCGAACGGCATCGGGAGAATGCGCTCAAAGCTATTTGTGCTGCCACGCCTCGCGCTCCCCTAAGACGGCCAATCTCGGTTATATGGCTCAACGAAGCGGCGTGGCTTATCAGCGACCTTCACGTTCATAACATCATGCTGGACCACAGGAGAAGACCCACGATCATAGACGCCCTTGTTGGAGCAGTGACGCCAGCGGCAATCCGAAATTTTGGCTGGCTTCATCAGGCCGTGGAAGATGCCAAGGCCCTTCGTGAGGGACGAATTCCTCCCAAACGACCAGAATTTGGAGACGGCAACGACGATGATTTGTAGCCCCCAGTCTTGCGTGCAAGATCGGAGATCCGCGCTCGCTAGCTTGAGCGCAACCCAGTTCAGCGCTTTAATATTGCCGCAGATGCCAAGAAGAGCGACTCTCCACCCTTGAATGGAACCACAGACCCCCAGCTTCCGGACGATCCCCTCACGGGACGCCCCAGCTTCATCTACGGTCCGCGAATCGCCATCGGATGCCGAGAGGCTGGCGCCCGTCTTAACCGACAGCGAGCGCGTAGCATCACGACTGCGGTTGGGCCAGATGCATCCGGGCAACCGGTTTCGTCTGATGGCTGGGCTTCCGTTGTTGCCGGACGTTCTGCCAGCTCTGAAACGCCCTTGATTTCACTCCGTGCCCTGGGCATCACGCATGACTACGAGGGCAACCTTACCTCCTCCACCCTTCGCTGTCTCACTGGTGGACCCGAAGAAGCTTGGCCCTTTGCCGATGATGCGCGGGGCGTTGTTTATAAGCTATTCTATCTGCGCGATTCCGGCGGCCTGGGGAAGAAGATCCTGCTGGAGTTCGGTGGCGGCTTTGATGCTGACCTGCGGATGCTCGATGCGAACCTGTTTGAGACGCTGGAGAAGCTCGCCGTTCTGCACGAAGCTGGGGCGCACCCTACAGAGATCGTAGGTCTGGCTGACACCGGCGACTACCTCATTGTCAAGCAACCGCTCGCGCAGCCGCACGGCCCGGATCTGGACGCCGACCGCCAGATTGCCGTTGAAGTCATGAAGGCGCTGCCGGTGCGGGGTGGACTGCGTGGCGATTTGCGGGTCTTCTGGGTAAGCGGGAAGGCGTGGCTGCTGGGCGATCTTCATCAGGGCAACATCATGCGTGGTGCCGACGGCCAGCCGACCGTCATTGATGCCCTGATCGGCTCGATTCCGAATACCGCGTTGGCTGGTCTCGCGCAACTCGACAAGGCGGTGCGCGAAGCCCGTGAGATGCGCGAAGGCTTGCGCACAAGGCCCAGCGACTTCATGGACGGCGTGAATGACGATGACTTGTAGGCTCGCGTTCCGCGTCCGGTTTCACAAAGGTTTCGGAAGACGCAGAACCGCATTTGACAAGCTGGAAACGCCGTGTAGCATTCGCGCCCTTTCGTACTGGAGGCACCCGCTCATGGCCAAAACACAAGTCATTTTAAAAGAGAAGATCAAAGGACTCGGCGCCGAGGCCGACGTCGTCGCTGTGAAGCGCGGTTTCGCCCGCAACTTCCTGGTTCCCCAAGGCAAGGCTTTCGAGGCC
>CAINXC010000173.1 GCA_903854655.1 uncultured Verrucomicrobiota bacterium | reverse complement strand
CCGTTTTCGATGGAATGGCACAGCTCCACGTACAGGGCCGCGCCTGCGGACTGCCTGCGGATGGCGGCAAGATCCGTCTGCTGGGTGGTGAAGTAGCTGGCGGAGGCGTTCACCATGTCCAGCCCGGCATTGACGAAAGCGGCGAGGTCAATGCCCAGCGCATCAAGCCCCCTGACCAGACAGGGCACGCGTGCGCAAAGCCACCGGCGGCGGCCCTCGCGGGCGGTGCGATCAAGCATTCTGCGCACCTCCGCAACGAATCCGGTGATGACGGCGCATCGTTGCTCAGGGGTGGTTTTGACCAGGTCGAAGAAGCTGTAGAAGCGCATGAAGTCGAGCTCCAGGCCGTCCAGATCGTAATTCTCGCACAGCTCGGTGAGGAGCGCCAGTTTTTGGGCCCGCACCTCGGGGAAAATCCAGTTCTGTACCACATCGGAGGAGCGGGAGGAGCCTCGCTTCAGAATGAATTCAGGATGCTCGACATAATGCCGGGTGACGCTCATGCCGATGCTGGTGCCGGGCTTGTCGCCAGGCTTGTCGCCAGGCTTTGGGAAGGCGAACTCCTTGTTGTGCGCGTCGTTGAGCCGGAACGAGATGAAGGCCGCCTGGCTGGTCTGGCGGCAGCGGTCGATGAAGATTTTTACCACGTCGCCGCCGCCCAGCACAAACTTGCCGAAAACATCAGGCGGCTGGTGGTAGCGCTCCTTGATCCAGGCATAATGTTCATCGAGCGGCAGCACCTTGCTCGGCCACATCGGCACCATGCCCAGGCCGGGCTGGAGAAAGTGGGCGTCCACTTTGCCTGCCACCTCATCCACACTCGCCTCGATCATGGTGGCACGAAAAGGCTCGCCCGCCTTGTGCCAGGGGCTGATGCAGGAGGTGATGTTGGTGGTGTCGTTGCTGTAGAGCACGCGGAACGGCGCGACCGACCGTACGGCGGCGGGCACGGCCTGCGGGGCAAGGGCCAGTGCGGCGGCGGATTTGAGGAGGGTGCGGCGGTTCATGAGGTTTTAACGAGGGCCGCCGCTGTTCCCTTCGCTTGAAAACAGGCGTGCAGACTTGCGCAGATCGCTCCATTGCGGATGAATCTCCCACAATGAATCGTGTGGACCGGCTGCTGGCGATGATCGTGTTTCTGCAGGGGCGTCGGGTGACGCGGGCGGAGGACATGGCCGCGCACTTCGAGGTCAGCGCGCGCACGGTTTACCGCGATCTGGCCGCGTTGTGCGAAGCAGGGGTGCCCGTGGTCGGCGAGCCTGGGGTGGGTTACAACCTCATGAAGGGCTATCACCTGCCGCCGGTGATGTTCACTCAGGAGGAGGCGGGCGCCCTGTTTGTTGCGGGGGAGCTGGCGGAACGGCTCACCGATGCATCAGTGCAGGGGCCGGTGCGGGAAGCCTTGCAAAAGGTTCGCGCCATCCTGCCGCGTACGGGCCAGGAGTTCGTGAACCGGCTGGAACCGCGCATGGGCGTGAGCGGCCACCGCATGGACCGGCGCAAGGCGTGGCTGGGACGCCTGCACACGGCGGTGGCCGGCCACCATGTGGTGCGAATGCTATACCGGGACGGGCGCGATGAGGCGAGCACGCGCGAGGTGGAGCCCGCCGGGCTGCTCTTCTATGGCGGTCGCTGGCATCTCGTGGCCTGGTGCCGGCTGCGCGAGGACGAGCGGGACTTTCGCACCGATCGCATCGAAAAGCTGGAGGTGCTGGCTGAGAGATTCCAGCCACGCGGCGATTTTCGAGCCGACGACTATCTGAGCCGTCGCAAACCGGATGCCCCACTGCACGAGGCCGTCATCCGCTTTCCCCGGTGGGCGATGGACAAGGTGCGTCGCGACTGGCTCTCAGGCGTGGTAACAGAGACGGCGGAAGGGGATGGCGTGCTGACCACCCTGCGGACTTCCTCGCTGGACTGGCTGGCGCGCTGGCTGCTCGCCTATGGGCCGGAAGTGCGTATCCAGTCCCCGCCCGATTTGCGAAGCAAGGTACGTGAGCTGGCGCTGGAAACGGCCTCCACCCACGAGGCCTGAAACTTTCTGAATCGCTCCTGACATAGGGTTGTCAGTGCCCTCGCCAGAATCCTTCTGTGCTCGCCAATGCCTCCCCAATGGAGGTAAGCGGGCACGACAAACATATCCACACCCATCCCCATCATGAAAAACGCAATCAGCTGGTTCAACATCGCCGTGTCCGACTTTGACCGCGCCCAGAAATTCTATGAAACCGCGCTTGGCACCACCCTGGAGGTGGTCAAGAAGCCTGACGAAAGCATGGGCATGTTCCCTGCTGACTTCGAGAACGGCGTCGGCGGAGCGATCAGTCTGCGCAAGGGCTGCGAGCCCGGCCCGGGCGGCACCACGGTGTACCTCAATGTGACCGGCAAGCTCGATGCCGTGCTGGAGCGCGTGCCCGCCGCCGGTGGCAGCATCATCATGCCTCGCACCGCCATCCCTCCGCATGGCTTCATCGCCATCATCGGCGATACCGAAGGGAACAGCGTCGGTCTCTACAGCCCGGAGTGATCCGTTGGCGAGTTCGCCAGGATGGCGCTGCTGGTTTGGTGTTCAAACCGGCAGCGTCGTTCCGGGCACCGCCACAGGATACCAGCCATCGGCATCCGGCTGCACGGGTGCCGGGGTGTTCCAGTCCACAAGCTCAGGCACCAGGACTTCCTTGGAGTTCAAGGCCTGCTCCCAGGTGATGACCTGGCCCGTGTACGTGGCCATGCGGCCCATGATGCCCATCAGCGTGCTGTAGGCGCCGTACTCGCCGTCGTTGCGCACCTTGCCGGTGCGGACATTCTCGAACAAGGCGTCGTGCTCCAATTGCCAGCCGATCTCGCTGATGCGCTGGCGCTTGCCGCCCGGAGGCTGGCCATTGATGAGGAAAGACCCGCTGTCGCGAAGATCCGCCACGCCTTTGGTGCCGTGGAAGTGCTCGCTGATGTCCTTCTGGCACTTGCCGCCGATCTGGCAGCACTGACTCAGCACCCGCGCGCCGCTGGCATACTCAAACTCCACGGTGTGATGGTCGAAGATGGTGCCATTGACCTTCTTCTTGCGGACCTCGCGCCCGCCCTGGCCGGTGGCTTTCACGGGCAGCGCGTTCATCACCCAGTGCGCCACATCCAGATTATGCACATGCTGCTCCAGGATGTGATCGCCGGACATCCAGGTGAAGAAATACCAGTTCCGAATCTGGTAGTGCAATTCGCTCTCGCCGGGCTCCCTTTCGGATCCGGCCCGCGCCGTGCCGTTCCAGTACACACGGCCGTAGATCACGTCACCGATCTCACCGTTGTGGATGCGATCCACCATGTTCAGGTAGGTCGGCTGATAGCGGCGTTGCAATCCTACGCAGACATTCAGGTTCTTCTGCTTCGCCACTGCCGCCGCCGCCAGCACGCGCCGAACGCCCGCCGCGTCGCTGGCCACCGGCTTCTCCATGAAGACGTGCTTCCCTTGCCGCACCGCCTCCTCAAAAATCTGCGGCCTCGGCCCAGGCGGTGTGCAGATGAGAACCACATCCGCCAGTGCGATGGCCTTCTTGTAGTCTGACAGTCCATCGAAGAGCGCCTCATCTGGGATGTCCACCTGCGCCGGATGCTTGTCCTTCAGCAGCTCGCGAGCCTTCTGCGCCTTGCCCTCGAGCACATCGCAGATGGAAACGAGCTTGATCGTCGAGCCCGCGTTCAGCGCCTGGTTGCAAGCGCCCGAACCGCGTCCGCCGCAGCCAATGAGCGCGATTTTGATGTCATCACCCTGGGCCGCAAACGCGCGGTCGCTGGCGCTGAAGAGAGCGGTGGCTGCGGCAGCCTTGCCGGTTTGAGAGAGGAAGTGGCGTCGGGTGTTCATGTGGTGAGTTCAGGATTCGTTGCGACAGGCGGCTGAAACGAAGGTGCGGTTCCGTTGCTTGCAGTGTTTCAGGGCAGGTAATTGCGCCGTTGCTCCCTTTGGAGCGCCAACCTCTGATTGGGAACCCGGACCATGTGTGTGACTGGCCGATTTCACACAAAAGATGTCCGCATGAGTTTTCGCGCCGAGCGAGTATTGAATAATCTCTCCACACTCTCCATGAAACTCCTTTACCTGCTGATCTTCTGCGTCGCGAGCAGCCTTGGCCCCTGCCTGTTTGCCCTGGAACCGGCGGCGCAAGCGCTGTTCGATGGCAAAACCCTGGAGGGCTGGGAGGGCAGTCCGAAGTCGTGGCGGGTTCAAGATGGAGCCATAGTGGGCGAGATTCCGGAGGGGCAGACGCTGAAGCGCAACGAGTTCATTTATTGGAAGGGCGAGGTTCATGATTTTGACCTGACGGTGGAGTACCGCATCACCGGCGGGCCGGGGGCGAATTCGGGCATCCAATACCGCAGCGAGCGGCTGCCGGATGGCGCGGCGCGGGGGTATCAGGCGGACCTGGATGATGGCAAGCTGTGGCTGGGCCGCATTTATGAGGAACTGAAGCGCGGGCTGCTGGTGGAGCGAGGCACGCGCGTCTCCGTCGCTCCGGATGGGCGGCGCTGGAAAGATCAATTCGCGGAGCCGGAGAGCTTCCGGGCGGTGGCCAAAGCCAACGATTGGAACACCTATCGGGTGCGGGTGACGGCGACGCATTCGGAGTTGTGGATCAATGGGGTGTTGTTCAGCGTGCTGGATGACCATGAGGCCGGAAAGGCGGCATTTGGCGGCAAGATCGCCTTTCAACTGCACAGCGCCAAGGGGCCGGCGAAGATCGAGTTTCGCTCGGTGAAACTCATTGATCTGGGGGCGACGGAGCCGCCGGTTTACAATGTGAAGCCTGCGGCGGCTGAACCGCCGGTGGATGCCATTGCGCCCTTGGGTGGCGATGGCAAGCCGCTGAACCTGGGCTTTGAAACTGGCACGCTGGAAGGCTGGAAGGCCGAGGGCAACGCCTGGGAGGGCCAGCCGATCAAGGGCGACACCGTGGCGGCGCGCAATCACGGCAAGAGCGAGCACGTGGGGCAGTACTGGATCGGGGGCTATGAGAAAACCGGCGACAAAGGCACAGGACGCCTCACCTCAGCGAACTTTGAGGCGACGCATCCCTGGGCAAGCTTTCTGGTGGGCGGTGGCAAGAGCGACAAGAAGACACGCGTGGAAATTGTGGAGGCGGCAACAGGCAAGGTGATTCACAGCGCCAGCGGCCTGGACGTGGAGAACATGCGGCGCGAGGCGGTGGACCTGCGCGAGTGCAAGGGGAAGCAGATCTTCATCCGGCTGGTGGATGAGGGCACGGCAGGCTGGGGGCACCTCAATTTTGATGACTTCGTGTTTCACGACAAGGCCCCCGTGTTTGCCCCGCTCTCCATCGCCGCCAGCAACCCCATGGATCGCGCCCCACGCCAGAAGGAAAGCCCAGTGCTGTGGCACTTGCAGCCGAACCCGGCGAAACCCACGGCGGTGCCGAACGCCGAGGCGCAGAAGGTGGTGGCGGACATGATGCTCACGCACGGTTTCCAGGCGGAACTGATCGCGGCGGAGCCGGAGATCCGCCAGCCCATCGCCTTCGCCATTGATGACCGTGGGCGCCTGTGGGTGGCCGAAGCCTACAGCTATCCGAACCGCCAGCCGGAAGGCAAGGGCAAGGATCGCATCGTGATTTTCGAGGACGTGGATGGCGATGGAAGCTTCAAGAAGCGCACGGTGTTCACCGAGGGACTGAACCTCGTCAGCGGCCTGGAAGTGGGCTTTGGCGGGGTGTGGGTGGGCGCCGCTCCACAGTTGCTCTTCATTCCTGACCGCAATCACGACGATGTGCCCGACGGGCCG
Organism: uncultured Verrucomicrobiota bacterium; assembly: GCA_903854655.1. Lineage (GTDB taxonomy): Bacteria > Verrucomicrobiota > Verrucomicrobiia > Verrucomicrobiales > Verrucomicrobiaceae > CAINXC01. The sequence continues at coordinate 4,095 of CAINXC010000173.1, read as the reverse complement.
CCGGAGGTGCTGCTCGATGGCTGGGGCTATCAGGACACGCATGAGACGATCAACAGCTTTTGCTGGGGGCCGGACGGCTGGTTGTATGGCAACCAGGGCGTGTTTACCAAGTCCTTGATCGGCAAGCCGGGCACGCCCGACGAGCAGCGCGTGCCCCTGCATTCGGGCGTGTGGCGTTATCATCCGGTGCGGCATGAGTTCGAGATCTTCGCCCATGGCGGAAGCAACCAATGGGGGCTGGATTTCAATGAGGCGGGGCATCTGTTCATCACACACTGCCGCAGCTTCTGGGGCGGCGGCGGCACCACGCAGGTGATTCGCAACGGCCACTTCTGGAACCAGTCGAATGGAGGCTACGCGCCGTTCATCTCCAATGCCGGGCCCGACTTCGCGCCGGACCTGAAGAATTTCCTGCCTGCATCCGCTCGTTATGACAGCGGAGAGGGAGGTGCCGGCAAGCCAGGCACCACGGCAATCTATGGCGGACATTCACACGTGGGAACGATGATTTATCTGGGTGACAACTGGCCGGAAATTTATCGCGACCACCTCTTCACCCACAACCTGCACGGCCACCAGATGAACCAGCAGGAGAATCTGCGCCAGGGCTCGGGTTACGAGACCATGCATGCCGGCTACGATCTGATGTTCACGCCTGATCCCAAATACATTGCCGTGGATTTGCAGACCGGTCCCGATGGCGCGGTGTACGTAATCGACTGGTGCGACTTGCAGCACTGCCACAACCCTGCCGAAGAGAAGTGGGATCGCAGCAACGGGCGGCTCTATCGCATCTCCTGGGCGAAGACTTATCATCCCGTGAAAGTCAATCTGGGCGCAAAAAGCGATCTGGAGCTGGCCCAATTGCAAACACATCACAACGACTGGTACTCGCGTACCGCGCGCCAGTTGCTGCAGGAGCGGGCCGCCGCAGGCAAAGTTGATCCAAAGGCCATTGCTTCTCTGATGGAGCTGGCCGCAACCTCGCCCGACTACTCGCGTGTCCTGCGCGCCTTGTGGACGCTGCATGTGACGAATGCGCTGAACGCGGATGTTCTTGGCAAAGCCTTGAAGCATCCAGATGACCGGGTGCGGGCCTGGGCGATTCAACTGGGCACCGATCATGAAGTGGTCCTTTCTGCGGAGGTCCTCACCGGGCTGGCGGCAAACGATCCTTCGCCCACGGTCCGGCTGGCTCTGGCCTCCGCCATGCCGGCCTTGCCCGCCAGTTCATGCTGGCAGGTGGGTGAGGCGCTGGCCGCTCATGGTGAAGACGCCTCGGATCGTTTTCTGCCGAAAATGATCTGGTTCGGTCTGGGGCGTGTGGCGGCGGATGATTTTGCGCGGGCGCTCGCGCTTGCCGATAAGACGCCTCTGCCGAGCCTGGCGGATTCCATTCGCTGGTTTGCCGCCACAACTGCGGTGGGCCGCGAGCCGCTGGTGGCGGGCATGGCCACGGTGCCAGAAGATGTGGCGAAGCGTGAGTTGAGCCTGCTTGCCTTCGGCCTGAAAGGCGAGGCCACGGCAGCCATGCCCAAGGCCTGGCCCCAGGCGCAAGCCAAGCTGGCCGGTTCGTTGCCTGCGATCACGACTGAACTCGCAACGCTGTTTGGCGACAAGACCGTCATCGGCAAGATGCGTGCCACGCTTGCTGATGACAAGGCTCCGGTCGCAGCGCGGCGCACCGCCTTCGACTTGCTCAAGCGCATCGGCGATGCCGAGGCTGCGCCTTTGTTCGCCCGGCTGCTGGATGTGGAGGAGTTTCGCTCGGCGGTGATCCCGCTGCTGGCGCGCAGCGCCGATCCGGCCACCGCCACGGCGTTGATCCAGCGCTTCGAGAAATTCAATGATGCCGATCGCAACGCAACGCTCAACACGCTGACCAGCCGGGCGGTGCTGGCCATGCCTTTGCTGCAGGCGGTGAAGGGCGGTGCCTTTGACCGCAAGCATCTCAGCGCCTTCCAGGTGCGCCAGATGCGCAATCTGCACGATGCAGAGCTCGACAAGCTGCTGGATCAAACCTGGGGCAAGGTGAACGAGTCCTCGGCGGCCATGAAGGCCACCATCGCGAAGCTGCAGAAGGCCTACCAAGAGGCGCCTCTTTGGGCGTTCGACGGCGGGGCTGGCAAGCTTGTGTTTCAGCAGACCTGCGCCGTCTGTCATGCGATCAACGGCATCGGCGGCAAACTGGGGCCAGACCTTGCCGGTTCGTGGCGCAACGGCGTTTCCTATTTCCTGGAGAACATCGTCGATCCCAATGCGGTGGTGGGCGAGCAGTACCAGCTCAATGTGATCACCAGGCGCGACGGCACCATCCTATCCGGAATCGTGGAGCAGGAGGGCGACACCGCCGTGACGATTCGCACCATTACGGAGGCGGTGATCGTTCCCAAGAGCGAGATCAAGGAGCGCCAGAAGCTGGCTCAATCGCTGATGCCGCCCGGTCTGCTGGAAGCGATGCCGGAGCGCAAGGTGATCGAGCTGCTGAAGTTCCTGATGAGCAAGAATTGAGGCGTTGGCGTCGCTTCGAGTTCATTGACATTCGCTCCAAGCAGAGTCAGGAGTCCCGCCATCATGAGCCAGAACACCATCTGCTGGACGGACATTCCCGTCACGAACCTGGAGCGCGCCATCACTTTCTACTCGGCGGTCCTCGGCCAGACGGTGGCGAGGGAATCAGGGCCGGGCTTCGAATTCGGGCTGCTGCCGCACAGCGAGAACAACATCTCCGGCTGCCTGTCGCCGTGCGAGGACAATGCGCCCTCGCTCACCGGGCCCCTGGTTTATCTCTCGGTCAATGACCGGCTCGATGCCGCAGTTGAAGCGGTGAACACCCATGGTGGCAAGGTGCTGCAGGAGAAGCACCAGATCGGGCCGTACGGGTATCGCGCCGTCGTCGTGGATTCCGAGGGCAACCGCATTGCCTTGCACTCAGAGAAGGCCTGACGAGCGAACAAGCGCTGGCTGAAATTCCGCGCCTGGGCTACTGGGTGACGCAGGCCTCCGCTCCAGCCGATCCCTTTCCATGCTCGCCATCTACGTTCACAACCTCTCGCCGGACCTCATCCACTTCACTGACAGCATTGCCGTCCACTGGTACGGGCTGGCGTATGTGCTGGGTTTCTATCTGTGCTACCTGGTCATGCACAGCCTTGCGAAACGGGGGTATTCAGAGATCAAGCCGGAGGCGGTGGCGGATCTGATCACCGGCGTGGCATTGTTTGGCGTCGTGCTGGGCGGGCGATTGGGGTACATGCTGCTCTACAACTTCGACGAGTTCATTCACAACCCGCTGATCTTCTTTCGCATTTACGATGGCGGCATGGCCAGTCATGGCGGGATCCTCGGGGTCGCCTTGTATCTGCTCTGGTATGCCCGCCGGCACAAGATTTCGTGGGTGGGCATTGGCGACACGATCGTGTGCGGCGCTCCTCTGGGACTGCTGACGGGGCGCATCGCCAACTTCATCAATGGCGAGCTGTTTGGCCGGGTCACCACCCACCCATGGGCGATGAAGTTTCCCACCGAAATCCAGCACCTGGACTTCCAGCAGCGCTATCTGGCCGATCATGGCGAGCCGTTTCCGCTGAACCCGACCCTGCAGCACAGCCCGGAAATTCTGGCGTACTACAGCGAGCATTTCGGCAGCTACGACAAATTCGTTGCGTTGCTCTATCCGCGCCACCCTTCGCAACTCTACGAAGCTGCGGGCGAAGGCCTGCTCCTGACCGCCATACTCTACACGGTACGGGTGAGATATCCGAACCTGCCTCGTGGCATTCTCACCGGCCTGTTCTTCCTGCTTTATGCCCTGGTTCGCATTGCTCTGGAAAATGTGCGTGAGCCGGACTCCGGTTCCGCCATGATTTTGGGTCTCACCAAGGGCCAGTTCTTCAGCACCTTCATGATCGCCATCGGACTTGTCTTCCTTGCCTACGGTCTGCTCAGAGGCAGGGAGCCCGCCCGATGAAAACAAAAAAAGCGCCCGCTCTCCGTGCATTCGGGAGAGCGGGCGCATGAAAAAAGCAACCCTGTCGGAACGACATTCAGGAAAAAAACCCCCAAAACCTGAAGCCGAATTTTCCGACAGGGTTG
>CAINXC010000172.1 GCA_903854655.1 uncultured Verrucomicrobiota bacterium | reverse complement strand
TTCATGAACGGCGGACCGTTTGGGCCGGACTTCTTTGATCCCAAGCCTGCCCTGGTCAAGTACGCGGGCAAGCGTCCCGATGGCGCGGACCTGCGCACGGAGCGGCCCACGGGCGGCCTGCTGCCCACCCCGGCGGCGTTTCATCCGCGCGGGCAGAGCGGTCTGCCCATCAGCGACCTGCTGCCAATGATGTCGCAGCATGCGGACGATCTGTGCGTGCTGCGGAGCTGCTACACGGACAATCCCAATCACGGCCCGGCCTTGCTGCTGATGAACAACGGCACCATGACCGAGCGGGTGCCCAGCATGGGTTCGTGGCTCTCGTATGGTCTGGGGAGCGAGAACCAGAACCTGCCAGCCTACGTGGTGCTTTGTCCGGGGCGGCCGGTGCGCTTCAGCATCCTCTGGAGCAGCGCTTTCCTGCCCGCCCAGCATCAAGGGGTGTACATCAATCATTCGAATCTGGACCCACAGCAGATGATCCCATGGCTGCACAACTCGCGCATCCAGACCGGCGATCAGAGGCGGCAGCTCGACCTTATCAACGAACTGAACCGCGACCATCTCGCGGCGCGCGGCGGCCTGGACAACGCCCTGCAGGGGCGCATCGAGGCGATGGAAACGGCCTACCGCATGCAAACGGCGGCCACCGATGCCTTCGACCTGTCCAAGGAGCCGGAGTCCATGCGCGAACTCTACGGCAAAAGCCATTTTTCCAACGGCTGCCTGCTGGCGCGGCGCCTGTGCGAGCGCGGCGTGCGCTTCGTGCAGTTGTACTATGGCAACGGCCAGCCCTGGGACACGCATTCGAACCACGACGCGACCACGGCCAAGCTGGCGGCGGACATGGACCGCCCCATCGCGGCCTTGCTCACCGATTTGAAGCAGCGCGGGCTGCTCGACGAAACTCTCATTGTCTGGGGCGGCGAATTCGGTCGCACCCCGGTGAGCGAGAACGGCAGCGGGCGCGACCACAATCCGCACGGCTTCACCATGTGGATGGCTGGCGGCGGCGCCAAAGGCGGCATGAGCTATGGCGAAACCGACGAATTTGGCTTCAAGGCCGCCGTGGACAAGATGCACGTGGACGATGTCCACGCCACCATCCTGCGCATGCTGGGCATTGACCACGAGCGCCTGACCTACCGCTATGCAGGCCGCGATTTCCGGCTCACCAACGTGGCCGGACATGTGCCACGGGAATTGGTTCCCGTTTAAGGGTTCCTGGTTCTTGGTTGAGGTGGCTGGACATTTGCCAAGGGAAGTGGTGGGATGCCGACTTCCCACTCCTTACTTCTTCCTCCTGTCTCCTTCCTTCTGCCCATGGCCTTCGCCGAACAGCTTTCCGCCCTCTTCCCTCCGTCTCGCTGCCTGATTGATGCTGCGTCCTTGTCGGCCTACGCCAGCGACGGATTGACCGCGTTCGCGGTGACGCCCAAGGCAGTGGTGCTGCCGGAAAGCGCAGACGAAGTGATCGCCGTGGTGCGGCTGTGCCACGCCCACGCCGTGCCCTTTGTTGCCAGGGGCAGCGGTACCAGCCTGAGCGGCGGCAGCGTGCCGGTCGCGGCGGGTATTGTCATCGGCCTAAACCGCTTGAGCCGCATCCTCAGGCTGGACCCCGAATCGCGCATCGCCATCGTGGAGCCCGGTGTGACCAACACGGCGGTGAGCAAGGCAGCGGCCCCCTTCGGCCTGCATTACGCGCCAGATCCTTCCAGCCAGCAGGTTTGCACGATCGGTGGCAACGTGGCCTTCAATTCCGGCGGCGCCCATTGTCTGAAGCATGGAATGACTGCCAATCACGTGCTTGGCATTCGCGCCGTGCTCGCGAATGGCGACGTCTGCGAGCTGGGCGGTGAAAGCCTGGAGGGCGTGGGGCCCGATCTCACCGGCTTCTTCTGCGGCAGCGAAGGGCTGTTCGGCACCGCGCTGGAAATCACCCTGCGCCTGCTGCCCAAGGCGGCGTGTTTTCACACGGTCCTGGCCGGCTACAGCACGCTGGACCAGGCGGGCGAAACGGTGTCTGCCATCGTTGAAAGCGGCCTGCTGCCGGGGGCCATGGAGATCATGGACCGGCTGGCCATGGATGCAGCGGAGGCGGCGGTGCATTCGGAGTTCCCGCCCGGCAGCGAGGCCTGCCTGATCGTGGAGCTTGAGGGTGCTCCCGAACAAGTGGCCGCGGAGAAACCGCTTCTGGCCGCGATCCTGGCAAGGAGCCGGCCGATCGAGGTGCGCGAGGCTCGCGACGCTGAGGATCGCCTGCGCATCTGGAAGGGCCGCAAGTCCGCCTTCTCCGCCGTCGGCCGCCTCAGCCCTGATTTCATTGTGCAGGACGGTGTCGTACCGCGCCAGAAGCTGGGCGAGGCATTGAGAACCATTGGCGAGCTTTCCAGACGCCACGGCCTTCGCGTGGCCAATGTGTTTCACGCCGGGGACGGCAACCTTCATCCGCTGATCCTCTACTCCGGCAGCGTTGAGGGCGAACTGGAGCGGGCCGAAGAGCTGGCTGGCGAAATCCTGACCATGTGCGTGGCCATGGGCGGCAGCATCACCGGCGAACACGGCGTGGGCCTGGAAAAGAAGGCCTATCTGGCGACCATGTTCTCCGCTGATGACATCGACGCCATGCGACGCGTGCGGCTTGGATTTGATCCGCTTGAGATAGCCAATCCCGGCAAGATGTTTCCAGGCGGCGAAGCGCCCTCGCTCGCGATGCGCGGCCTCCACCCTTTGGAGGCCGCAGGCGTGATGTCGCGCGAGTAGCAGCTATTGCCGCTTGTCATCCGGCTTCGTCGCCGCCGAAGCCTGCGCCCCCGGGGGCACCAGGAAAAGCTTGCCCGAGTACGGGCACTTCACTTCCTGCCCAGGCTTCAGGCCCGCCACATCCACGAACTGGTTCCTGGCCGCGTAAGGACTGTTGACCAGCCCGGGGCGGCCAGGAATCGGCGTGCCATAGGGAAGAGCAGGTTCCTCCACCTTCGCTGGAACCTGTGCCCCTGTGCTCATGGGTTTGGAGGCGCTTGTAGAAGGCACCACCGCAACTTCCTTTTTGACGTCGGGAGCGACTTCCGCAGCCGGCTCTGGCGCTGGCGTCGGCTTGGCCGTGGCAATGACCGCCGGTTTGTGCTCGGGCTCCGATTCACCGGTTGGATGGGGATTCGAGTCGTTGCGCTTCTTGGTGATCAGGTTCGGGCGGGGCGGGCGATCCCCGTCTGTGTCGAACACGGGGCCGTCCGGCCTTGGTGGCAGCGGCTTCGATTGATCGAGATCCACGGTGGCTGCGGGTTCTTCATGATGATAAACGGGCTGCACCCGTTCGTCGGGGCTCGCCAAATAGCTGTTAGCAACCAGCGGCTGTCTTGCGTTGCCAGAACCTTTGGAGGCAGACAAGTCCGAGGGAAGCGGCTTGGCACCGACCTCCATGGCGATCAAAGGCACGAGGCCATCGGTCCGAATCACATGCCAAGCTGTATCCGGCGGCAGGGAGCACGATGCAAGAACGCAGGAGAGAGAGATGGCCAGGAGGCGCCAGGCCGCATCAATGTTGAGCTTCATATGGGAGAATATTTTCAAATTTGACAGTGACCGGACGATCATAGCTGGAAAATTCCGGAACGCTAGCTCAAAATATAGAAATGTATTGATTTTGCGCTTTATTACTGAATACATATCTGGTAAAAATAATTTCCGCTTCAAAAAATACTATTGTTCCAAAATTTTAATGCTTCATTAATCACCATGAACTCTGAGCGAAGCGACTACTTCATTTTGCGCAATGGCAACACCCATGGCCCCTGCTCCATTGATGAAATCCGCAGCTACCTGACCTACGGCTCCATGCGCCCCAGCGACATGGTGAGCCCGGCTGGATGTGCCGAATGGTGTCCAGCCTCCGCCGTGCTCGCTTCTGCCAAAGAACTGGATGAACCGGGTTCGTCCGAAACCGACCACTGGTTTGCCCGCTTGCGGTTCGTTGTGCGCCGCACCTGGCAGCAACTGCTGGGCAGGGCTCAGCAAAACACCTCACGCCTTGAGGTGCGCCGCCGCGTTGTCCGCTTTCGCGAATGGGAAAAGGTACCTCTGCAGATTCGCGGCACCAATGTTGGGTGGCGCATGGTCA
>CAINXC010000171.1 GCA_903854655.1 uncultured Verrucomicrobiota bacterium | reverse complement strand
GCATTCGACAAAGGCGGCCAGCTCCAGCTTCAGCGGCTCGTCCTTTTCCATCGTCACCTCCTCGCGCACGATCTTCATGCCGTCGCGGCGGTAGATCCAGCCGCTCTGCTCCTGGTAGTCGAGCGACAGGTAGCACTCGCTCTGGAAGACGCGGATTTTGCGCAGCTTCTCCGGGCTCACGCGGCTGGCGGTGATGTTCGCCACGCAGCCGTTTTCGAACTTCAGCCGCGCATTGGCGATGTCCTCGCGATGGGTGAGCACCGGGATGCCCACGGCGTCCACATCCACCAGCGGCGACTTCACCAGGTGCAGGACGATCTCGATGTCGTGGATCATGACATCGAGCACCACGCCGATGTCCATGCTACGGTTCGGGAAGGGCGAAAGCCGGTGCGCCTCGATGAAGCGGGGGTTGTTCATGCGCTCCTCCAGCTCGCGCATCACGGGGTTGAAGCGCTCGATGTGCCCCACCTGCAGGATCAGGCCGCACTCGTGCGCCTTGTTGACCAGCCAGTGCGCCTCGTCCAGCGAGTCCGCGATGGGCTTCTCCACCAGCACATGCTTGCCGTGGTCCAGCAGCACGCCGCCGATCTCGCGATGGGCCACGGTGGGCACCGCCACGGTCGCCGCGTCCACATGCTCGACGAAGGCCGCGAGATCGCTCACAGCCCGGGTGTTGAAAGTGGCGGCCAGCTCCTCCGCCCGCGCCTGATCGACATCGAAGATGGCGCCGAACTCAATCGCGCCGCCGCTTGCCGCCGCCAGTTCCGCCATCACCCGCGCGTGGTTGCGACCAATCGCGCCCACGCCCGCCACGCCTACTCGAAATGCCTTGCTCATGAATTTGTGCCTGTGGGCTGAAACTGGCGGGGGCCGGGAGTGGTGTCAATGGTTGGTCTGAGGCATTGCCTGCGCGCTCACTTCAGCCACACCACACCCACCGTGCTCCTCGCCACCTCAGCCGGTCGCTGCGGCCACGGGTTGGGCGCCCCGGCGACCACGCCAGGGAGACCTTCGACACCCAGCGAGCGGCCATCCATAAGGTTGTGCTCCCATTTCCATCCCGGGGCTTCGGTTACCAGAGTCACCAGCCGGTGCTCCGGGCTGACGAACATGTTGTCGCGTATCACACAATCCACCGGCGGCAGGGTGCAAGCGGCGTTGTTCTGCACGCCGATGGTCAGGCTCGCCGCGCAGTCCATGAAGGCGTTGCCCGCCACCAGCGCCCGCTTCACCTGATAGTAGCCGGACGCCGGCGAGTCGGGGATGGCGTTCATGAAGCTCACTGCGCTGCGCGGCCCCGTGCCATCGCACTCCACCATCCAGTTCCCAATCACCTTGTGATCCTCGCCAATGATGCGCACGCCGCCGGTGTATTTCTTGTGACGGCCAAGGAACAGGTTGTTTTCCACCACGCTGCGATGGGAGTGGCGCAACGTCACCGCGCCTTCACACTCCAGGAAGGTGTTAGCCGCCACGCGGTTTTCGTTGCTCTTCAGCGAGATGATTTCCACTTCGCCATTGCAGCGCTGGAACAGGTTGCCGGTGATCTCGCAATGCCCGTTCAAATGCGCGGTGCTGCTGTCGCCGATGCGCATGGTTTCGCCGCCATTCTCACCCAGCCGCGGACGGGGGCCAAAGTAGTTCGCGCGGATGACATGCCCGCCCTCGCCTCCCCCTGTGAGCCAGACCACCAGCGTGGGACCGCCCGTGGTCTTGCCTTCCAGATGAGAGTGCTCCAGCGTGTTGCCCGTGCCATAGAAAGAAAAGAAGCGCGCATTGGTCCCCTTCTCCGGCCCGCTGCTGCTTGCCGTGACCGCACAGCCACGCACCGTGCAGCCATAAGCGAAGTCGTGCACGCTCGTGCGCAGCTCGATCACATCCCCTTCCTTGAGGGCCGGGTCGCGAAACCACAAGCCCTCCACCACCACATGATGACCGGAGATGCGCAGCCGCGAGTCTCCGGTGAAGATGGTCTTTCCTGGCGTGGCCGCCCGCAGCGTTATCGGTCGCTCCTTTGTCCCCTCCGCCATCATGACCAGCCTCGCATCTGGCCACTCCCCTTCCCGCAGTATCAGCACGTCGCCCGGCGACACCTGCTTGAGCGCCGCTTTCAGCGCCGCAGCATCGGCAACCGGTGTTTCGCGCGCGAGGCCGAGGACAGGAAGAAGAGCAAGCGAGCAGAGAAGTCGTAGCATCGCCCTATAACTCAGCCTCGGCAGCCATGTTGCAAGAGACGGCTGCGGCCACAACCGGTTCGAGCGCCCGCTGGTCGCGCGACGTGACCTCGCGGAAGCGCTGCTCGTACTCGGCATGATTGGTGCCCATGAGCCGGTCCCAGACGTTGAAGTACAGGCAGTAGTTACCGCGCATCTTCTCATGGTGCATGATGTGGTTGGTGGGCGTGTTGATCACCTTGCCCAACCAGGAATCCATCAGCCACGGCACATGGAACTCATAGCCGGTGTGCCCGGCGACATTGAAAGTGATCTGCCAGACCATGAACACCACAAACGCCAGCGGGTGGATCGGTATCAGCATCACCACCAGCGGGAAGATGCCCGCCTGCACCACCGCCTCCGGCGGCGCAAAGGCATACGAGGCCCAGGGGCTGGGATTGGTGGAAAGGTGGTGCGCGCGGTGGAACCAGCGGAACAGCCGCCGGTGATGCATGAGCCGGTGCGTCCAGTAGAAATAGGTGTCGTGCAGCACAATGCACAGCCCGATGCTGGCAAAGAACCACGGCCAGCCATGCTGCCCGATGTTGCGGTACACCCGCGTCCAGCCATGAAGGCTGGCATAGACCGTGGCCGCCCCCACCAGGCCAAACACCACCAGCGTCAGCGCCGAGTAGCGGATTTCCCGCCACACCTCGGCGGAGGTGGGCATGCGCTCAATGATCTTGCGCTTCCACCAGCCGCGCTTGAACCACACATACCCCAGCAGCCAGGCCAGGCCGGCAAAAACGGCGTAGCGGACCGCCACTTCCAGCGTGATGCCCAGCAGCAGCTTGAGAAAATCAGGACTGGCGGTGGCAAATCCGATGTGTGTCATGGCGCAGAGGGTAGTGCCCTGGGCCGCATCGCGCAACCATCGCCATTTCGGGGCTGGTTTCTCCCGAAACGTGACCACCCGGATCAACTGCCCGGCCCATGCTGCGCCGCCTCATCAAGCATTTCCTGACCGAGCACCGCAAGCACGCCCATCATTGGAGTGGAAAAGTCATATTTCGGTCCATCCGGGAAGTTGGTGCATTGGATCATCCGAGCAGCGAGGGTCATCTTGCGAACAGGAACTGCCCCGCGCATGGATGGCG
>CAINXC010000170.1 GCA_903854655.1 uncultured Verrucomicrobiota bacterium | reverse complement strand
GGTAAGGCTTATGAACGCGGCAAAGTGCCCGTTGGCGCGGTCGTCGTGCGCGAAGGAAGAATTATTGCGCGCGCGTTTAATCAAGTCGAGACGCTCAAAGACGCCACAGCCCACGCGGAGATGCTGGCGCTGACCCAGGCGGAGAGCGCGATGGACGACTGGCGGCTGAACGAGTGCGACCTGTACGTGACCAAGGAGCCCTGCCCCATGTGTGCGGGGGCTCTTGTCCATTGCCGCATCCGGCGCGTGATTTTCGGCTGCGAGGACCCAAAGGGCGGCGCGGCGGGCGGCTTCTGGAACCTGCTGCAGGCGCCCAATTTGAACCACCGCTGCGAGATCACCAGCGGGGTGCTGGCGGCGGATTCCGTGAGCATCCTGAAGAGCTTCTTCGCCGAGGCGCGGGCGCGCCGGGCGGCGGGCGAAATCCACGTCAAAGGCGCACGCGGCGACGGCTTCCAGCCCCCGAATGAGGGCTTGAATGCGTGACGCGGGCGGATAGCAGTCCTTCTCATGTTGCGCCCCCTCGTTCTGCTAGCCCTTCTCTCCGGCCTCGCCTGGTGGCTGCACGGCGAGCAGGGACGCGGCGCTTTCCGTGAGGTGGACGAGACGTTTCTTGATTTTCTGATCGCCAACACCCGCGACCGGCTCAAGCCCGATCCGGCTAAGCTGGGGGATGTGGTGTTCGTCCGCCTGCGCGAGGAGGACAAGAAAGAATACGCCGGCTGGCCTCCCCTTCCCATCGACTACCTGATGGTGGCCAAAGGGCTCGCCGCCTTCGAACCCGGCGTGCTGGTGATCGCCGACCCGCTCACCTGGCCGGAGCCCAAGCCCGACTCCCTGCCGGAACTGGCGCAGACGCTGCTGCCCATTCCGAGCGTGGTGATCGGAGTGGAAGCCTCCAGCGCGGGAGTGGCGCCGCCCGACACGCTGGCATTTGTGAAGGACCACCTGCCGGCCCTGGACCGGCTCCAGGGGGATGCGCGGATGCTTCCGGGACTGCACCAACTGGCCCGCCTGCCGGAACCGGTGCTGGTGCCGCAAAGGGACATCGGCGTCGTCACCGGGCCGCCGTGGTCGATGGCGCTGCGGTATGAGGACCACGCGGTACCCTCTTTAGTGCTCGCGGCGCTAAGCCGCGCCACCCGCACCCCTTTTGCCCACCAGCGCCTGCGCACCGGGCCAGGAGCCGGGGTGCATCTGGGTGCGGCCTTGTTCGTGCCCCTGGCAGACGACGGCAGCCTCCTTCCCTCCCAGATCCAGGTCCCCAGTCTCAACGGCCTGGAACTCATGACGGCGACCATGATCGAGCCGGACAGCGAGGTCGCGAAGACCCTCGGCAAGGGCAGGACCATGGTCGTGGGCATCGACAACGATGGTCCTGCCGCCACTGCCGCACGGGTTCAGGCGCAGGCCATCGCCAGCGCCCTGGCCCTGCCGAGGGTGCGTGTGCTGACGTTGGTTGAACAAATCGCCGCCTGGGCCGTGGCTGCGCTGCTGGGCCTGGGCCTGCTGCGGCGGCCCAAGAAAGCCCTCGGGCGCATGCTGCTGCTGCTGTTTGCGGCGCTGACAGCCAGCTACCTCGCCTTCCAGGGGGCCATGATCTGGTGCCCGCCCGCGATCCCGGCGGCCTTGATCGCGGCTGCGGGGGTGTTTGCGCGGCTGTTGGGGAAAAGGAGCGCCGCACAGCCCTGCCTTGATCCATCGCCAACTCCGCACTAAGCACCGGGAACCAAGCATTCCGCACTTCGCCTCTTTCACTCCTTCATGAAGCCCTATTTTATCACCACCGCCATCGACTACACCAACGCCGCGCCGCACATCGGCCATGCGTATGAAAAGGTGCTGGCGGATGTGATGGCGCGCTACCAGCGGCTGGCCGGTCGCGAGGTGTACTTTCTCACCGGCGTGGATCAGCATGGCCAAAAAGTGCAGAAGAAAGCGGCGGAGGCCGGGCAGGAGCCGCAGGCGTTTGTCGATGGCATCACAGAGCACTTCATCTCGCTGTGGGAGAAGCTGGGCGTGAAGTACGACGGCTGGGCCGCGACGACAGCGGAGCCGCACAAGCGCGTGGTGCAGGCGATCCTGACGAATCTGCACAACGCCGGGCAGCTCTACAAGGCCCCGCGCCAGGGTTTCTACTCGGTGCGCCAGGAGCAGTTCCTCACCGACAAGGAGCGCCGCGAGGACGGCACCTGGGGTGAGGAATGGGGCGAGGTGGTGGAGCTTGAGGAGGAGAACTGGTACTTCAAGCTCAGCGAGCACGTGGAGTGGCTGAAGGCCTTCATCCGCAGCCATCCGGACTTCATTTTCCCGGCCTTCAGAGCCAATGATGTGATCAATGCCCTGGAAGGCTCCGGCAGCATCGACCTGTGCATCTCGCGCCCCAAGGAGCGCCTCACCTGGGGCATTCCCCTGCCCTTCGATCCCGACTTCGTGAACTACGTGTGGTTCGATGCGCTGGTGAACTACATCAGCTTCGCCGGCTACCTGGCCGAAGAGGTGGGCAACACCGGCCTGCCGGACTTCAAGCGCCTGTGGCCGGCCAATGCGCACGTGATTGGCAAGGACATCCTCAGCCCGCCGCACGCGATCTACTGGCCGACGATGCTGCACGCCATGGGCTTCAGCGATGAGGAGATACCGCAGCTCATCGTCCACGGCTGGTGGAATCTGCGCGGCGGCAAGATCAGCAAGAGCCTGGGCAACGTGATTGACCCGAACGTGCTGGCCGACACCTTCACGCCCGACGGCCTGCGCTTCTATCTCATGAAGGACATCGCCACCGGGCAGGACGCGGATTTCAGCGATGAGCGCATCCTGATGGCCTACAACAAGGACCTGGGCGGTGGTCTGGGCAACCTGCTCAACCGCACCCTGAAGATGGCCAACAACTACCGGGCGGGTGTGGTGACGATCAACGATTTTGATGATGAGATCTGCGCCTCCTTGCGTCAGGCAGTGGCCGATGCCACAGCGGCCTACCCGCAGAAGATGGAGTCCTGGGCGATTCATCACGGGATCGAAGAGATCTGGAAGATCGTGACTGCCGCCAATGGCTTCATCGAGCAGACCCAGCCCTTCAAGCTCGCGAAAGACGAAACGCAGGCCGCCCGTCTGGATGCAGTGCTGCGCCACCTGGTCGAGGCGATCGCCCAGGTGACGGTGCTCTTGAGCCCAATCATGCCAGCAGCCTGCCCGAAGATCCGCGAGCAGCTCGGATGGACGCTGCCCGAAGGCTTCACGCTGGACAAGCTGGCCTGGGGACTGATCCCCAACGGCCATCAACTGGGCCAGGGAACACCGTTGTTTCCGAGGGTGGAAGTGGCAGCAGAAGCGTAGGGCGCGTCCGCTTGCTCAAGCCCTGGATTCCTGAATGACGGCGGGACGCCGGTCACTCCTTGGATCGTGGGCAGATTCACGCGACAATGGCCATCAACTGGGCCAGGGAACGCCGTTGTTTCCGAGGGTGGAAG
>CAINXC010000169.1 GCA_903854655.1 uncultured Verrucomicrobiota bacterium | reverse complement strand
CTGCACGGGCAAGTCAACAATGATGATCTTGCCGTCAAAGGCGTCTTCAGGTTTGACCGTCGTATCGGTGGAGAATAATTTACGCAAAGGACGTGTAATGAATGGGCGCACCAACATCGAAAACGACAGGGTGATGATGCTGCGGGTTTTCTCGGACAGAACGGGGTATTCCTGGAGCCAGTAGTTGCGGCACTCCTCGAAGTCGGCTCGAATGTCTTCGCCCGCCTTCGCGGTCGCCTTGTCGGCCTCTTTGATGATGGCTGCACAGGTGCTGGAATCCTGCCACTTGGCATCGTCGATTTGCGCCAGGCTTTGGGGCGCGGAAGTGACGATGGATCGCATGAGCGGTAGCGACACCCGCAGGCCTGCGAAGATGGGCAAGTCCACCAGATTGGTGTTCATGTGGTGCAGCGCATCATCCCAGAACTTGTTGTCGCCTCCACCGCCGGAATCGGCCTTGCCTGCGGAGCTGGCAATGGCCCCGGCGATCTCGTCCAAAATGGCAACGATATTGATGGTCAGGCCGCCGCTGGCGTCGGCGCGAGAGGCCTCCCATTCGAGGAAATTGAAGCGCCAATTTCCGGTGCTATCGACGATGATTAAATCGTCGGTGCGGCCTGTATCGGCAGCCCATTTCTGCCACTGGAGGCGCTCCTCCTTTTTGGCGCACAGGACCAGTCCGCCGAAGTCGGCGGCGAGATAGCCATAGGCCAGGTGTTTGGCCGGCCCGCTGGTTTTGCCACTGCCAGTTGCGCCAAAAACGCACACACCAGTCAGCGCGTCCGCAAGCCGAAAGGCTTGGTCATTGCCCCAGTCCCGCAGGGTGGTCTGCGGGTGGAAATCAGGTAACAAATTATGTTGCCCCGGCATCGTCTCATGTCGGCGGGAACGAGCGAAGCGACAAGGAGCATTCATTGCGAATTTGCCTGATAGCGGGGTAGTGGGCGGATAAACAGCAGAGGTCCAGGGGAGGCATTCCCCTGCGGCAGGGGCGAGGGGCGGCACGCCCCGGCGGGAGGGGTTCCAAGGGGAGCAGGCTCTCCCTTTGGGCAGGGATGCAATAGGGCGGCACGCCCTTGGCGGAGGACTACTGCCCGAGCAAAGCAGGGGTTCAGGGGGCGGCTTGGGAGCCCCCCTGGCGAGGAATGTTGCTTGCAACATATAACCTCGCCATTCCGGCTTTCTCCCCCTCGGCACCCAGCGTGCCCAGACTCGGCTGGTCCGAAGGCTGCTCTCCAGGGCAACTGACGGCTCTGGCCCCTCGCCATTGTTAGCTTTCCAGACTCGGCAGGTCGGCAGCCTGGCTCCCCGGCGATTCGGGATTGCACCCCACGCAACCCCATGCCCCCGGACTCGAAGAAACGGGAAGACACCCGGTCGGGGTTTTGACGCGCGCGGCAAGCTGTGTCCCCAGACTCGAAATCGGCGGACTGCCCACCGGCCCTTTGGTCCCTCGGCAAGCTGTGCCCCGAACTGAAAAAAACGGGGCGGGATTTTGGCTGCTCGGCTCCCGCGCTCCCGGACTCAGAAGACGGGTGGATTTTGGCCGCTCGGCATCCTGTCTCCCGGCTTCGCAGGGTCGGCTGTCTGCAATTGCTGGTTGTGCCGCGTTGGCACAAACTGCCGCGAGACTCTGAAACGCTGGAGGCTGGCTCTGAGTACTGTTTTGCTGAGACAGACGGGACGATACGTGGTACAATGATTCTGTTGTGGCTCTCTATCGTCTTGAAGCAAAGATCATCAGTCGCGAGAAGCGTGAACGCTCCGTCGTCGCTGCCGCTGCGTACCGCGCGGGCTGCAAACTTCACGACGAGCGCCACGACCAGATTTACGACTACACCCGCAGGCACAAGGGGGTTCTGTCTTCGACCATCCTGGCGCCCGAAGGTGCGCCGTCCTGGGTGCATGATCCGGGTCAGTTGTGGAACGCGGTAGAGGCCACTGAAAAGCGCAAAGACGCGCAGCTCGCGCGGGAGTTCATTTTGGCGATTCCGCCGGAGCTTTCTGACAGTGAGCAATTCGGCACGGCGATGATGTGGGCGCAGCAGGATTTGGTGAACTCGGGCATGGTCGCGCAAGTGTCGCTGCACCACAGCAAGGGAGGCAAGAATCCGCATGTGCATATCCTCTGCACCATGCGCCGTTTGGATGGGGGCAAATTCAGCGACAAGAAGGCCGTGGAATGGAACGACGTGGGCTTGCTCTTCCATCAGCGCGAGTCATGGGAAAAGGCCATTAATGCCGCCCTGGAAAGGGCTGGCAGGGACGAGCGCGTCGACCACCGCTCTTTAGCGGCCAGAGGCATCGACCGCGCCCCAGAACCCAAGATTGGGGTGTCTGCGACGGCGATGAAGCGCCGGGGCGTTGAGCCCGACCCGAAGCGCTTTCAGGAAGTGCGGTTTG
>CAINXC010000168.1 GCA_903854655.1 uncultured Verrucomicrobiota bacterium | reverse complement strand
CGAGCTGACATACATCCGCAAGGATGGCAGCCGCTTCGCCGCAGTGGTGTCGGTAACGGCGCTGCGCGACGCTCAAAACGCCATCATCGGCTACCTGCTCATCGGCACCGACAACACCGCCCGCCAGCAGGCCGAGGGCGAGAGGAAGCTGCTCGATCAGCGCCTGCGCGACCAGCAGTTCTACACCCGCTCGCTGATCGAATCCAACATCGACGCCCTGATGACGACGGACCCTTCCGGCATCATCACCGACGTGAACAAGCAGATGGAGGAGCTCACCGGCTGCCCGCGCGAAAACCTCATCGGCAACCCGTTCAAGGACTATTTCACCGATCCCGACCGGGCCGGGGAGGCAATCAAGCTGGTGCTCGACCAAAGCAGGGTCACTGACTACGAGCTGACCGTGCAGTCGAAGGACGGCAGCCAGACCGTGGTGTCCTACAACGCCGCCAATTTCTACAACCGCGATGGCGAGCTGCAGGGCGTTTTCGCCGCAGCGCGCGATGTGACGGAGCGCAAGCGCTGGGATCAGGCGCTGCGGGAGAACACGCTCGCCCTCGAACAGGCCACGGCAAGGGCGGAAAAGGCCAGCCTCGCAAAGTCAGATTTCCTCTCCAGCATGAGCCACGAGCTGCGCTCCCCGCTCAACGCCATTCTCGGTTTCGCGCAACTGATGGAGTCCGACGAGCCGCCGCCTTCGGAGACGCAGAAGGGCAGCATCGACCAGATTCTGCGTGCCGGGTGGTACCTGCTCAAGCTGATCAATGAAATCCTCGATCTCGCCGTGATCGAGTCCGGGCGGCTGCTGCTCTCCCTTGAACCCGTGTCTTTGACGGCGGTCCTGTTCGAATGCCAGTCTATGATCGCGCCCATGGCCCAGAAGCGCGGCGTCAGCATGACCTTCCCTCACTTCGACGAACCCGTGTTTGTCAGGGCGGACCATACGCGGATGAAGCAGGTGCTCATCAACCTGCTGTCCAACGCGATCAAATACAACAGCCCCGGCGGGGCGGTGGTGGTTGATTGCGTTGCGGTCACCTCGCAGCGCATCAACATCAGCGTCAGGGACACGGGGGCGGGTTTGTCCTCGGAGAAGCTCACGCAGCTCTTCCAGTCGTTCAACCGGCTGGGGCAGGAGGGCAGCTCGGAAGAAGGCACCGGCATCGGCCTGGTGGTGAGCAAGCGTCTCGTGGAGCTGATGGACGGGGTCATGGGAGTGGAAAGCACTGTGGGCGCGGGCAGCGTGTTCTGGATCGAGCTGAATTCCTGCGAGGAGCCCCGGTTCGATCTGGATTTTGCCAGGCCTGTTCCAGTGGGCACCGCCAAGATACCTGCGGATGCGCCTGTGCATGCACTGCTCTACGTCGAGGACAACCCCGCAAACTTGAAGCTCGTGGAGCAGCTTATCGCCCGCCGTTCCGATCTGCGACTGCTGACCGCCACGGACGGCACGAGCGGCATCGAGATAGCGCGTGCCTCGCTGCCTGAAGTGATTCTCATGGACATCAACCTGCCCGGCATCAGCGGGCTCGAAGCCTTGAGAATTTTGAAGGACGACCCGGCCACGGCCCACATTCCGATCATTGCCGTCAGCGCCAACGCCATTCCCCGCGACATCGAGAAGGGTCTGGAGGCAGGATTCTTCCGCTATCTCACCAAACCCATCAAATTCAGCGAACTGATGGACGCCTTGAACGTCGCCCTGGAACTTAGCGCGACTCACGCTGCCCGTCCCGGCTGAGCGGGGTTGTGGCCGGGCAGTCAGTTCCGCCCGTGCTTTTTTGGCCCGTCTTCAGCTCTCCACCATGGTAAAATGCCAGGGATGTGCTTTAATGAAATCACAAGTTTGTCCGTTCCGATTCAACCACCCCCAACTGCCATGAACGACCACCACGCGACCCAGCCTGCCGAGCTTTGCATCGACCGGCTCCTGTGCCAGACCGAAGACTATATTCGTCGCGAACCCGCCGCAGCGGTGGCGGCGGCGTTTGGCGTGGGGCTGCTCATCAACCTGGTGCCGCCGCGCGTGATCGCGGGCAGTGTCGCCCGGCTGGGTGTGGCTCTTCTGCGCCCCACTCTCATCACCCTCGGGCTGGTCAAGGCCTTCGAGCTGTGCTGCCCCTGCACGCCCGATGAGCCCGCCAAAGAGCCCGGTCCGGAGATCTGACATTCCGGCACTGGGGCGAAAACGGCAAATCTGCTAGGCTTGACGCCGCCCGCAGGCTGCCACACAATCGGGCATTCTGGCGCAGACAAAAACCGAACGGTGCCGATTCAAGACGGTCACATCACTGCACGCGGCAATGTCGCGTTGATCCATCCCCTCCGCTGAGTCCCGAAAACATCACCATCCAAAAGGAACACCCCCATGTCTGAACACCTCACAATCCGCAGGCTCCTGGGCCTTGTCATGGCCGTGCTGCTTGGTTCCTCCATCGCCCGTGCCGAAAACATGGGCGGGATCCAGGACAACGCCGGCTTTTTCTCTGCGACGGCCAAATCACAGGCACTTCCTTTGATCAAGGAAATTGAGCGCCGGTTCAGGAAGGATCTCTTCATTGAAACCCTCAATGAACTCCCGGCGGACGTCAGGCTGGGAGTCAATCTTCAGGACCATGCTGCCGTGAGCAAGATGGTGGACCAGTTCGCGAAACGCCAGGCCGGGCAGCGGCGGGTGAACGGCATTTACATTCTGATCACGAAATCGCCCGCGCACTTGCAGATCGAAGTCGGCAACGAAACCCAGCTCAAGGCCTTCACCCTGCAGGATCGTGACACCCTCAGCAACGTGATGCTGACAGACCTGCGTCAGAAGCAGTACGACACGGCGCTCAGTTCCGGGGTCAACTTCGTCATGTCCATCATGAGCTCGCACGTGCCTGCCCGCCTCTACGTGCCCGAGCCCCAGGCCAAAACCGTCAATTCCCTTGGCTCGTCGAGCTGGCTCATCCGTGCCCTCCTGGTGGGCATTGTGATCTGGGTGGTGATGGGCATCATCCGCTCGATGGCGGGTGGTGGTGGTGGCTATGCGGGAGGTGGCGGTTATGGTGGTGGCTACGGCGGCGGCGGTTATGGAGGCCCAGGCATGCCGATGGGTGGTGGCGGAGGCGGGTTCTTCAGCAATATGGTCGGCGGCATGTTTGGCGCTGCTGCCGGAAACTGGCTCTACGACAAGTTTTCCGGTCGTGACAACGGAGGCTTCGGCGGAGGCTACGGGGGTGGTGACGCAGGTTCTCGCGGTGGCGAGAACAGCAACCCTTTCCCCGGCCAGGACACGGACTACTCCGGCACCGGCGGGGATTTTGGCGGCGG
>CAINXC010000167.1 GCA_903854655.1 uncultured Verrucomicrobiota bacterium | reverse complement strand
GTAGGGAGGGCTGTCCTCAGCCCTCCGTCGAGAGCGAGACGAGCGTGCGAATGACGACTGGCTGCAACGGAGCGCAAGGTGACCCGCCGCAGCGCAGCCGGGGTGGAGTGAGGGGACAACTTACAGTCTTCGCCACTCACTTCCCATCCACCTTGCCCGGCACACGCGGATCATTCGCCGGGAAGAAAAGCTTCTTGCCGGCATCAAAATAAATCGCCTGACAGGCTCCAAACCCCTCGGATACCGCCAGCTTATGGCCGAGTGCTTTCACCCGCGTCAGCGTGTCCTCTCCAAACGCCTTTTCGATTTTCAATTCATCAGGGTTCCACTGGTGGTGGAAGCGCGGCTCGGCCAGTGCCTCCGCTGGGAGCATGCCGTCGTCGATGATGTGGGTCAGCAGCAGGAGCGCCTGAGTGATGATGGTGGGGCCGCCGGCGGCTCCGGTGACGATCACGGGCTTGCCATCCTTGAGCACGATGGTGGGACTCATGCTCGACAACGGGCGTTTGCCGGGTGCGACCGCATTGGCCTCGGCCCCGACGAGTTTGAAGGCGTTCGGAACACCGGGCTGCACGGCAAAGTCATCCATCTCGTCGTTGAGCAGCACGCCCGTGCCGGGAACGACGACCTTGCTGCCGAAGGCGGTGTTGATCGTCTGATTCAGCGCCACCCAATTGCCCTCGGCGTCGGCAGTACAGAGGAAGGTGGTGTGCTTGCCGAAAACATCCCCCTCCCAATGCGGCGGCATGTGATGCGAAGGAACGGCGGTGGCGTGATCCAGATCAATCCTCTCCGCCAGCTCGGCGGCGTACGCGGGATCGACCAGCCCCCGTGGCACGGGCGCGAAATCAGGATCGCCCAGCCAGTAGGCACGGTCGGCGAACGCCAGTTTCATTGCTTCGGTGATGACGTGGATTCGGCTGCTGGCGCGGAGGTGGCGGATGGGGAAGTGTTCGAGGATGTTGAGGATTTGTGCGACGTGAACTCCGCCCGAACTCGGCGGTGGCATGGTGATGAGATCGTAGCCGCGATATTTTGAACGGATCGCCTCCCGCTCGGGTGCCTGATAACTCACAAAATCCTGGGTCGTCAGGATGCCGCCGTTGGCGCTCATCCAATGGGCCGTCTTTTGGGCGAATTCACCGCCATAGAACCAATCAATCCCGTTGTTCGCTACAGCTCGGTAAGTGGCTGCGAGATCGCTTTGAACGAGCGTCTGGCCTTTCTGAAGCGGCTTGCCATCTTTGAGGAATATGGCGGCTGAGGACGGGAATTTCGCAAGTTTGTCAGCTGTGGCCGTGAGTTTGCGCGCATAAACTTCATCAATTGGAAAGCCTTTTTCAGCAATCAAGGCGGCAGGGAGAAGCACGTCAGCCAGCTTGAGTTTGCCGTGTTTTTTTTGGGCGGCGGCGCAGGCTTTCAGATAGCCGGGAACCCCGGAGGCAAGCGCGCCGGTCTTGCTGGCCTCGATGTCAAGCTTGCCTTGGATCACATACATGTCGCGCTGCGCCCTGGCGGGGGCAGTTTCACGGCCATCAATGCAGGTGACCGTACCGTCAGCCGCGTGAATGACCAAAAAGCAGCCGCCGCCGATGCCAGAATTGTGTCCATCGACCACGCCAAGGGTCAATCCTGCAGCTATGGCGGCGTCGATGGCGTTGCCACCCTTTTCAAATGCCTGCTGGCCCGCCTGCGTTGCCAGTGGGTGGACCGTCGCGATGGCGTGTTTTGGGAAGGCGGCATCTGTGGCGAACAGCACCGGGTGGGCGAGCAGAACAATGGCGGCCAGGACTTTCATGCCATCGAAGCTAGTCGCGGCATCGAGTGAGTCGAATCAAAACAACTCGCTCCAAGAGATGGTCATGTTTTAGGCTCCGAACTGCGCTGCCAACTCAGCCATGCACTACGATAGGTGAAAGCCATGGCGATGATACCTGCAAACAGCAAGAAAGCGCGACTGGGTTCCGGCACCGGGAGCACACTGCTGGCGGCTGTTACTGGCAGAGTGAAATTCAGCGCGGCAGCATTGTCCGGTTCGACTGCACCGACGGCCATAATGGCGGCGATGGTACAGACAAACCAGT
>CAINXC010000166.1 GCA_903854655.1 uncultured Verrucomicrobiota bacterium | reverse complement strand
CGCGACATCGCCCTGCGCGTGGGGCCCAGCTTTTTGCTCAATGTCGCGCTCAACGAGCATCGCGAAATCACCGGCATCTTCGCCGGTGAACTCGTCGCCGCGCATCGCGCCGGAACAGAGTTCGTGCGCGCCGTCGCCATGCAGCCGGTGTCCGGGCTGTTCGACATCGTGATCACAACCAACAGCGGCTATCCGCTGGACATGAATCTCTATCAAGCCGTGAAAGGCATGCGCGCGGCCGAGCTGATCGTGCGCGACGGCGGGCTCGTGATCATCGCCGCCGAATGCTGCGAGGGCCTGCCCGCCGGCAGCCCGCATGACCGCCTGCTGCGCAGTGTTGGCGATGGCGAATCGCTTCTGGCGAAGCTCTCCGAGCCCGGCTTCGCCTGGCCTGAGCAGTGGCAGGGCCAGATCCAGGCGCTCATCCAGCGTCGGGCAGAGATCCAGGTTCACAGTTTGCTCGACGACGCCACCATCAAGGCCGCGCACCTCGTCCCCTGCCCTGACATCGCTGCCACCGTGCGCAAACGCTTGAAACCGGACACGCGCATTGCGGTGCTGCCGCAAGGACCGCTCACCATTCCGTATTTGGTCGCGAATTGAGATTCCCTGTCCAAAAGCCCGGTCGCAACGCCTCAGTGGCACGCATGAGGCGCCTTTGCTTGCCATTTTTCATCCTCGGTCTCTCCCTGTCATCCACCACCCTGCGCAGCGAGGAGGTATCAGCCGACGTTCTGGTGTATGGAGCCACACCCGCAGGCGTCTGCGCGGCGGTGGCGGCGGCGCGTGAAGGCGTTACAGTGGTCCTGGTGGAACCCACCGCGCATATTGGTGGGGTCAACACTGGCGGCCTTTGCTTCAGCGATTCCAATCAGGAGGACCGCAGCCTGCTGCGCGGTCTGTTCGAGGAGTTCCACCAGCGCATCGAGGCGGACTACGTTTCGCACGGCGTCAAGCTGACCTACACCGTGAGCGAGAAGGACAGCAAGCCCTGGACTTATGAGCCCCACGTGGCAGCCAAGGTGACGGCGGACCTGCTCAAGGAGGCCGGGGTGCGGATCTTTGCAAACGAACCGGTAAACACCATCAAAAAGCAGAGCGCAGGCATCAAGTCCATCTCCACGACCAAGGGCGACACGTTCATTGCCAAGACCTTCGTTGACGCCACTCATGAAGGCGACCTGATGGCGGCTGCCGGTGTGAGCTGGACCATTGGTCGCGAGAGCCGCCAGGAATTTGGCGAGTCGCTGGCGGGCAGGCAGTTTCCCAAAAAGCCCATGTCCATCTCCGGACTGGATGCCAAAGGCTCGCCGCTGCCCCTGCTCACAGGAGCGGATGCAGGCCCGGAAGACGAGGGCGACCGCCGGGTGATGACCTACAGCTTCCGGCTTTGTGTTACGGCAGAGGAGGCCAACCGCGTGCCGTTTCCCGAGCCGACGCACTATGATCCAGCAAGGTTCGAGGTCATGCGCCGCTACTTCGCCAGCGATCCCAAGGCACCGTTGCTGTGGGATCTCTATCCGCTGCCTGGCAGCAAGGCGGACGCCAACAATGGCATCGCCAAGCAGTTCTCGATGGGCATCATCGGCGGTGGCAATGCCTGGTGCGAAGCCGCCCAGGCGGAGCGCGCCCGCCTGTGGGAGGAGCACAAACAGTACACGCTGGAGCTGTACCATTTCCTCACCACTGACGCAGCGGTGCCGCAAGCCCTGCGTGAATCCCTGGGCAAATACGGGCTGTGCAAGGATGAGTTCCCTTCCTCCGGCCACTGGTCGCCGCAGCTCTATGTTCGCGAGGGACGGCGCATGAAGGGCTGCTTGATCATGACACAGACTGATGTCCAGTCACGCCTGAGCAAGGCCGATGCCATTGCCATTGCCTCCTTCCCCATCGATTCGCACGATTGCCAGCGTATCGCGCGCGGCGACAAGGAGGTGATCAACGAGGGCACCATCTTTCCCACCCACGTTAAAGGCACGAGGCACGGGAGCATCTATCAAGTGCCCTATCGCTGCATTACACCAAAGCAGAGCGAGTGCTCAAACCTTCTGGTGCCCGTGGCGCTGTCCGCCTCTCACGTGGCCTACTGCTCCATCCGCGTGGAGCCCACCTGGATGGTGATCGGCCACAGCGCGGGCGTTGCTGCAGCGATGGCAGCGAAGAGCTCGCTGCCCGTCCAGGACCTCAACTATCCGTTGCTCAAGGAACGCCTCCTGGCGCAGAAGCAGGTGGTGGAACTGCCTGCCCCGGCGGCTCATTGAGATCATGGGCGCGCGGCGCTTGTCTTCATTCATGGTCGCGTTAGAGTCACCAATGGACCTCTCCCCCGAGCGCATTCTGCAAACTGGCATGGCCTTCTGGGCGTCGAAGACGCTGCTCAGCGCCGTGGAAATGGAACTTTTCACTGAACTGGCGAAGCACCCCGGCGACCTCGCCACGCTGCAAGGGCGCCTGGGCCTGCATCCGCGCGGGGCGCGCGATTTCCTGGATGCGCTGGTGGCGCTTGGCTTCCTCCGGCGTGTTGATGGCGTGTATCAGAACACACCTGAGACCGCCACCTTCCTCGACAAAGCCAAACCCTCCTACATGGGCGGTATCCTGGAGATGTCCAACCACCGGCTCTACCCCTTCTGGGGCGGCCTCACCACCGCCCTGCGCACGGGCGAGCCGCAGAACGAATCAAAGAACGGCCTGGACCCCTTCGTGGCGCTCTATGCCGATCCCGCCAAGCTGCGTGAGTTTCTGCGCGCCATGTCAGGTGTCAGCCGGGGGGCGAACATGGCCATCGCCCAGAAGTTCCCCTGGGCGGACTACCAGACCTGCGCCGACATCGGCACGGCCCAGGGCGATCTCGTCTCCCAGATCACGCTGGCCCATCCGCATCTGCGCGGCATCGGCTTCGACCTGCCGGAGGTGGGCCCCATCTTCGACGACTACATCGCCACCCACGGCCTTTCCGGCCGGGTGACCTTCCAGGGCGGCAGCTTCTTTACCGATGACCTGCCCAGGGCCGATGTGCTGCTTTTCGGCCACATCCTGCACGACTGGGACTTGGAAGCCAAGCAGATGCTGCTGCGCAAGGCCCATGCCGCGCTGCCTCCGGGCGGCGCGGTGGTGATCTATGATGCGATCATTGATGACGATCGCTCGCAGAACGCCTTCGGCCTCATGATGAGCCTGAACATGCTCATCGAAACCCCCGGCGGCTTCGATTACACCGGCGCCGACTGCATCGGCTGGATGCGCGAGGCGGGCTTCAAGGGCTGCTGTGTGGAGCATCTCATCGGACCCGACTCGATGATCATCGGGATCAAGTGAGACACTTTTCAACGACCAGCCGGCAGCAGGTGCTACTGCTGGGGCAGCTTCAGATCGACCCGCGCGGTGCCGCGCACCACGGTGGAGGGCAGTTTTTCGCCGGGCAGGTGGTGCAGCAAAAGTTCGCCGATGAGGGCGCTCTCCGTGGTTCGCCCCTTCATCTCGCCCACCTGGACAAGAATGTCGTTCGCCTTGAACCCCTCTTTCTTCGCCGCCCCATGCGGACCGAAATCTCCCACGTACTTGATGCGCAGGGCCATGCTGTCATTCGTCAGGCCGGCGCTCAAGCGGGAGGCGTCGTCGAGGTCTTCCATGATCATGCCGCCGAAAGCCATCGCCCGCATGGGCCAGGTGCCCACGCGCTTGGATATGTCTGACTTCAGCCGCCATCCCGCCGGCAGCTCTAGCCCAAGTTCGTCAGTTACGGAGGCCGCCTGTTGGTAGATCAAGGGTTTGGAGCGGTTAGAGGCCGCTTTTCTCCACTACATTCTGGATCAGTTTTGGGAGCGTGGGCAGTTCCAGGCCCAGACGGTGG
>CAINXC010000165.1 GCA_903854655.1 uncultured Verrucomicrobiota bacterium | reverse complement strand
TTCGAGTCATCAGAACGGTAGTGACGGGATGATGATGGACGGGCTTGCAACAAATCCGGTGCCCCGAGGTCTTCTTTGTTGCTAGGCCCAAGGTCCCGCGCCGTATTCTCCACCTCTCATGTTTCATCGCATTCACCTCGCTTTTCTTGCCATTGCCACGGCCGCTGCGGGACAGCCCGTGCAGTTCAATCGCGATGTGCGCCCGATCCTGTCCGAAAACTGCTTCGTCTGCCACGGACCGGACAAGAACCATCGCAAGGCCGATCTGCGGCTGGACATCCGCGAAAGCGCAATCAAGGAGAAGGCCTTCGTGCCAGGCAAACCGGAGAAGAGCGCCCTGGTGGACCGGCTGTTCACCAAGGACGAGGACGACCTGATGCCGCCGCCCGACTCCCACAAGGTGCTGACGGCACAACAGAAGGACATCCTCAAGCGCTGGATCGCCGAAGGTGCGGAATACCAGCCACATTGGGCTTACATCGCGCCCGTCAAGGCAGCGATCAGCGGCCCCTCGACCAACCCCGTTGATGCGCTGGTGGGGGCGCGCCTCGCCAGGCTTGGCTTGAAACCTTCGCCCACTGCGGATCCGGTGACTCTGATCCGCCGCCTCTCCTTCGATGTGATTGGATTGCCCCCAACGATAGAGGAGGTGGATGCTTTCGTAGCCGACTGCGCTAAAGAGCCATCCCTGGCCTATGCCCGTCTGGTGGAGCGGCTTCTAGCCTCGCCCCACTATGGCGAGCGCATGGCCATCGGCTGGCTCGACGTCGTGCGCTATGCGGACACCATCGGCTACCACAGCGACACCCCGCGCAATGTTTATCCCTACCGCGACTGGGTCATCAAGAGCTTCAACGACAACAAGCGTTTCGACCGCTTCAGCGTGGAGCAGCTCGCGGGCGATCTGCTGCCGGATGCCACGCAGGACACGAAGGTCGCCTCGGCCTTCAACCGCCTGATTTTGAGCACGGAAGAAGGCGGGGCGCAGGCGAAGGATTATGAGCAGCGCATGCTCGCGGACCGGGTGCGGGCGGTGGGCACGGTGTGGCTGGCACAGACGCTGGGCTGCTGCCAGTGCCACGATCACAAGTTCGATCCGGCCTCCCAGCGCGACTTCTATTCGATGGGTGCTTTCTTTGCCGATATCAAAGAGGGCATCATCGGCAGGCGCGAGGATGGCATGCTGGTCGTCACACCCGAGCAGGAGGCGCGGTTGAAAAGCCTGGATTCAGCCCTGGCAGCGGCGCAAAAGAACTTGAAGGCGGTGCAGCCCAAAATCGACCAGGCGCAAAAGGAGTGGGAGGAGAGGCTGACGAACGACAAGTCTTTGCTCACGGCCCTGGAGAAGGACCCGAAGGCTGACAAAATTGCCGCCGCCGCCCTGAAGAAAGAAACCAAGGTGCGCAATCCGAAGGAGAAGACCGCCATCGCAAGTTACTTCGCCGACAAGGTGACCCCACTGTTCAAGAGCGAGCGCGATGCTGTCGCCAAGGCTCAGCAGGCCCGCGACGCCTTCTACAACCCGCTGCCCAAGTGCTTGGTTTCCATCAGCGATGCGAACAAGCGCACGGTGCGCATCCTTCCCCGGGGCAACTGGATGGACGAATCCGGCCCGCTGGTGAAAGCCTCGCTGCCCGCCTTCCTTCCAGGGCCGAAAAAGGGAGAATCGGACCTCACCCGGCTTGATCTGGCAAAGTGGATCGTGGCTCGGGACAACCCTCTCACGGCGCGTGTGTTTGTGAACCGGCTGTGGAAGCAGTTCTTCGGCACGGGCCTGAGCAAGGTGCTTGATGATCTGGGCATGCAGGGCGAGCCGCCCCCAAATCAGGAACTGCTCGACTGGCTGGCCTGCGAGTTCATGGACAGCGGCTGGGACGTAAAGCACATGGTGGGCCTGATCGTCAGCAGCAAGACCTACCAGCAGACCTCCCTGGCCTCAAAGGAGCTGCAAAACCGCGATCCTTACAATCGCGAACTGGCCCGCCAAAGTCGCTTCCGGATGGATGCGGAACTGGTGCGCGACAACGCCTTGTCCATCGCCGGCCTGCTCAATCCCCAGATCGGCGGTCCCAGCGTGAGGCCCTACCAGCCCGAGGGCTACTGGGAAAACTTGAACTTCCCTCCCCGCATCTGGCAGGCCGACATGAACGCGGAGCAGTACCGGCGCGGCCTTTACACCTGGTGGCAGCGCAGCTTCCTGCATCCCAGCATGGTCGCCTTCGATGCGCCCAGCCGCGAGGAGTGCTGCGCGGAACGCAACCGCTCCAACATTCCGCAGCAGGCGCTGGTGCTTTTGAACGACCCCACCTATGTCGAGGCCGCCAGGGCCTTCGCGGCGCGCATCGTCAGGCAGGGCGGCCCCGACCCGCAAGCCCGCCTCACCTGGGCCTGGAAGCAGGCCGTCAGCCGCGCCCCGCGTCCCAATGAGCTCAAGACCGCGCGAGCCCTGTATGACAGGCACCTGGCGGAATTCCAGGCCGATCCCGCCGCCGCCGCAGAGTTCATGAAAAACGGCCAGTCACCGCCGCCTGACGGCCTGGACAAGGCCGATCTGGCCGCATGGACCGACATCGCGCGGCTTGTCTTGAACCTGCACGAGACGATCACAAGACAATGACCAGGGAAAGAAAACGACACCACATGCCGGCAGCCCCCCGCGCCGCCATTCGCGGGTGCCTGTTTGTTCTTGCGCTCCTTGTCGCGCACACGACCCTGGCCCAGGAACACTGGACCTTTCTCGACAACGGCCAGGTGCGGCTGGGCGTGAACATGGATGCCGGTGGATCCATCGGCTGGTTTTCGCATTCGCACACGCCGGACAATTTGCTCAATGCCTTCGACCACGGGCGCTACGTTCAGCAGTCGTACTATGGCGACGTGGACGGCTCCGACTGGAACGGCAAGCCGTGGCGCTACAATCCGGTGCAAGGGGGGAGCTGGAAGGGCGTGCCGGCCACGATCCTGGACCACAAGGAAGAGGCGAACACCCTCTATGTGAAGACCAAACCGCGCCAGTGGGCCAGCGGCAAGGATGTGCCCGACATGATCATGGAGGAATGGCTGTCGCTTGATGGTGGGCTGGCACGCCTGAAATTTCGCATGACCTGCAGCGGGACCGTCGAGCACCAGGCCAGATCCCAGGAACTGCCCGCCATGTTCGTGATGCAGCGTTACGATACGCTGGTGTTCTGCGACAAGGGCGAGCAACCCTGGAGCAGGGCGCCGCTCACGCGCCGGCAGCCGGGCTTCCCAAATGAAACCGTCAAGTTCAGTGAACCGTGGGCGGCCTGGGTGGACGGCCATGACGAGGGCATCGGCCTTTACTTTCCGCACACCGACTACGCCACGACCTACCGGGTGCGGGACGCAGGCATCGGCAATGTCTCCTACATCGCGCCAGTGCAGAGCTTTGCGCTGAGGCCGGGTCTGGTCTTTGAGTACGAAACCGTGCTGGCGATCGGCACCCTTGAGGAGATCCGTGCCGCCTTCTATAAGCTGCACGCACATGAAAAACAGTGATTGCCTCAAGGCTCAAATCCTGGTTTCAGTAAGCAAATGCAATCATCCGAAACTCAAGACGACAGCGTGATCGAATGTCGAGTCACTCCGTGGTTCTACCGCCGCATGACCTTGCTGGCGACGATGTTCCTCGTCTTCGCCGCACTGTTCTTCAAGGACGGCATGCACTCCTGGCCGCAGGAAAATGCCATGGCGGACAAAAAGGACTGGTTCGAACATGATGTTCTCGAAGCCTACGACAAGGCCAAAGCCGCAGGGCAACTGAATGAGTGGACAAATAATGCGAAAACCAGGGACCTGCCGGTGAAGGAGGATGGGGAACCGGTGAAATGGGCGACCTATGCCGCCGAGAGGGGCTGGCCGGAAAAACCCAAAAGGCGCACAACGGGAGAAATCGAGCAGCAGTACTACTGGGGTGGTGCCATGGCCCTCGCCGCCTTGATCACCTGCTTGAACGTGCTGTTCAACCGCAACCGGAAACTGACGGGCTATCCGGACCACCTCGTCACACCGCAGGGCAGGCACGTGGCCTACGCGGACGCCTTCCGGGTGGACAAGCGCAACTGGGCCGTCAAGGGCCTCGCGTCCGTGTACTATCGCGAGGGCGGCCAGGGCCCGGGAAAAAAGGCCACCATCGATGATCTGAAGTTCGATGGCGCCGGAAAAGTGCTCGAACGCCTGCTGCTAAATTTCAAAGGTGAACTCATCGACAAGGCCCCCGATCCAGAGGCGGCTGGAACCGTAGCCGAATCAGATTTGAAGGCCTGACTCCGCATGTGCATTTCGTTGCTTGAAAAACGCGCAAATTCGGCTTGCCATTCAGAAACGAGCCGCTAACACTCCCGCCGCAATCACCCTAGCAAATATGGCAGAAAACATCGCTGACAAAGTCCGGGACATCATCGTCGAGCAGCTCGGAGTCAATCCAGAGCAGGTCACCCCCGAAGCCAAGTTTATTGAAGATCTTGGAGCCGACTCCCTTGATACCGTCGAACTCGTCATGGCGTTCGAAGAAGAGTTCGGCATTGACGTCCCTGACGAAGAGGCTGAAAAGCTTCAGTCCGTGGGTGACGTGGTCCGTTATGTCGAGGAAAACAGCGAGCAATAAGCCGAGCTGCCCTTCCCTCAATCCCCCCAAGCTTTAGCAAAGCCAGCAGGTGCAAGCCTGCTGGCTTTTGGCGTCTTTGGGAAGGACGGCTTCACGTGAGCGGACTGCCGCCTTTGGAGTGGCGGCCGGTAAATCCTCACAGCTTCTTCCCGGCCACCATCTTCGCAAACCTCTTGTCCTCACCGTTCGCGTAATCGGGATACTGGTCATCGGTCCCGTCGCCGGGCAGGAAACGCCAGTGCTTGTACATCCACATCCAGAGTTCCGGGCGGGCGCGTATTTCCGGCTCGAAACAATCCCAGCACTGCTGGGCGATGGCCTGGGGCGAATCCTCCGGTTTGGGCTCGATAAGCGCGCCCACCTTCATGTCGTAGGTGCCGTCCTCGTTCGGCACGCACAGCGTGGGGGCCAGCGGCAGCCCCAGGCGCTGGGCCAGCAGCACGTGGATCGTGGTCACGCAGGTTTTCAATCCAAAGCACTCGATGATGACGGCGGCCCGGTGCGGCTTCACGTTCAAATCCGTCAGAATGGCCACGTTGCCCCCGCGCGACAGCGCTTTCACCATCCGCAGCATCGCCGACTGCTGAGGTATCACGGTGTGGCCCGAAACCTCGCGCGCCCGCTTGAAAATGTCCGTGAGCCCCGTGTTCTTGAAATCCTGCGCAATGACGGTGAAGCGCACATCCATGTAGCCCCAGATCAGGGCCATGAACTCGAAGTTGCCGAAGTGCGGCCCCACCCACACGATGCCGCGGTTGCGCGAGACCGCATGCATGTCGCGCGCGCTCTGGTCGAGGTGGGAGTGCTGCATCCAGTTGTCGCGGGTCACCGAGGCGGCCCAGAAAAGATCGATGTAGGTGCGCGCAAAGTTTTGGTAGGCGCGCCGGGTGATCTGGTGGCGCTGCCACCATCCGTATTTGCCCTTGAAGGCCACCCGCAGGTTTTCCAGGGCGGTGCCACGTCCGCGGTAGTCCACCAAATAGGCAAGCGTGCCCACCGCCCTCGCCAGCACCATCAGCAGGTGACGAGGCATCCGGGGCAGAAGCCAGGCCATCGATTTCAAAGCACAGGTCTCGATGAAATAACGAAGCTTCTTGATGTTGGTCATTTGAGTCTTGGAAAATCGAGCTACAGTAGGGCATGGCTGTTCCCACGCTGACCGCAATTCTCAAGAGGATTTTGAAGCAACCCACCGCTCCGTTTCATGAGTACCATGTTCGCCGCGAGATTGAGGCCCTGCTCGCTGACTGTCCCAATGTAAAACTCAAACACGATGCGTTTGGCAACCTCCTCGCCACCTACAAGTTCGGCAAGCGCAAGAGCCTGCCCACCTGGGTGCTTGCCGCGCACATGGACCACCCCGCGTTTGTGCCCAACACTGAGGCCAAAGGCAAGGACGACGCCTGGGAGTTCCTGGGCGGCGTGCCCGTGGGCCCCGTGCAGGACGGCATCCGGCGCGGGCTGCGCAAGCCCGTGAAGGGCGGCCAGTTCGCTTCCTGGAACTTTCCGGTCACCATCAAGGAGGGCCGCGTCGAGGCCCCGGCTTGTGATGACCTGATCGGCTGCGCCCTGATCATCTCCACCTTTTGGGAGCTTGCCCGGCTAAACCTCGAAACCACCGTGCACGCCGCCTTCACCCGCGCTGAAGAAGTGGGCTGGCTCGGCGCCTGGCACCTGGGCAACCACTGGCCCTTCTCGGAAGGCAGTGTGTTCCTCTCCGTCGAAACCAGCCGCCCGGTCAACGGCGCGGAAATCGGCGACGGCCCTATCGTCCGCGTGGGCGACCGTCTTTCCGTGTTCGATTCTGAAGCCGTTTCCGTGCTCATGCGCACCGCTTCCGAGCAGGGCATTCGTGTTCAGCGCTGCCTGCTTGATGCGGGTGCCTGCGAGTCCACCGCCCTGCAGGCCCTCGGCCACCGCAGCGCCGGCATCTCCGTGCCGCTGGGCAACTACCACAACATCAACGACACCAAGAGCGAACTCGCCCCCGAGTACGTGATGCTCGACGACGTCAAGACCACCCTGCGCCTGCTCACCGCCCTTGTCGCCACCAAGCACGACGGCATCGGCGAACGCAGCATCCGCGACCGCGTGGCCCTGCGCCTGAAGCAGTACCAGCCGCACTTGGCGGCGGGGAACCAGCATTTTACGTGATCTTCTGGGGCAAACCCACGTTTGCTCCCAAAGACTCGCCCGTTCAGAACAGACTCTCACCGCTCAGCATTGTAGCCAAGGCCTTGATGTTGAGCCCAATTTTGCTATTTGGAATCAAGCTCGCACTTGATAAGGTAGGTGGAATGTTGGAGGTTTTCGGCAACGCTCAAACCCGTGGCATAGGTTTCTCTGGCGACCTGCTCTGACAGCCCTGCCACACTGCGGATGAGGGGCGCCAAATACTCAATTTTGATCGCGTAGTTCACATTCTGCGGCAACGAGCCGGTGGCCTTCGCAACCGCAATGATTTTGATGCTCGAATCGACCACGCCTACAACAGCGCTCCGGCTGTTGAGGAGCGGCCCGCCAGAGTTCCCAGGCTGTATGCTGGCATCAATCTGGTAATGATGGACGTCATCCTGAAGTCCCAGCATTCCGCTGATGACTCCGCGCGTGAGTTTGAGGCTTGTGCCTTGCATCTCAGGGTTTGGGAAACCGCCAACAGAGATCTCGTCCCCCAGTTTGACGACTTCATCCACTCCCAGTTTGAGCGGGACTGTGCGCCCCTCCATTTTCAGGATTGCCAGATCGTTGGGCTGGTCAACAGTCACAACTCTGGCTTCAATCAGTCCGCCTTGAGCGCTCACAGTGATTTTCCTGGCACCATCGATGACGTGGGCGTTGGTAACAAGATGGCCCAAGCTTGTGATGGCAAACCCTGTGCCGCTGCACCCGCGAATCGCCTGCCTCGGCTGCGGCACCCCCCCATTCTGAGCGCCAGCGCCAGACGAAGAAAGCCTCTCCTCCGAGATGGTGACAGCCTGATCCAAGCTCAACGCAAAGCTGCGAATGTTCTTCTGCCGGCCCTCTGGCGTTGTATAGCTGTAGGACCCGGCCCAGAAGATGTCATACTGATACGAGCGGCCTGTGGCAACCGAGTACCTGTGATCTGCCCAAATCATCATGGTCTCGTGCGAGAACAGGGGATTGCCCGCCGCCAGCTCCTGGCCAATGCAACCATGCTCCATGACTTGAATGACTCTGAAGGGAATGCTCGCGTAAGATTTGGCCAGCACGCGTTTGGCCAGAACACAGTACCGTTTGTCCTCAGGGCTCAGCAGGCTGTCCTCAAAGGTGATTCGCCCGCCACGCTCTTGAGCCACCGTCACCATGGGTGGCCGGTATTCGACGAGCTGCCCCTCAAAAGTGCGTTTGCCATCGACGCACTTCCATTCGCGCCCAAAGGTCGCATCGCAAGCGGCGACCAGAAGAATCAACCAAAAAAAGAGTGAGCGCATGGCTGTTGCCTGGAGATTTAGCAGTTTATCGGCATGGGGCAACTGTAGCGGACTGGGAAATATCAGCGGGTAGGTGTCATCAATGAAAACCCCACCAAAGTGAGGCTAGCTTCAGCCACTCCAACTCAATTCTCCCCTCACCGCCCCGCGCCCGCCGCCAGCAGCGGGCCCACCAGATCTTCTTCGGTCACCAAGCCCACGGCCTGCTTGCGGCCGGCATCCATCACCAGCGCGAGGCTGTAGTTGCAGCACGGCCAGGGCCAGCGGGGCGCTGTCCACCTCGTCCACTGGTCACA
The DNA here is from genome assembly GCA_903854655.1 of uncultured Verrucomicrobiota bacterium. Lineage (GTDB taxonomy): Bacteria > Verrucomicrobiota > Verrucomicrobiia > Verrucomicrobiales > Verrucomicrobiaceae > CAINXC01. The sequence continues at coordinate 6,707 of CAINXC010000165.1, read as the reverse complement.
TGGCTGCCTCACCATGCGGTCGGCGGCCTTTTCAGCGGCGCGCGGCCCGAAAACCATCGGAAGGCGGAAAGATTCGATGCTATACAGGCAGCGGCTACCAGCACGACAATGGCGTGGTTGACGGCGGATATCGCCCGGTTTCTACCGAGATCAAGGATTCGAAACCGCTCAGCCACCATGCTTGCGTTCGGATACATCGAACCGGATCCGTCAGGCCAATGCCACGGGAACACGGGTGTCCATCCTGAAAGGTGGAGATTGATGCCCGCAACCGATTTCAACAAGCCCGGTCCCTGGTCAATCAGGTCCGGCAGGAAGCTCGCGAAAAACACGGCGGCGAACAAGGCGACGAAGCGTCTGCGCACCATCAGGCACCAAGCCACGGCGAGAGCGGTTGAGGTGATCATGTCCACCAAGGAAGAGAGCGGATACCCATGCTTAAGACCGTCCAACACGCCGTGGGAAACCAATGAGACCGCTGCTGCCAATCCCAATACCCACCCATTCGGGCGCTGAGCCACTTCATTTTGAAACTCCCTGATGTGAGAGGCGGCGACATGCCCGATTCCCGCGCCGATCAAGGTGTGAAAAAGGAGGTTCATATGGTCATTGCTCCCCTCACCGCCCCGCGCCCGCCGCCAGCAGCGGGCCCACCAGATCTTCTTCGGTCACCAAGCCCACGGCCTGCTTGCGGCCGGCATCCATCACCAGCGCGAGGCTGCGGTTGCGGCGGCGCAGCAGTTGCAAAACGGCCAGGGCGGGCAGGGCGCTGTCCACCTCGTCCACCGGTCGCATGTGCTGCCTCACCATGCGGTCGGCAGGCAAGTTTGGTGGCAGGGTCGTCAGGTCAATGATGCCGTCAAAGGTGCCCCTTTCGGAAAGCACCGGCAGGGCGGTGAAGCCGTGCTGACGGGCGACCTGTATCGCCATGGAGGCGGGCATGTCGGGATTCACCGCCACAATCTTGGTCAGCGGCACCATCACGCTGGCGGCGGTGAGCCTGCGATAATCAAGCACCCGGCTCATCAGCCGCGCCGCGCTCACCGGGAGCAGGCGCTGCTTGGCCATGCTGGCGAAGAGCTGTTTCAGGTCCTGGCGGTTGTTTGTCGCGCCATCGGCGTGCTCCTCGTGCAGCGTGGGCAGGGAGCTCATGGCCTTGAAAGGCGAGCGGAACATCGCGATCCAGGACAGCAATGGCATCAGCTTCATCAGCGCCCGGTACGGGTAGCGGCGGAACAAGGTCTTGGGCAGCACCTCCAGGCCGACGATGAACACGGGCAGCGCGAGCAGGAACCCCACGGCATAGCCGCTGGGCCCCAGGGTCTTCACCAGCCGCCAGATGATCACGCCAAAGGCGGTGACATTGGCGATGTGATTGGCCACCGTGACGGCGCCCAGCAGCCCCTCGCGATCATTGAGCATGGGCAGCAGCCGCGCCGCCCGCGCGTCGCCCTCATTGGCGGCATGGCGCACCCGCACCCGGCTCACGGAAAGAACGGCGCTCTCCAGGCCTGAAAGGATGAAGGACAAGATCAGCCCGGCGATCAGAAGCAGAAGCATCATTCGACCTCCTCCCTGGCCTTCGGCTTCACGGGCAGCGCCGGGCGCAGTTCCACCTGCTGCACGCGCCGCCGGGACACGCGCTTGACTTTCACATCCACATCGCCAAGCCGCACCCGCTCGCCAGGCTTGGGCAGGTAGCCCAGGTGGTTGAAAACCAGCCCGCCAATCGTGTCGATCGCGCCCGCATCCAGGTTCACGTTCATCACATCCGCAATGTGGTCCACGCGTGCGGTGCCATCGGCGATGAAGCGGCCGCCGGATTCCTCGCGCAACTCATTGGCATCTCCCTGCCAGGGCGCCGCGTCATAAAGCAGCCAGTCCACGATCTCCTCCTGGGTGACCATGCCTTCCAGCCCGCCATACTCGTCGTTGATGATGAGGCAGTTCGCGGCGCTCGTGAGGCGCTGGTTGAGGGCGTCCAGCGCCGGAAAGGTTTCCGGAACAAACACGGGGGCCTGGATCACCGTGGGCCAGGCTGGCCTGCCCGCGAGCTTCCACTGGTGCAGGTCGATCACGCCCAGCACCACGTCCGGCGTGTCGCCATGGATGATCACAAACCTTGTCGCCGATTTTTCCAGTTGGGCAATGATGTCGGCGGTGGGATCACTGCCTTCAATCAGGGTCAAATCCACGCGCGGCACCATGCAGTCGCGCACAGTGAGCTCGGTGATCTCCAGGATCTCGTTGATGATGGCGGCTTCGGTGGATTCCAGCGCTCCCTGCTCCTCGCGCATTTCGATCAGCGTCTCCAGTTCATCACGGGTGATGGGCTGCCGCGTTTTCACCCCCTTCGGGATGAACACCAGCAGAAGCCAGTCAGACGCCCGCTCGGCCAGCAGCGTCACCGGATCAAGAATCACGCGCACGGGATGCAGAATGCGCGTGGTGTGCAGAAGCACGGCGCCGGGCGAGCGCACCGCCACGAACTTCGGCAGCACATCACCCAGCAGCACCGTGATCACAAACAGCCCCCCGGCGCACAACCAGGGATTCAGCCCCGTGCGCCCCAGGTGGCCGACGATGATGTACAACCCCAGCGCGGTGAGCGCCAGATTCAGCGCCGCCGAAACGAGCAGGGTGCGGTGCAGGTGATGAAACGGATTCGCCAGCACCGCCTGCAAGGCCCCCTTCAGCGGGCCGGCCTTCATCCGGCCCACGGTGCTCCGCGCATCACGCGCAGCAAACGTGGCCGTCTCCATGGCAGACACCACCGCCAGCAAGGCCAGCAGAGCGAAATAGAGGAGAGCGAAGGGGAGGAGGGGCATGGGGCGAAAAGTGCGGGGTACAAAGTAAGAAGCGCCAAGTCCTGAAACTCACCGCCAGTTGCTCATCCCTCCGCATTTCTTCATCCAAAAGTATGAATAAAAAGGCCGGATCGCAGCTTGGGCTCAAACCAGGTGCTCTTGGGCGGCATGATCTGCCCGGCGTCGGAAATCGCCATCAACTGGCCCACCGTCACCGGATACATGCTGAAGGCGACCACCGCCTCCAGGCTGTCCACCAGCTTCTCCAGCTCCGCCGTGCCGCGGCTGCCGCCGATGAAGTCGATTCGCTTGCTGGTGCGCGGGTCGTCGATGCCCAGCACAGGGGCCAGCAGCTTGTTTTGAAGGATGCTCACGTCCAGACGGTCGATGGGCGAGGCCGCCGTTTCCGGCTGCCATTCCAGGAGATGCCACTGGCCCTTCATGTACATGCAGCACTGGCCGGGCTTGACCGGGTCTTTGAGGGTGGTGTACTTCAGCGAGAAGATGGACTCCACCTTGGAGATGAACTCCTCCTTGCTCAGGCCGTTCAGATCCTTCACGGCGCGGTTGTATGGCAGGATGCAAAGCTCATTGCCAGGGAACAGCACGCTCAGGAACCAGTTGAAATCCTCCTCGCCGGTCGCCTGCGGATTGGCCGCACGGCGCATCTTGCCCACCCGGAAGGCGCTGGCCGCACGGTGATGGCCGTCGGCGATGTACGCACAGTCCACGCGCTCCGCGAACAGCGACTCCAGCGAAATGCAGGCCCCTCGGCTCACTTTCCACACCTGGTGCCGCACCCCGTCCTCGGCCTCGAAATCGTGCACGGGCTTCTCTTCAGCCTGGATGCCGCTAATGATGGCCTTGATCGCGAGATTACCTTTGTAGGTCAGGAAAATAGGGCCGGTGTTGGCGCTCAGGGCATCGACCAGGCGGGTGCGGTCGTCCTCCTTGTCCTGGCGGGTCTTCTCATGCTTCTTGATGATGTCCTTCTCGTAGTCTTCCACGTTGCAGGTCGTGACCAGCCCGGTTTGGGAGTGGCGGCCGATGGTCTGGCGGTACAGGTACATGCAGGGGCCGGTCTCGCGCACCAGCACGCCGTCCGCCTGGAGCTTTTTCAGCGCCTTCGCCGCCTGGGCGTACACCTGGGCGTCATAGGGATCGACTTCCGCCGGCAGGTCGATTTCCGCGCGGTCCACGTGCAGCAGGTTCAGCGGGTGGTCCTTCGCCAGTGCCGCCGCCTCCTCACGGTTGACGACGTCATAGGGCACGGCGGCCACGGCGGCGGCGTGCTGGGGAACCGGGACAAGACCTTTGAAGGAGCGGATGCGCATGGGATTGAGAGAGCTGTTTGGAACCGCGACCATCGCGAATAAGCGGGGCCGCGCAAATGGAGTGTCTGTTGCACGGACCCTGCCAGCGGCTACAGCTCTTTTCCCCATGGCCTCCCCCCAGACCCTCCGCCTGCTCGCCGCCATCCTCGTCCTGCTCGTCCTCGGCTGGGCGGTGAAAAGCTACCGCGAACAAGCGCATGTCGAGCCGCTGAAGACGAAGGTGAAGCGGCACTAGCGCTCCACTTCCAGCAACTGCACCGCGTCCACGGCCACGAAGCCATCGGTGCCGGTGTTGCTGAGGGTGATCACGGCGGGCTTGGCGGCAGTGAACCGGTAGTGGCCGAGGCTGGTGAAGTGCTTGTCCAGCGCAGGGGCTTGCTTTTCGTTCACGGTGACGACTTTGGAGCCGTCGGCGTGGTTGATGGTGACGGGGACGTTTGAGGCGCGGTTGGCGGAGGCGGGGTAGGCGAGGCGGACTTCGTAGTCGCCGTCGGCTGGAACTTTGACGGTGAAGGTCGCGGTGAGATGGCCTTTGTCGGTGTTGCCGTCGTGCCTTGCGCTGCCTTCGATGGGGTCGCCGAAGCTGCTGGTGGTCCAGGTGCCTGTGAAGACGGCTTCTTCATCGTCTTGAACGATGCCTTTGAAGTCGCTGGCACTCACGGCGCCCTTGAGTTCGAGCACGGCTTTTTGCTCACGCAGGCGGGCTTGCAGTTTGGCGATGTCGATGGCTTGGACCGAGGAACCAGCCGTGACCGCCATGGCGGCGGCCACACCAGAGGCCTGGCCCAGGGCCATGTACACCGGTTCCATGCGAAGGGAGCAGCAGGCGATGTGGGATGCGGAGAGGCATACAGGAACCAGCAGGTTCGTGCATTCAGACGGCTTCGGGGTCAGGCTGCGGTACGGGATCTGGTAGGGCTTGGTGGGGGCGTCCTGGAAGCTGCCTTCATCGGTCACCTTGCCATCCGACGTGACGATGCGCTGCACGATGTGGCAGTCGATGACAAAACTGCCCATGCCAACGCTGTCCGGCTTGTGGATGTCCTTCTGCATGTCCTGCTGCTTCATCACGTAGTCCCCTACCATGCGGCGGCCGTCGCGCACATACAGGGCGTAGGGCCAGTGGTCGTTGTCCGCAAACTCATCGCTGCACAGGCCCCATTGATTGACTTCGTCGCGCAGGGATTGCGGCACGCGGGCGTCATTGCCCAGGAACCAGAGGAAGCCTTGAACGTAATCCACATGGTCCTGCCAGATGCGGGCGCGGGTGGCCTCATCGCCATCCGGGTAATCGAAGTTCGCGCCCGGATAATCGGTGGAAAACAAGCCCTGGGCATTGAGATCGAACTTGCCGTTGGCGATCTCGCCGAGGTGGACGAGACGGCCAAACTTGACCATGGGGTAGGCCTGGATCAGCCGCAGCAGCAAGTCGTAGTGCGATGCGTCATAGTGTACGGGCTTCGGAAAGGGCAGGCGGATGTCGGTACGCTTGGTGACGATGACGCGGAAGTTGTAGCTTTGGGTGAGCTTGTCGGCACTGCCGGGCCCGGCTTTGGCTTCGTTGATGCCGAACAGCAGCCTGCCCTGCTCATCGCGCGCAGAGATCGCACAAGGAGTGCCGTGAATGTAGTGCGGTCCCGATCCGCCCACGCAGGCGCAATCGCTGGCCATTACTTCGTTGGTCCGTGGCCGCACAGGCATGGGCATGAATCCCGCCAGCGGCTCGCCATACTGATCGCGGCTCTCGCGGCCCACAATGTAGCTGACCCCGCCGCGAGCCATCAGATCGCCTTCGTAACTGGCGTCGATGAACACCTTGGCACCATGCACGACGCCATCATCGGTGGTGAGGCTGACGATGCTTGCGCCTTCGCGGGCCACGCTCTTCAGGTGCCGGCCAGTGATCACGGTCACCTTCGCCTCCGCGAGCAGAGCTTGGTATGCTTCCATGTTCGCATGGGGCTCGGCATACCAAAGGAACTTGCCCTGGTAGCGCTCCGCCGCTTTCTCGAAGAACTCCTTGGTGTACCCGCCGATGGTTTCGGGCTTGCCCAGATCGGATTTCGCCAAGCCCCCGGTGACCATGCCTCCGATCCACTTGGTGGGCTCAATAACGGTGACGCTTGCGCCTTCGCGCGCCGCGCTGATGGCGGCGATCAAACCGCTGGGGGTGCCGCCAAAGATGACCATGTCGGAGCCCATCGCGGCAGAGCCAAGGAAGAGTGAGGCAAGCAAGAGGAAGCGCATGAACTTAACCTTCGCCAGCGCTCGCCGGGTCTCCAGCGGAATAATTCCTCAGCCTGCACGCCCGCCGAGCAGCAGCCACCGCAGGTAGGCGGCCAGGGTCCCGATGGCGACGATGTTGTACCCCAGGCTCAACAGCGTCGGCCACCACGAACGACCTCGTCGCACCGGCCCAGTCGGCAGAGGTTCCGCTTTTCCCGTGAGCATGGCCAAAGCTTGGGAAGCCGAGGCCGGCCGCTGGGATGGATCGGATTGCAGCAGCCCCAGCAGCCAGTCATGCAGGGCGGGATCGAGATCCGGGCGCAGGGTGCGCAGCTGATAG
>CAINXC010000164.1 GCA_903854655.1 uncultured Verrucomicrobiota bacterium | reverse complement strand
CTGCAGCTCGCCGGCCACTTCGACATCCGCAGCGTAGCCTTCACCAACCCCGCCACGCAGGACAAGGTCGACGGCATGAGCCTCCGCGCCCAGGGCCGCCCCAAAGAAGTGCAGCAGGTCAGCACCGATCACATGGCCGAAGTCGAGTCAGAGATGAAGGCCGACTTCACCCTGGGTAACAGCATGACCACCATCCACAGCCTCAACTACCAGATCCCCGGCGCGCTCGTACTATTGGACGGCGTCTACAGCCTCGACGGCCAGGTCTTCGAGTTCAAAGGCCACGTCCGCACCGACGCCACCGCCTCGCACATGACGACCGGCTGGAAGGCCTTCCTCCTCAAGCCCGTCGATCCATTCCTGAAGAAGAACGGCGCCGGGCTCGAGCTGCCCATCCAGGTGACCGGCACCAACGCCGATGTTCACTTCGGGCTCGCACTACACAGCGGCAATGAAACCACCGACGAGATGAAGCAGGACCTCAAGGTTGAAAGACAAGCCAAAGCCGAACAAGCCCGCGCCACCAAGGCCGCAGCCAAAGCCGCCCGGGAAGAAGCGAAGGCGAATAAGGCAAACGAAAAATCCGTCCAAGGGAAATGAACATCATCCCCGCCGCGCATCATACTGATTCCACCAGCCCGCGAGATGGCGCTGATACCATTAACCTCAGCCGGAGTTCGCTCTCCAGCGGCTCGCCACTGGAACTCACTGTATGCCCGAATCTCTGGAAACGTCTCTTCAGACACCGCCAATTCAGGTTGACGGCACGCTGCCGCTCACGCCTTCTGAAGTAACGCCCTCCGAACCTCATGCCAATCCAGAGGCCGGCGATGTCCCGGCACCGTGGGGGCCGCTGCTCCGGCTGGCGCGCTGGCTGGGAGTCGATCGCGCCATTGCGTTCACCGTGCTGGCGCGAGGATGGTCCTCGCTGGCGGGCATCGGCACGCTAACGCTGATTGCCCGCTTTCTAACCCCCGCCGAGCAAGGCTTCTACTACACGTTTTACTCGCTTGTAGCGATTCAGCTTGTGTTTGAACTCGGCTTTTCGGTCGTCATTCTGCAGACCGCATCCCATGAGGCCGCGCATCTCGCCATCGCAGCAAACGGAACCATCACCGGACCCGAGCGGGCCCACGCGCGGTTGTCCTCCGTCTTGCAGAAGGCGCTGCGGTGGTACACCATCGGGGCCGGGCTGATGGCCATGACGCTGGTTCCAGTGGGACTGCTATTCTTCCGGCATGCGGCGGCAAAACCCGGCAACGACGGCGTGCATTATGTGTGGCCCTGGCTGCTCGTAGTACTCGCTTCGAGTTGTACCTTCCAGATCGATCCCCTGTTCTCATTCCTGGAAGGCTGCGGCTACGTTCCACAAGTGGCCAGGACGCGCTTCCGGCAGTCAGTAGTAAGCATGCTCTTGGGATGGAGCCTGTTTCTTACCCACCACGGGCTCTACGCCCCGGGATTTTTCATCCTGGGCCAGGCCATCGCCGGGGCTTGGTTCATCTTTACAAAGCGAGGGTTACTGCTGCCCCTCTGGCGGCATCGAACAGAATCGTTCCGCATCGACTGGGGTACCGAGATCTGGCCGTTCCAGTGGCGGATGGCGGTCTCATGGCTCGCCGGCTACCTCACAAGCTGGCTCTTCGTGCCCGTCCTGATGAACTCACGCGGCGCCGTGGAAGCGGGACGCATGGGTATGAGCCTGACCGTCTCCACAACATTGAGCGCGATGGCGGTCGCGTGGATCAACACCAAGGCAGCACCCTTTGGAAGGCTGATCGCGCTGAAGGAGTACCGCAAGCTGGACCAGATTTTCCGGCGCACGCTGCTTCAGTCCGGCAGCGCTGCGACCTTCGCTTTCCTTACAGTTTGGCTAGTAGTCCAGTCGCTCAGCGCGCACCAGGTGCGGTTTCACGGTGTGGTTCTGGCCAATCGTTTGCTCCCGCCAGTGCCGCTCGCAATGATATTTTTCGGCGCAGTATTCAACGTGATCGTCTTCGCCGAGGCCCTCTATCTGCGTGCGCACAAGCAGGAAAAATTCATGATTAACTCCGTCATTAGCGCGGTCTACTGCGTTCCGGTTGCGTTCTTCATAGGTCGGATGAAGACGCCCCACGGCGGGGCGTGGGGTATTGCCG
>CAINXC010000163.1 GCA_903854655.1 uncultured Verrucomicrobiota bacterium | reverse complement strand
GCCGCGCCTTCTCCAGAAGGTCAACACCGCTTTCTCCCGGCATGCGCATGTCCGAGATCAGGACGCCAATCTCGGCGCCTTTTTCCATGAGGATGGCATAGCCTTCGGCGGCGTTGTTGGCCGTGTAGATGGTGCACAAGTCCTCGAATGCCTCGCGGAAATACTGCAAGGCCTTGGCCTCGTCATCGACGTAAAGCACGGCACAACGCTGCGGGGAGGCGGGATCACTCATGGTTGGTGGGCAGGACGGGGGTTGGGAACCATAGCGTGAATTCTGTTCCCTGACCGGTCTCGCTGGTCACCTCAATACCACCGCCCATCTGATTCATCATGCGAAAACTTACGCTTAAGCCCATACCCATGCCCTCCCCCACCTCTTTGGTGGTGAAAAACGGATCAAACACCTTGGGCAGGTTGTCCGACGGAATGCCGCACCCGTTGTCCCGCACGTGCAGACTGATGCGGCCGTGAGCTTCCGTGGAGTGAACGGTGATGAGTGGCGACTGCCGCCCCTTGGACGCGTCGATCGCGTTTTGAATGAGGTTGATGAGGACCTGGATGATCTGGTTGCGGTCGCCAATGACGACGGTGGGCTCCCCCACCTCGGCATCAAAGTCCACGTCATGGTCCTTGAGCTCGCTGCTCATCAGGCGGGCGGCGTTCTGCACCACATCCGCAAGGCTCACCTCGGAGGCGCTGCCGCTGTCCGGATGGGAAAAGCTGCGCAGATCGGAGACGATGGACGAGACCCTGCCGATGCCCTCCTTGATGTCGGTCAAAATGCGCTCGAACGCCTCCCTTTCCTCCGTCGGCAGGTGCTTGCCCTTCTTCTTGAGGACAAAGATGGCCTGGTTGGTGAAGTTCAACGGGTTGTTGATTTCGTGAATGATGCCGGCGCTCATGCGGCCCAGCGAGGCCAGCTTCTCGCTCTGGAACAACTGGCTTTCGGTTTCATGCAACTGCGTCAGGGTGGTGACCAGCTCGTCATTACGGTCCGCCAGCTGCTCCCGCTGCTGCTCCACTTCCGCCCGCACCAGGAACTCGCGCACACGGATGCGATGGTGGTAGAAGCTGCCGCTGAGGATGACGACGCCGTTCATGATGATGAACACGCAGTTGTTGATGAAGATGCCCATCTGATCCTGGGTGATGCCGTGCAGCAGGGCGCCCGCAGTAGCGCTGAGATAGAAGGCGATCACCAGGCCAAAGGCCACGGCGCTTTCCTTGAACGTCCAGTGGAACATCAGCCCGATGGCCACCAGGCAGAGCGTGAGCCCGGCGTAGTAGTTTGAGGAAGGATCGCCCGACGCGCGGATCATCATGCTGATGAAGAAGGCCGGGATCATGGGCACGATCACGGTGTAGGCGCGGAAGTAGCGCTCCCCCAGCCAGGTGCGGGTGGAAAGCAGCACGGGCACCAGCAGGACGGCGGACAAGACACGCAGAGGGAAGAACACCGGCACCAGCTTCGGATAGGCAAACAGGTCCAGCAGCCCCGCGAAAGGCATCAGGAGCATCGCGATCCAGCACAGGATGCGCACGTTGCGCAGCGTCACCTCGCGGTCTTCAGCCACGAAGCGCTCCGCCATGAGCGGATCTTCGAGCGAGGGAATGTCGGCCGCCCGACGTGGCTGCCGGGACACGGTGGCTGCCATCGGTTCCATATCCGGGATGGCAAGGGCAGAGGCGGTGGCGGGCATCATGACGAAGGCTGGGTCTGAGCGGTTCTAGCGAGGCATGGGCAGGGCGCGGCGCACCTCGGGGCGCTCATCGGCGAATTGAAGCCCTTCCTGCAACACCGTGGAGCGTCCGGCCTCAAGCGTGTTTGGCATGTCCAGTGGATCCGTGCTCTTGATGATGCTGGGCTGGATGAAGATGAGGGTTTCCTGCCGGGTCTTCTGCTTCTGGGTGCGGTTGAACAGGTTTTTGATGATCGGGATGGATCGGAGGATGGGCACCCCGTCCTGGTTGTCGGTCGTGTTTTCGGTGATGAGTCCCCCAAGCACCACCGTCGAGCCGTTTTTCAAGGTCACGGTCGTCTGCAGCTCCTGGGTGCCAATGGTTGGCACCTGGTTGCCGCCGATGGCTTGCGAGCCGGTGATGCTGTCGTTCACCTGCGCGATCTGCAAGGTCACCTCGTCGTTGGAGTTGATCAGCGGTATCACCTCCAGTTTCAGCACCACGTCGCGGTAGTCGATGCTGCTGCTGACAGAAGCCGTGTTGCCCACGCCCGCGCCCACATTGGAAAGCGTGCTCACCGGCACCGCGATGCGCTGGCCGGAGGAAATCACGGCTTTCTCGTTGTTGCGCAGATAGAAGCACGGCCGTGACAGCAGCTTGACGTTGTTGTTCCCCTGCAATGCGTGGATGTAGCTGCCCAGCGTGCCGATCTGGCCGTAGAGGTTGAACTTGTGATTCAACGGAAAGCTCATCAGGCCGGGCGTGCCCGCCGCCTGGAGTCCGATGGTGCTTGTGGTGGTGGTCGAACCGGTGCCCGTCCCCAGAAGGCTGCCGACAGTTGAGGTTGCCGCTGTGGTCGTGGAGGTTCCGGAGGCGGCGGCGGCCGTCGCAAGCTGGCCCTGCTGAAGAGTGAAATCATTCAGGCCCTGCACGAAATCGAACCCGTAGTCATCCGTCTTCCCCAGGTTCACCTGGGCGATGATGGTGGAGATATAAATTTGCTGCGGGCGGAGGTCCATGCGCTCAATCAGCTTGTCGATGGTTTGCACATCCTCCGGTGAACCGCTGACGATCAGGGTGTTGGAGCGCGCATCAGCGATCAGCAGGGTTTTGCCCACCACGACGGACTCTGGAGCACCGCTTTGCTCGGGATCTCCCAGCGAACTGCGTGGCGCGCCCTGGCCGGAGCGGCTGCCATTGGCCCCGCCCCCGGCGCCACCGAACCCGGTGTTGTTGTTGTTGCCATAGGCTTGGTTGTTGCGCTGTGCGGCATCGGTGGAAGGCGTGTTGGTGCTCGTTCCAGTGCGCCGGGACCGCGTTCCCTTGGTGGTGCCTCCGCTGGTGCCGCCGGAAGTGCCGCTCTCGCTTGAGATGTCCGTGTTTTTCGACAAGGCATCCTTGGCCACGGCCAGGAACTCCGTGACGGGCATGTACTTGAGTTTGCGTTCCAGGAAGTTGGTGTCGGTGGACTCGCGGTCGAGCTTCTCCACCAGAGTGCGAATGTAGGTGATGTCCACCGGGCGGGCGATCACGAGCAGCGAATTGGTGCGCCGGTCTGGAATGACCTTTACCTTCGCCGCAGTGGGATTGGTGCTGCCATTGGTGGAGGAACCGGGCGCCAGGGAAACCTGCTGAACGGGAGAGGCGACGTTTTGAGGAGCCGAGGGGTTGACACCATGCGCGCCCCGGTACTGCACCGTGGATTCGGCCTTTTCCTTCTCCTCGTAGATCTCCTTGACGATGTCCGCGACCTTTTCAGCGTCGGAGCGCTTCAAGTCGATGATCTCGTTGGCAATCTCAGCCGGGGGGACGTCGATCACCTGGGCCAGTTCGCAGATGCTGCGAATGGTGGCGGTGTTTTCTGTGATGATGATGTTGGCGGTGTTGTTGACCGGGGTGATGGCGCCATAGCTGTCGAGCTTGATCACGGTCGAGAACGCCTTGGTGGCCTCTTCAGGAGAGATGTTCTGCAGCGGCAGGACGAAGTGCACGATCTTCTCGTTCGTGGGCAGATCCTTGAGCGAAGTGTACACCGGCAGGCCAGCCGTGGTCGGGCTTTTGCCACCGCTCCAGTGAATGATCTTTACGGTCTCATCATCCACGTCAATGACGGCGTAGCCGTTCAGCAGAAGACAGGCTTCAATGAAAGCCACGGCCTCCTTCTTGTTCATGGGGCGTGGCCCCATGATCTTGAGCGTTTCGCCGTCAAGCTGCCCGTCCAGGATCATTTTTTTGCCGGTGATCTGTTGATAAACCGGAATGATGCCCCGTATGGGCGTGTTGGGGAAGTTCACCTTGATGTTGGCTCCCTCGCCCGAGCCATAGCCCGCGCCGTTGCCTTGAGAGCCGGTGTCACCGGTCCCGGCGGCAGGGCTGCCGGCGGGTGCGGGGGCACCGAGAGCGCAGGCGCCCAGAAGCGCTGAGATGATGAACTGCCGAAAATATGAGGTCAGCATGGCGATATTATAATAACTGTATTTATAATATCCGCAATACCTTTGGCAAGCGAACTATTCGAATGACCGAAATATTTTCGGCTGGCTACGAACTCGCTTCCTCGACGCTCACACAGGTGCAGACCAGGTGACGGTCCCCCTGGACGTTGTCGATGCGCCCGACCGGCGGCCAGTACTTGTTCTCCTTCACCCAGCCCAGGGGGAAGGCCGCCTCCTCGCGGGAGTAGCCGCGCTGCCAGTCCGGGGCGAGAAGCACGTCGGCAGTGTGCGGGGCCTGTTTCAAGGGATTGACCAAGGCGTCGAGCGTGCCGTCCTCCACCCGCAGGATTTCGGCATGGATGGCCTCCATCGCTTCGCAAAAGCGGTCCAGCTCGGCTTTGCTTTCGCTTTCCGTGGGCTCGATCATGAGCGTGCCGCCCACCGGCCAGCTCATCGTCGGGGCGTGGTAGCCATAGTCCATGAGGCGTTTGGCCACATCCTCGACCGTCACCTTCTTGAACTGCCGGAAGTCCAGGATGCATTCATGGGCGACATGGCCGGACTTGCCGCTGAAGAGCACCGGGAAGCACTTGCCCAGGCGTTTGGCGATGTAGTTGGCATTGAGGATCGCCATCTTGGTGGCGTCCGTGAGGCCCGCCGCCCCCATCATCGTGATGTACATCCAACTGATGACCGTGATGCTCGCGCTGCCCCAGGGCGCGCTGCACACGGCACCCGAGCGATGCTCCTCATCAAAAACGATGTGGCCGGGCAGGAACGGCACCAGGTGCTCTGCCACGCCAATCGGCCCCACGCCCGGGCCGCCGCCGCCATGGGGAATGCAGAAGGTCTTGTGCAGATTCAGATGGCAGACATCCGCGCCGATGCGGCCGGGCGAGGTGAGGCCCACCTGCGCATTCATGTTGGCGCCATCCATGTACACCTGGGCGCCATGCTTGTGCACGAGCCGGCAGATTTCGACAATGCCCTCCTCGAACTCGCCATGGGTGCTGGGGTAGGTGACCATGAGCGCGGCCACACTGGCGGAGTGCTTCGCAAGCTGCTCGCGCAGGTCATCAATGGAGATGTTGCCGTGATCATCGCACTTCACCGCCACCACCTTGAAACCTGACATGACAGCGCTGGCGGGATTGGTGCCGTGCGCGGAGACCGGGATCAGGCACACATCGCGATGGCCTTCGTTGCGCGAGGCGTGGTAGCGGCGGATGGCAAGGAGCCCGGCCTGCTCGCCCTGGGAGCCGGCATTGGGCTGCAAGGAAACGGCGGCAAAGCCTGTGATCTCCGCCAGACTGGCTTCGAGCGAGGCGAACATCTCGCGGTAGCCTTCGCACTGGTCGGCAGGGGCAAAGGGATGGATCGCGCCGACCTCGGGCCAGCTCACCGGCATCATCTCAGCCACCGCATTGAGCTTCATGGTGCAGGAGCCCAGCGGAATCATGCTGCGGTTCAGGGCGATGTCCTTCGCCTCCAGGCGATGCAGGTAGCGCATCATCTCAGTTTCGCTGTGATAGCGGTGGAAGACCTCGTTCTTCAGGAAATCACTGGTGCGGGAGTGGCCGCTCTCGGCTATCAGGTCCTCGGCCTCCGGCTCAAACGGGGCGGTGGGGGTGAGATCAAAGGCGGCCAGCACAGCGTGCAATTCCTCCTCGGTGACCCGTTCATCCAGGGCGATGATGACCGTGTGCTCGTCGGCACAGCCCAGGTTGATGCCTTGCTCCAGTGCCTTGGCCAGCACAGCTTCGGCGTCCTCCACCTGCACGGTGACGGTGTCAAAGAAGTCATCCCCGGCGAGATCAAGCCCCGCCGCCGCCAGTTCATCCGCCAGCCAGCTCGCCGCCGCTTGGGTGCGTCGTGCGATGGCCTTCAGGCCCTCCGGCCCGTGGTAAACAGCGTACATGCTGGCCATCACTGCCAGCAGCACCTGGGCGGTGCAAATGTTGCTGGTCGCCTTTTCGCGCCGGATGTGCTGCTCGCGTGTTTGTAGCGAAAGCCGGTAGGCCGGCCGGCCCTGGGCATCCACGGAAATCCCAACGAGCCGCCCCGGCATGCGCCGCTTCAAGGCATCTTTCACAGCCATGAACGCCGCGTGGGGGCCGCCAAATCCCAGCGGCACGCCAAAGCGCTGGCTGTTCCCCACGCAGATGTCCGCACCAAAATCGCCGGGCGGTGTGATGAGAGTCAACGCCAGGAGGTCCGCCGCGACGATGAACAAGGCGCCCGCCTCATGCACCGCAGGCGCCAGGTCCTTGAAGTCACGGATGATGCCGAGCGTGTCAGGGTATTGCACCACCACGGCTGCGAGATCCCTGGTCTCCTCCGGGTCCCAGCACATCACGTCCCCCACCTCCACCTTGATGCCCAGCGGCTCCATGCGCGTCTGCACCACGTCAATCGTTTGCGGGTGGCACATGTCGGAGACAAACACGCGCTTTGCCGCGCCGTGCTGGGCCACGGCCATGGCGATGGCTTCCGCCACTGCGGTGCCCTCATCCAGGAGGGAGGCATTTGCCACATCCAGGCCGGTGAGGTCGCAGATCATCGTCTGGTAATTGAGCAGCGCCTCCAGCCGCCCTTGGGCGATCTCCGCCTGATAAGGGGTGTAGGCCGTGTACCAGCCGGGGTTCTCAAAGATGTTCCGCTGGATCACCGGCGGCGTGAAGGTGTCGTGATAGCCCATGCCGATGAAGCTGCGCAGCACCCGGTTCTGGCCCATTACCGACTTGAGGGTGGCCAGCGCTTGCTCCTCCGTCAAAGCCTCTGGCAGATCCAGCGGCTCCGATGCGCGGATGCCCTCCGGCACCACGTGATTCATGAGTTCATCCAGCGAGCCGCAGCCCAGGACCTGCACCATCTGGTGCGTTTCAATGTCGGAAGGACCAATGTGACGACGCGAAAAAGCGGAGAGGGAGGCCATGAGGCCTGTAGTCTCTAGCAAGCGTCACGACTTTGGAAAGCGGTTTGCGGAATCATGCCCCTCGGGACCAATCCTTTTCATGTCTGCGCCTGATCCAGGAGTCTTGCCGCCCAGTTTGTCGGAACCAACCAAAACGCCCCTGAGAGCGAACTCTCAGGGGCGTTGTTCGGTTAGAAAACAGCTTTAGTGAGCCTGTGTTTTCGCGGCCTCTTCTGGGGCAGCTTCTACAGGTGCTTCCTCAGCGGGTTTGGCAGCTTGGGGCTCTTCTTCTGCCACCGCCTCGACAGGTGCTGGCGCTTCCTCTGCATCTGCGACAGTTGCCTTGGGGACGGCTTCTTCTGCGGCCACTGCCTCAGCAGGTTCTTCCACTGGGGCCGGAGCGGGGGGCTCGCTGGCGATCACTGGCTTGGATTCGGCCGGTGCTTCTTCGGTCACGGCGGCTTCTGCCTCTGCCGCAGGTTCTTCAGTCGGGGCAGGGGCGGCTGCTTCAGCGGCGACCGCTGGCGTGGATTCAGCCGGCGCGGTCTCCTTATCCTTGTCCTTGGCCGCCTTGGCTTCGGGGGCGTGCTGCGGGGGTTCGCCCTGCACGCCAAGGAACACCGGGCCGTCGCTGTACTCGATCACGTAGCCTTCATCCGAGAGCCAGCGCAGGTCACGCAGCACGCCGACCTGTTCGTCGGTGAACTGCTTCTGTTTCGCTTCGGCGGCTTCGCCGTCGGCAGGGGCCTGCTGGGCCGGGCTGGGAGCGATTTTTTCCAGAAGCTTGGAGGCCAGGATACCGGGCTCGCGGCGCACGGCTTCGACGATGGCCATGATGCGCTCGCTGAAAATGACGCCTGGATCCACCGCCCTGGGCTTGACGCGACTGACAAACATCTTGCCCGCGCGGCGCTTGAACAGCTTCATGCCCCGGCGCTCCAGGCCGTGGGCGATCTTTTGCGACAGCTCAAACAGGTGTTTACGGGCCTCCTCAAGGTTGCGGCGGAAGAGACGTCCCAGGCTCGGTGCAAGCTGCTCGCGGCGAATGGTGCCGGGCAGGATGGCCTCGCGGACTTCGATCACCGCCTCATCTCCATGCACGCGGCGGAAGTGAGCTTCGACTTCAGCCCGGGTGTTGAAACTCACGGGTTCCTCGCCCTCCGCAGGTTCGGCTTTGACATAGACCCAGCGGACACCCTTGCTCTGCTCGGCCTTCCACTTCTCGATCAGCTCCGGGGAAGTCTCCACGCGCACGCGGCGGCGGTAATCCTCGAAGCTCATGTTGCCAAAACGCTCGTTGTGCAGGCGCTTCAGAGCGGTTTGGTAGCTGTGGTGGCTCGGCGGGCCGAGCACTTCGCCGGAGAAGCCGCACACGCCGACGGAAGTGAAATTGCCCTTCGGCGCCTCGAGTTCCACCTCCTCCATCTTGTAGTAGGGGGCGATCGATTCGGGAGATCGCAAAAGATACCTGAGCGCATCTTCACGGGTCTCGAACAAAGCCATGCCGGGCACGCTGAACAGCCCCACCAAGCGTTCCGGTTCGCATTCGAACTTCACGTGATGGCGGTCTTCACCAGCAAGCACCAGGCGGGCGGCATCGAACAGGCTGAAGGCACGGCCCTGGGTCTTGATATGGCCGGCCAGCGCATCGAGCGCCTTGT
>CAINXC010000162.1 GCA_903854655.1 uncultured Verrucomicrobiota bacterium | reverse complement strand
GCCGGTGTCGTCTTTCGGTCCCACTTTGCGATAACTAAAGCCCCGCAGGTCATTGGCACCACCCAGGAACAGGCGCTCAAAGATCGGCACCCGGTTGCTTCCGATGCCGTCCACGGTGCTGATGGCACCGTCAATGCTGAAAATTCCGTCCCAAGGCAGGGAGAAGTATTGGGTGCCCTGGGCCTTCAGACCATAAACATCCACCTGCCCCCCGAGGAAGCTGCCGACGACCATGCCATCGAGCGTGACCTTGTGGCCGGTGCGCGTGATGTAAACGCTGTCGCGGGTGTCATTGACCCAGGCAAGGTCAATCTTGCTTTCGGTGAAGGTGCCTGCCTCCTGGCGAATGAGGCTGGAAGCCGAGTTCGACACGCTGTCGATGCTGACGTTCTGGAGGGTGTAGGTCATCTCGGCATAGGAGTGCTCGCCCAGCGGTTTGCGCAGGCTGAAGGAGATGCCGTAGCTCTTCTGGTTGTACAGCGTGGAGAGGTAATACAGGTCGTGGTAGAACAAGTCGGTGGTGAAGGCGAGCTTTTGGTTGAGGAACCACGGCTCGGTGAAGGACATGTCGGCGTCACGACGCTGGGTGCCGTACTGGAGGCCGATGTGGAAGCGCTGGCCGGCTCCGCGCATCGAAGGGTAGTTGCCAATATCAAAATTGGTCTGCGTCAGGTCAACAAATCCAACCAAGCTGTCGATGGAGCTGAAACCTGCACCGAAATTGATCGTGCCGGTGGACTGCTCGGTGACGGCGACATCCACGTCTTTGACGCCGGGCTGCCCGCTGGGGTTGTTGCGAATGTCCACCTGGCTGAAGTAGCCCAGATTCTTGAGGCGGTTGGTGCCCGCCTCGACCTTGACGGTATTGAGCTCCTCGCCTGGGGCGAAGGGCAGTTCACGGCGGATGACATTGTCCCTGGTGACCGAGTTGCCGGAGATGTTGACTTTGCCAATCATGGACTTCTCACCTTCAATCACGTGATAGACGACCTTGACCTTGTTGGAACCGACAGGCAGCACGCTGGTTTCAACGCGGGAATCGGCGTAGCCACGGGAGCCGTAGTAGTCGCCGACCATTTTTTCATCGTCGTGCACATCGCTGCCCGAATAGGCAAAGCCCTTGGCGGTCTTCAGGGCGGGCGTGAGCTCCTTGACGGTGAAGACCGTGATGCCTTCCAAAACCACCTCGTCGATGTTGTACTTGGCGCCCTCGAATATTGTGAAGGTCAGATCCACATAGTCCTTGCCCACGGGGTCGCGGCGGGTCTTGGTCACTTTTGCATAGACAAAGCCGGCGTCATGGTAAACGCCTTCGACAGCCTTGATGTCTTCGTGGAGAGCATCATCGCTGAGGCGGCCGGACTTGCCGCGCCACACGCGATACAGCGCTTTTTCCTTGAGCGTCATTTTCGCGTGAAGGACATCTGCCTTGATGGAGGTGTTGCCTTCGAAGTAGATGTTGCGCACCAGGCTGCGGGTGCCTTCGGTGATAACAAAGGTCACACGGGTGAACCCCGGGGTGCTCATCGGGGCCGTCTGGTAGCTTACGCCCACGTCGGCGTAGCCGTTCTTTTCATAGCGATCCCGGAGGGTCTGAGCCGCTTTGGCAAGCCTGGCTTCGTCCACCGGCTCGCCGGTCTTGAGATCGATATCCTTCAGCAGTTTGCTGGGTTCATAGCGGGCGTTGCCCTTAAAGTCCACCTCGCCAATGGATCCGCGGCCAGTGACAGTGACAATGACGCGAATCCCGCCGGATATCGATTCCGCCTTGATCTCGACGTTCTCGATGGCGCCGGTGGCGTAAAGGTTGCGGATGTCCTGCTCCACATTTTCATCGCTGTAGGCTTCTCCCTCGTGGGTGGACATCTGGGCCCGGATGCGGGCTTCGCTAACGGAAGCAGCTCCTTTGTACTCGATGCGGATCTCCTTGACGATCTTCTTTGCTGCCGGCGCGTTTAGTGCGGCCGCCCGGTCGGAGAGCTGCGAATAAGCACTGCCGATGTTCAATGTCGCAATGGCGACCACACATGCCGTCGTGCGGAAGAGCGGAAGGCGAAGAGTTGATAGTCCGATCATAAATGGGAGAACAGGGCTGGCAGGAATGCGTGGTGAATGGGCAGCCAGGAGTGACGCTGGGTGCAAGTTGGCACTACTGCCGAAGGCGCTGCTCGTCGTCAAGGTTAAATACGGGAAAGGAGAGCCTGTCACGGTCGAGTCGCGGCGGGTTGAGACGCAGGCGAACGCAGGGTGCGCGCCAACAGACACCGGTTTTGCGGGATTGCAACCGGCCCGGCGTCCGCTCCCGTGGCAATCACACTTGTCGGTGCAATTCCTTGTGCCCAGGCAGGGCTTGGTGTGCTTAACTGAAGGTCATGCACCAGCTCTCCAACGGTCGGTATCAGGTCCGGATCAGCCCCGCAGGCGGCGGGCAGTCGCAGTGGGACTGGATCGCTCTCAGCCGCTGGGCGGAGGATCCGGTGGGGGATGCACGCGGCTTTTTCATCTATCTGCGCGACCTGGACCTGGGCGAAGTGTGGTCGTCTGGATGGCTGCCGGCAGGGTTTGTTTCAGGCCGCTATTCGGTGTTCGCGGGAGAGGGGAGGCATCTCGTCGAGCGCGAAGATTACGGTATTGTAATGAAAACGGAGGCCGTGGTGAGCCCCGGCGATGACCTGGAAGTGCGCAGGGTCACCCTGGTCAACACCAGCGACCGGCGACGCAGCCTTGAACTGACCAGCTATGTGGAGGTGGCGCTGGCTCATCCCCTGGGGGACTTGGGCCATCCGGCGTTTTCCAAGCTGTTCGTGCAAACCGAGCGCCTCCAGGACGGTTCGGGGCTGGTCGCCAAACGACGGCCGCGCAGCGAAGGAGAATCCTGGCCGATCCTGTTTCATGCTCTGGCAGGGGCGGAGGTCCTTGAGCGGGAGACGGACAGGCTGCGCTTCATTGGACGAGGAAGATCCCTGGAAGGGCCTGCAGCCATGCAATCCGGGGCGGCTCTCACGGGCACGGTGGGCAATGTGCTCGATCCCATCCTCAGCCTGCGCACCAAGGTGGAGATCGAGGCGGGGGGGCGTGCCGAGCTGAGTTTCATTCTGGGCGCAGCCAAGGATCAGGCTGGCGTGGAGGACCTGGTGGCCCGCCATCGCCATGCCGGGGACATCGCCCGCCTGTTCCCGCGTGTGACCCTGCAGCCGGTGGATGTCACTGACCTGAAATCCAAGGCAAAACCAGTTGCGACCGAAATGGGCGGTGTGCCTGCAAAGGAAGAACCCCTGCAGCACTTCAACGGCATCGGCGGCTTCAGCGCTGATGGCTCGGAGTACGTCATGCGCCTGGAGTGGATGGGGGATGCCTTGAAACTGCCGCCCATGCCCTGGATCAATGTGCTGGCCAACCCAGGGTTTGGGTGCCTGATCAGCGAAACCGGCGCGGGTTGCACCTGGAGCCGGAACAGCCAGGCGAACCGCCTCACTCCATGGTCGAACGACCCCGTGATTGATCCCCACGACGAGGCCTTCTACCTTCGTGATGAAGACAGCGGCGCCTTCTGGTCACCGCTTCCAGGGCCCGCTCCGGCGGCAGTGCCGTACGAGACACGCCATGGCCAGGGGTGGTCGCGGTTCAGTTCACAGTCTCATGGGCTCAGGCAGGAAGTCACCGTGTTTGTGTCGTGCCGCGAGCCGGTCAAGACGGTGCGCATCCGGCTGGCCAATGATTCAGGCCGTGCCCGGCGTTTGTCCGTGTTCGGCTACCAACGCCTGGTGCTGGGGTCGCTGCCGCAAACGCCATGTCCGATCAAGACCTGGCGGCAGGGAGATGTTCTGTGCGCTGAGAACCCCGGCGCGGGCGATTTCGCCGGCGCCATCGTGTTTTCGTTGCTCGTAGCCGAGGGGCTGGATGCCCGCCACATGACCTGTGATCGCGTGTCATTTCTGGGTGCTCAGGGCAGCACACGCTCGCCAGCGGCGATGCACGAGCTGGTTTTGAACGGGGCTTGCGGCGAGGGGTTTGATGCGTGTTTTGCCCAGCAGGCATTGATCACCCTGGCGCCCGGCCAGGACTTTGAGTGCAGTTTTGTCTTGGGGGAGGCGATCAATACGCTGCATCTCGACAAACTGGCCGCCCGCTATTGCACGCCGGCGGCCATTGAGGAATCGTTCAAGGATGTGGCGGAGTTCTGGCGCGACACGCTCAGCGGTGTGCGGGTGCGCACGCCGGTGCCGGAGATTGATCTGATGGTGAACGGCTGGCTGGCCTACCAAACGCTCGCCTGCCGCATCTATGGGCGCACCGCGTTCTACCAGTCGAGCGGCGCTTTTGGCTTCCGCGACCAGTTGCAGGACGCAGGGAACGTCTCGCTGCTGTGGCCTGACATCACCCGCCACCAGATCCTGCTGCACGCCCGCCACCAGTTCCGTGAGGGCGATGTGCTGCACTGGTGGCACGATGAACCCATGGAACGCGGGATGCGCACCCGCTTTTCCGACGACCTGCTGTGGCTGCCGCTGGTGGTGGGGCAGTATGTGCAAAGCACGGGCGACGCCTCGGTGCTGGACGAGCCGGCCACCTTCCTGCAAGCCCCTGAACTTGCCGCCGGCCAGGATGAGAACTACTTGAAACCTGATGTGAGCGGGGATTCCGCCACCGTTTATGAGCACTGCTGCCGGGCGCTTGACCGCTCGCTCACCAGCGGCGTGCACGGGCTGCCGCTGATGGGAACGGGGGACTGGAATGACGGGATGAACCGCGTGGGGCGCGAAGGGCGTGGCGAGAGTGTCTGGCTGGGTTTCTTCCTGTACCAGATCCTGGGGGACTTCATCACGCTGGCGCGGAAGCGCGGGGATGAAACCCGTGCCGGGCGCTACGCCGCCTACCGCGCCACCCTGCTTGCCGCGCTCAACGGTGCGGGCTGGGATGGCGGCTGGTACCGCCGTGCCTACTATGACGACGGCACGCCGCTGGGCACGGCCTCCGCCAGCGAATGCCGGATCGACGGGCTGGCACAGGCCTGGTCGGTGATTTCCGGCGCCGCCCCGCCGGATCGTGCGGCCCATGCCATGGATGCGGCGGAGGCCTGGCTCGTCAGCGAGGCCGACGGCCTCATCCGGCTGCTCACCCCGCCATTCGTGAACACCGCAGAAGATCCGGGCTACATCAAAGGCTATGTGGCAGGTGTGCGCGAAAATGGCGGCCAATACACCCATGCCGCCTGCTGGGTGGTGGCCGCCCTGGCGAAGCTGGGCCGCCGCGACCGTGCCGCACGCCTTCTGGCCATGCTCAGCCCGCTTTGGCATACCCGTACCGCCGCGCGTCTTGAGTGCTACAAAGTGGAGCCCTATGTGATCGCTGCGGACGTGTATGGGGCGCACCCCCACATTGGTCGCGGCGGCTGGACGTGGTACACCGGCTCGGCAGGCTGGGCCTGGCGCGTTGCCATCGAATCGGTGCTGGGGCTGAGCCTTGTCAACGGTGACACCCTCGTCCTCAAACCCTGTGTTCCGGATGACTGGTCTGGCTTTGGCATCGACTACCGTCACCCGGCCTCGGGCACGAACTATCGCATCGAGGTGTCAAACCCCGACGGCTGTGCGGAATGCGTGGTGACGGCTTCGGTGGATGGCTGCACATGCGCCATCATCGAAGGCGCTATGCATCTGGCGATGCAATCAGACGGGGGGAATCACGAGGTGCTCGTCACCTTGGGTGGCGCGGGTTGACGGGCCTGGGGGCGATTTCGCGAGGCGGGGCTGAACAGCGAGAGCAAGCCCCTCACTTGGCCAGGATGATCACCGCGCCGCCCTGGCCGGTGTAATCGACGGTGGCGGGCTTGGCGGAGAGGAACCAGCCATAGGCTCCGCGCGTCTTGCCTTTTTGCGGAATCACACCGTGGTATGCCGTCTTGGCGGTGTCGGTGTGCATGAAGTTGCCGGTGACCAGTCCGCTGGCGGCGGTGAGGGTCATGCCAAAGTTCCGGTCGGTGTTGGTCGTTGGTTTGGTCACCAGGTTGGCGGGGGTGACATTGGCGTCGAGGCTCACGGGGCCGGTCAGCAGGCCACCGGTGAAGCCCAGGCCCGCGTTGCTGTTGACGGAGTCCACCAACTTCATCGCGCCGTGGTAAGCCACGGGACCATGGAATCCGTCTTCCAGACGCCGCCAAGGGTGGAGGAGCCGGATGCGTTAATTGCGCTCGTTCGGCTCCGTTGGAGCGGGAGAGGCAACCCCTTGGCTGCCCGGAGGCTCGAGAGAATGAGCGCCCTGGAGGGGGCGGCCCAAACCTGCGCAGCGCGGCCACAGAAATTTCCACTATTATCACTTCGGTAGGCAATTACCTTGCATCGGCCGCCTGCTTCCCTCAGCGTCTCCATCATGAAGTTGGCCGAAGTCCACACCACGGATCCTGAAATCTGCTCTTCCATGCCTGGAACGAGCATGACGAAGGCGGCCGGCTCTAGCCCACGCTCGGCACAGATGGCAAACGGGACGATTCACGCGTCAAGGCGCTGGGGAAGGTCCGGCGTCTCAAGCAGCATGAAACACACACTCCTGATTGCTCTCGTTGTTTTTGCTGCAACCTCGAAATCGGATGCCGGCTCGAAGCCGCCGCCCGCCAAGCCTGTGATACACGAGGTTTCTCCCGGCATTTACAAGGTCGGCCAGGTGCGGCTCGATCAAAAGGCGCTCAGCATTTCCTTCTCCGGAAAACTGAACATGAAGCGGGGGCTGCTCGAATACCTGCTCGTGAACTCGAAAGGCAGCGCCCACGAAAGCCTGCTCGTGACAGATGTGGAGGCGAACGACATCCATGTCGCCATGCTGCTGCTCGGGGCCAAGGGCGGTGCGATCATCACCGAGGCTCCACCGGGGCAGCTTGACGCGCGGTATTTTCTCACCGCGCCGAAGCTCACGGGAGACACTGTTTTCATCGCGGTGAAATGGAAGGAAAAGGACGTGGAAAAGACCGCGCTGATCGAAGATTGGCTCGTCAACGAGGCGGCCAAAAAGGCGGTCGAGCGCGGCCCATGGATCTACAATGGCTCGATGGTTCACGAAGGGAGCTTCCTTGCCCAGACCGAGGGTAATATCGCCGCCCTGGTCACGAATCCCACGGCGTTGATCAACAATCCTCGCGAGGGCAACGACAACGACCAAATTTGGAACGTGAACGGAGACACGACCCCAGGGGTCGGCACGCCCGTCGAAATCATCGTCAAGCTCGTCCCGCCCACCGATCACAAACCGCGCTGACCGCGCCCGTTCCCTGACCTGTTCCCGACAACCCACAGAATGAGAAATCCAATTCATCGGTATTCCGCATATGCGGTGATGGCGCTGCTAGCCGCCTTCACGGTGCTTGCGCAGGCTTTTTCACCGAATCCCGATCTCACGGTCGCGGGCGCGATCGCCACGCTCAAGACCGACACCAACAGCTCACCCCTTTATAGCGAGACCTACAATCTCGGCGCCACCGGCTTGCGGGGTTGGATTTATATTGGTGGCGGCAACGGCCAGGACGGCACCATCACCGTTTCGAGCCGCCAGATCCTGGTCACCGTGGCGAGCGCGCCGGGCAACGCCGTGCTGGCGGTGGACGACGTGATCCTCGGCGCGATGGCGGGCAGCAGCGGCATCGTGCCGCTCTTTGCCAGTGATGCCCGCAAGGCCTTTGGCGCGGCGATCGGCGATGCCGAGAATACAGCGGCCGGCACCCTGCGGGTCAAACGCTGGCGCGCCGGTGTCACCGCCGATGTGAACATCGCGATGACCATCATGGGAACCTACACGGCCACCGCTCCTTACAATTGCCCGAAATCCGCGCTGATTCTGGCCAATGCCCGCGCCTCCCTGGTCAGCCAGCTCCTTGCCAACCCGAACTATCTAACCAACGACTGGGCTGGCGCCATCAATGGGCTTGCCTTGTTAGGTGGGGTGGCGCCGGCCGACCCCAATTACGCCACGGTGCAGGCCCGCTTGCAGACCTATGCCCGGGCCCTCACGGCCACGACTCCCAATCCATCGGGCCTCTCTGTCTGGAACTGGGGCTACATCGGTGTGTTTCTCAGCGAGTATTACCTGAGCACAGGCGACGCCAGCGTGGTAGCCGGCCTCAACAGTTACATCGTCGGCCTTGCCCAGGTCCAGAGCCGGTACGGCACCTATGGCCACGGTGGATCGCTCTTGAATGCCGACGGCAGTTTGCACGGCACGATCGGGCCCTATGGCCCGGTCAATCAGGCAGGCCTCCCCGCCAACATCGCCATCGTCCTCGGAAAGAAAGCGCTGCTGGCGGCTGGTCAGGCGATTGATCCGGAAATCGACCCGGCAATCCAGCGCGGCGCGGATTTCTTCGCCTGGTTTGTCAACAAGGGGCCGATCCCTTACGGCGAACATGAGCCCTACATGGAAGGCCACGCGTCCAACGGCAAGGATCCGTTGTGCGCGGTGCTCTTCGGCTTGCAGCCCAGCCGGACGGTGGAAACCGAATATTTTTCGCGCATGGCCACCGCCGGTTTCAACGGCCGCGAATACGGTCATACCGGCCAGGGCTTCAGCTACCTGTGGGGGGCCATGGGCGCCAACACGGGCGGACCGCTGGCCGTGGCGGCCTACTTGAAGAATGTGCGCTGGCACCTCGATCTGGAGCGCCGCACCGATGGCTCGTTTGTCTATGATGGAGGGGAGCAATACGGCGGGGGCAGCACCGCCGACGGAACCTATCTGGGAGCAAGCGCCTATTACAGCATGAACCCCACGGCCACTTATGTCCTCACTTATGGGCTGCCGCTGCAACAACTCTATATCACCGGCAAAAACGCCATCCCCGCCAACACGCTCGACTCTTCCAAGGTGGCCGATGCCATTGCCGCCGCGACCTTCAATCTGGATTGCCCCGGCTTCACCACCAGCCAGTTGATCGCTGCGTTGAGCGCGTTTGATCCGGTGGAGCGCAACTACGCCGCCATCCAACTGGCCACGCGCGCCCTGGCCCCCACGGATGTCAACACCCTGCTCGCCATGGTCACTGGCGCCAGCGCCAATGGCCGCATGGGCGCCTGCCAGACGCTGGGACTCCTCAAAAACGCCACCGCTTTGCCATTGCTCACCCAACGACTCACTGACCCGGATTTATGGGTTCGCGGCAAAGCTGCCAGCGCGCTGCGCAGCTACGACGCCGCCACTTTCAGCACGCAACGCGACGCGATGCTTGCCGCGTTCACCGCGAACGCCACCGATCCCAATGTGATTGTGTGGAGCGATCCCATCCAGATTTCCAATGGCTATCTGGGCTTTGCCCTTTTTGGCGACGCCGTCTATGGCGGGAATGATATCTCCGCTTATACCATCAACGCGTCCAAAAGCCTGCTGTATCCGGCGATCCAGACCGGCTTGAAGCAGCCGGATTCCAAAGCGCGCTTTGGACCGGCCAAATTCTGCAACGACCGCCTCACCCTTGCCGATGTGCAGGCGCTCATCCCGGATCTCGTCCAGGTCATAGCAACTGAGAGCCAGGCGGACACAATGTGGAGCATGAATCCGCGCGGATCGGGCATCGCCACGCTGGCCAAGTATCAAATCAGTGAAGGCATTCCGCTGGCCCTGGCGATGCAGCAGGTGCCGACGGGCTTTGACTGGGGCTCCAGTGGGTTTCAAGTTGCCGGTCTCAATGCTTTGACGGCCTATGGTGATGCCGCCCGCTGGACCTTGCCCACGTTGAAAGGTTATCTCGGCACGTGGGACCCGTCGTCATCCCAATACACAACGCTCGTCAGCGCCACCACTTCCATCGGGAGCGCCATCACCTCGCCCGCGCAGAACCTCGGTTATGCCGTGGCCAATTCGCAGGTCGTGGCCACCACCGTTGCCACGGCCATCACACTCACAGGCGCTTCGCCCCGCACTTCGGTGACGTTCATGAATGTGACCGCGCCGGCGCACGGCGCGCTCACCGGCACGGCGCCGAGTCTGACTTATACCCCGGCAAACGGTTACTCCGGACCGGACTCCTTTACGTTCCAAGTGACGGATGTTCTAACCACCTCCGCGCCGGGCACGGTGAGCGTCATTGTCGCCGCCGCCGGCACCGGTCTGAAAGGCGAGTATTTTGATAACATGGACTTCACCAACCTGAAAGTCACCCGCACCGATCCACAGGTGAACTTCGATTGGGGCACCGGCTCGCCGGACCCGTCGATCAGCCCGGGCACCTTCAGCGTGCGCTGGAGCGGCCTGCTGCTGGTGCCGGAAACCGGCGCCTATACGTTCTCGACGCTCAATAGCGACGGTGTCCGCTTGTATCTCAATGGAGCGCTGGTGATTGATGACTTTGTCGATCAATCAACCCGCTGGAATGACGGCGCCCCGGTCAATCTGACGGCCGGGCAGATGGTGGACCTGCAATTGGTGTATTATAAAAACACAGGCTCGGCCGTGGCAAAACTCAAATGGACCGGCCCGTCATTCGCGGGCGCCAACGGCTTGCCGATCGGCGCGCAATGGTTGTATGACGGCTCGAACGTTCCCAACCGAACGGCTTACGCCCACGCGCAAAGCGTGACCCTGATCCAGAACACCGCGCAGGCGGTCACCCTCACGGGAAGCGGCGGCACCCTCACCTATTCGATCACCACCCAGCCGGCCCATGGCACTCTCAGCGGCACCGCGCCCAACCTCACCTATACCCCGGCCGCCGGCTACAGCGGCGCGGACAGCTTCACCTTCCTCGTCAACAACGGCGCCAGCAACTCGGCCCAAGCCACCGTTTCCATCGCCATCTGGGCAGGCCTGCCCGTTGACTACTTCTGGGCCACCGCCACGTCCGGCAACTGGAGCGGAGCCACCTCTTGGACCAGCACGGGTGGCGCGACGGCAGTGCCCGCCGCCACCGGGCAGGCTTTCTACCGGATGTCATTCAACCAATCCGGCGCTTACACGTCCACCCAGGATCTCAACACCGGTTTTCTGCTCAACCAGCTCAACGTCTCTGGCACGGTCACGCTCGCCGGCGCCAACAGCCTGGCCTTCGCCGCCAACGGCCCCTTGCTGCCACAGTTCAGTCAGAACAGCACCAACGCCGTGACCCTCACCGCGCCGGTGAGCCTCACTGCCATGACATCCTTTGGCGGCTCCAGCGTCGGCCAGGTGACCCTCCAGGGTTTGATTTCAGGCGGGGGCGGGCTGAGCAAGGACAATGCGGGCACGCTGATGCTCTTCGGTCTGACCCCCAACACCTACAGCGGCGGAACCATCGTCAACAACGGCACTCTTCACCTGGGCACCGTCGTCAATGGCATCAGTCCGCTTTGCGCGAATCCCGCTGGAACAGGAACGGTGACGCTCAACGCTGGCACCATCGAGTTTGACAGGGTCAGCGCGACAAACCCTCTCACGGTGAACGGTGGCACGCTTTTCAGCAACAACGGTTGGGGCGTTACCTGGAGCGGGCCGGTCACCCTGAACGCCGCCCTCACCGCCAATGCTCAATACAACATCACCCTCAGCGGCAACGTCACCGGTGCCGGCGGATTCATCAAGACGGGCACAGGCTCGCTGATTCTCTCCGGCGCCAACAGCTTCACCGGGGCTGAAAGGATCACCGCCGGCACGCTTTCCTGCTCGAATGCCGCCGCGCTTGGCACTGGCTCCCTCGACATCACCACCGGGGCCAAGGTCGCCCTCAATTACACCGGCACCCGCGCGATTGCCGCGCTCACCTTCAACGCCGGCGCCCCGCAGGCAGCCGGAACTTATGGCTCCTCCAGTTCGCCCGCCACGAACAAGAACGACACGTATTTTTCCGGCACCGGCACGCTCACCATCGTCCTCAGTCCCACGACCACGACCGTGACCAGCAGTCTCAACCCCGCTTCGAAGGGCGCCTCCGTGACCTTCACCGCCACCGTGAGCGGCGGCATCCCGGCAGGCAGCGTGACCTTCTACGACGGAGCCACGGCCCTGGGCGCGAGCGTCTTGAGCGCCAGCTTCCAAGCCAGCCTCAGCCTTTCCAACCTCACGGCTGGAACACACAGCATCACCGCCCAATACACCGGGGATCCAACCCACGCCGCCAGCGCTTCCACGATACTAAGTCAGGCGATCGTGCTGTCGGCCTTTGACGCCTGGGCGGCGGATCCCGCGCAAGGGCTCACCGCGGGCGTGAACAACGGACCGCTGGACGACCCCAATCACAAAGGCATGTGCAACCTGCTGGCGTTCGCGCTCGGCGGCGTTCCGATGAGTTCCTCGCGGACCGTTCTTCCGAAACTGACCTGGAACGGAAACAACTGGATCTTCGAGTATGACCGCAGTCGTCTGTCGCTCCCAGCCACCACCCAGGTGGTCGAATACGGCAGCAATCTCGTTGGCTGGACCCCGGTGGCGATCCCCGAGACCACGGCGGGTTCAGTCACGATCACGCCTGGCAGTCTGTTCGATCATGTGTCCGTCACCATTCCCAGCCCTGGAACCAAGGGCTTCGTCCGTCTCAAAGTCACGCAGTAGGCAAGACGATGCTAATCAACGGTGACACTGTTGCCTAAAATGCTTTGGTCGGCGGGACAGCGGATCAGAACCTTTGTGCCTTCACGCCCGCTCCCTCACTTCGCCGGGATGATCATCGCGCCGCCCTGGCCGGTGTAATCGACCGTGGCGGGCTTGGTGGACAGGAACCACCCATAGGCTCCGCGTGCCTTGCCTTTTTGCAGAATCACACCTTGGTACGCCGTCTTGGTGGTGTCGGCGTGCGCGAAACCGCCGGTGACCAGGCCGCTGGCGGCGGTGGCATTGGCGTTCAGGCTCACGGGGCCGGTCAGCAGGCCGCCGGTGAAGCCCAGGCCGGTGTTGCGGAGAGTGAAGGTCGCGATGTCCGAGGTGGCGCCGGCGGGCTCGTCACCGAAATCCACGCTGGCGCTGCCATGGACCAGTCCGGTCCCGGCGGGCAGCGGCGAGGCGACGATGCCAAAGGAGCCGTAGGAGTAGGCGCCGCTGGTGGCCAGGACGTTGAAGGTGGGGGCCAGCACCGTGATTCCGCTCGCCGCGCCTCCGAACGCCACGCAGAGCAGCGCGATGAGGGCAAGGAAGCGAAGCGACCGGCGCGTGTTAAGGAATGAGTCTGGCGTGTTCATGGCATTTGGGGGTTGTTTGTGGGAAGAACCCCCGCCGCGCCTTTCTCATCGTGAAGCGGCGGGCTGGGTCAGGCGACGGCAGGAGTTCCTCCACGCTGATCAAACTGGGAAGCCCGCCAGCCGGGGCAATGGGGGGAACCTCGCGACTGTTCTCCGCAATCGGCTGAGACGGCGTTGGCGGAACGCTTGTGCGACATTGATCCCGAGGGGTGGTTAGTCATTTTGACTGTAGCAACCGCGTCAAGGTTTCGAGCCGATGATAAACAAACGCTTGGTTGGCAGGATTGCGGTGGCGGCGGAGACTTGGCTGTCGCCATGACCCTTCCTCGCGGCAGTACGCCATGAATTCTATACTCGCGCCCGATGCCGAAGACGCCCGTCTCGCGGCGTTGCGGAGCCATGGGGTTTTGGACACCCCCGCCGAGGCGGCTTTTGACGAAATCACCACCCTGGCGGCGGCGATCTGCGAAACGCCCATGGCGATGATCTGCCTGGTCGATGAATCGCGCCAGTGGTTCAAATCCAAGGTGGGGATCGGCGTGGACGAGACACCGCGTGAGCAGGCGTTTTGCGCCCACGCGCTGTCCGGGGAGGACCTGCTGGTGGTGGCCGACACCTTGCTGGACGACCGCTTTGCTGGCAATCCGCTGGTGCTGGGCGAACCCTGGATCCGCTTTTACGCGGGGGCTCCGCTGATTGCCGAAGAGGGCAAAATTCTGGGAGCCCTGTGCGTGTGTGACCGCGTGCCGAGGCACCTCACGGACCGGCAGCACCAGGCCTTGCGAGCCCTCAGCAGGCAGGTGATGACACAGATGCGATTGCAGCGCACGGAGGCTGTCCTGCAACGCACCGTGGAGGACCGGGAGCGGACGGAACTGGCGTTGCGGAAGAGCGAAGCCGAGCAGCGCCAGCTCGCAAGGCGGCTGATAGAGGCGCAGGTGGCGGGCAACGTTGGAAGCTGGGAAACGGACCTGGCCACGCGCAAGGTGCAATGGTCGGCACAGACGCACCGGATTTTTGAGACCACGCCGGAGACGTTCGAACCCACACATCCGAATTTTCTGGAGCGGGTCCATCCCGAGGACAGGGCGGCGGTGGATGCGGCCTTCGTTTCGTCTCTCGCCGCCGGCTCACCCAGCTCCATCGAACACCGGATTGTGATGGAAGACGGCCGTGTGAAGCATGTGGAGGAGCACTGGCAGGCCTTCAGCGATGCCGAAGGCCGGCCGGTGCGCGCCATCGGCACCTGCCAGGACATCACGGAGCGCAGGCGGGCGGAAGAGGAGCGCGACCGCTTGTTCAACCTGTCCATGGACCTGCTTTCCATCGCCAGCTTTGATGGCAATCTGGAGCAGGTGAACCCGGCCTGGACGGAGTGCCTGGGCTGGAGCGCGGCGGAGATGACCAGCCAGCCGTGGCTGCACTTCGTGCATCCCGACGACCATGAGGCGACGATCCACGCGGGCAAGGAACTGACGCAGGGCCGGCCGGTGCGTGATTTCGAGAACCGTTACCGTTGCAAGGACGGCTCCTACCGCTGGCTGTCGTGGAACGCGCATCCCCTCATGGCATTGCGCCAGACTTTCTCCGTGGCCCGCGATGTGACCGAGCGCAAACGGGCGGAGGCGGCGCTGCAAGACCAGGCCGCCTTGCTGGCCAGCGCCCAGCGCATCGGCCTCATGGGGAGCTGGACCCTGGACGTGAAGAGCGGCCACCTGGAATGGCCGGCGGCGACCTGCGAACTGTTCGGCATTTCGCCGGGTGAGTTCACCCACACCGCCGCGCACTTCGAAAGCTTCATCATGGAGGAGGACAGGGCGGCGGTTGCCAGGGCGCGGGCGGACGCACCGGCGAAGGACGGGATCCTGGAAGTGGAATACCGCATCCGCCGACCCGATGGCGAGGTGCGCTGGATGCATGATCGAGGGCATATGGAGTTCGACGCGGAGGGCAACCAGGCACGACGCCTGGGGATGGTCACCGACATCACCGAGCGCAAGCAGGCGTTGGAGAACCTTCAGAGACTCAACCGGCTGTATGCCGTGTCCAGCAGCATCAATGAAGCGATTGCGCGCATTCAGGACACGCAGCAGCTCTATGAGCAGACCTGCCGCATCGCGGTGGAGCAGGGGGGCCTGGTCATGGCGTGGGCGGGCGTGCTGGAGCCGGGCTGCGACAAGGTGAAGATGGTGGCCACCCATGGCAATGGCGAGGGATTCCTGGATGGCCTGGAGGTCAGCGTGCGGCTCGAACCGCTCGGCATGGGGCCCAGCGGCCGTGCCTTGCGTGAAAACCAGATGGTGTTTTGCAATGACATCGCCACCGACCCCTGCCTGGAGCCCTGGCGCGCCCGCGCCCTGGCGCGCGGCTACGGCTCGTGCGCGGCCTTCCCCCTGCGCGTGGCCGGCCAGCCCATCGGCGTGTACACCGTGTATGGCGACAGGCCGGGCTACTTCAAGGAGGAGGAGTTCCGCTTTCTCACCGCCATGGCGGACAACCTTTCCTTCGCGGTCGAGTCCCACCAGCGGGAGAAGCTGCGAATGCTCACGGAAGAAGCGCTGCATGCCAGCGAGGCCAGCATGGCGGCAGCGCAGCGCATCGGCCATTTTGGGAGCTGGGAGCTTGATTTCGCACGTGAAGAGAGCGGCGTCGCCACACGGCTTCGCTGGTCTGATGAAATGTTCCGCATTGCAGGCTATCAGCCCGGGGCTGTGGAGGTCACCCGCGAGTTCTTCTTCAGCCTGGTCCACCCGGATGACCGTGAAAGCGTGCGCCAGACGGTCGCAGGTTCTGTTCGCGAGCGACATCAGTATGATATTGCCCACCGTCTTGTCCGCCTCGACGGCGAGGAACGCATTGTGCACGAGACGGCGCAGATCTTTTTTGACGAAAACACCGGCCGGCCGGTGAAAATGATCGGCACCGCCCATGACATCACGGAGCAGCGCCGGGCTGAGGAAGCGCTGCAGGAGAGCGAGGAGCGGTTCCGCTCGTTCATGACGCACAGCCCTGTGGCCGGCTGGATCGTGGATGTGGAGGGCCGTTTCAGCTATCTGAGCCCCGGCTACTACACCATGTTCGGGGCGGGAACGGATGATTTGACCGGGCGGATGATCCAGGACGTTTACGAGCCTGCGCTGGCGGAGGTTTATCTGGAAGGCAACCGGGCCGTGCTCCGCCAGCAAAGCGCCGCGGAATTCGTGCTGCCGGGCACGCGCTGGGATGGTTCGCCGGGCGAATTCCTGGTGGCCAAGTTCCCGATCGTCATGCCCGGGCGGGAGCCGCTGCTCGGGGCCATCGCCCTGGACATCACCGAGCAACGGCAGGCCGAGAAAACCCTGCGCGAAAGCGAGGCACGGTTCCGCAGCTATTTCGAGCTGCCGCTGCATGGCATCGCGGTCACCTCGTTGGAAAAAGGGTTCGTCCAGGTCAACGACCGCATCTGCTCCATTCTGGGCTATGACCGCGATGAACTGATGGCGATGAGCTGGGCGGAGCTGACCTATCCTGCGGACCTGGATGCCGATGTCC
Organism: uncultured Verrucomicrobiota bacterium; assembly: GCA_903854655.1. GTDB lineage: Bacteria > Verrucomicrobiota > Verrucomicrobiia > Verrucomicrobiales > Verrucomicrobiaceae > CAINXC01. The sequence goes on along the minus strand of CAINXC010000162.1, from coordinate 4,899 downwards.
TGCAGTTCAACCGGCTGGTGTGCGGGGAGATCGACCGGTACGACATGGAAAAGCGGTTCATCCGTAAGGACGGCAACGTCATCTGGACCAGCATCGGGGTGGGTGGCATCCGCAATCCCGATGGCAGCATGGCCTACCTGGTGGGCATCATGGTGGACATCACGGAACGCAAGCAGGCCGAAGAAGACTTGCGCGAGAGCGAGCAGCGCTTTCGCCAGCTTGCGGAGAACATCAACGAAGTCTTCTGGCTCACGGACCCGGCGATGAACAAGACGCTCTACGTGAGCCCTGCTTATGAGCGGATCTGGGGCCGTTCCTGCGAGAGCCTCTATCATGCCTCCAACAGCTGGCTCGACGCCATCCACCCCAATGATCGGGGCCGCGTTCATGAGGCGATTTCAAATCGGCGCGGCAATGGCGGCTTCGCTGAAACCTACCGGATCATCCGGCCGGACGGCTCCCTGCGCTGGATTCGCGACCGCGCCTATCCCGTGCGCAACGAAAAAGGTGGGATCTACCGCATGGTGGGCACGGCGGAGGACATCACAGAGCGCAGGGAGGCCGATGAAAAGCTGCGCGAGCAGGCCACGCTGCTGGACAAGGCGCAGGACGCGATCGTGGTGCGCGATCTGGACCACCGCATCCGCTACTGGAACCGCTCGGCGGAACGGCTTTATGGCTGGATGGCGGAGGAGGCGGTGGGCCGGTCGATCCTGGATTTGCTTTATCGCGACTCCGAGCCCTTCCTCGCCGCCATGGCCATCACGCTGGCGGCGGGCGAATGGGTGGGCGAAATCAGGCAGGTGAACAAGGAAGGCCGGGCGCTGGTGGTGGAGGCGCGCTGGACCCTGGTGCGTGACGACCAGGGGCGCCCCAAGTCCGTGCTTGCGATCAACACCGACATCACGGAGCGCAGGAACCTGGAACAGCAGTTCCTGCGCGCCCAGCGCATGGAGAGCATCGGCACGCTTGCCGGCGGCATCGCCCACGATCTCAACAACGTGCTGGCGCCCATCATGATGTCCATCGATCTGCTCCGGCTGAAAGAAACGGACGAGGGCAGGGCGGCCATTCTGAGCACCATCGAATCCAGCGCCAAACGCGGGGCGGACATGGTCAGGCAGGTCCTGTCCTTCGCTCGGGGGGTTACAGGGCAGCAGGTGGAGGTGCAGGTCGCCGGGCTGGTCGTGGAGGTTGTGAAGATCGCCAACGAAACCTTCCTCAAGAGCATCCGCGTGCGCAGCGAGGTCCCGCCCGATTTGTGGACTGTGGAGGGCGATCCCACCCAGCTTCATCAGGTGCTGCTCAATCTCTGCGTGAACGCGCGCGACACCATGCCCGATGGCGGCCTTCTCACGATCACCGCGAGCAATGTGGTGCTCGACGAGCAGTACGCGGGCATGAACATCGAAGCCCGGCCCGGCCCTCATGTGGTCATCCAGGTGGAAGATGCCGGCACCGGCATTGCGCCCGAGGTGCTGGACCGCATCTTCGAGCCCTTCTTCACCACCAAGGAAACGGGCAAGGGCACCGGGCTGGGCCTTTCCACAACCCTGGCCATCATCAAGAGCCATGGCGGCTTTGTCCGCGTGTACAGCGAGCTGGGGGTGGGCACCAAGTTTCGCGTGTATTTTCCGGCGCACGATTCGCCCGGAGCAGCCCCTGCAGTTGCGGTCGGAAGCGAGCTGCCGCGCGGTAACAGCGAACTGGTGCTGGTGGTGGACGATGAGGCCGCCGTGAGGCAGATCACGCAGCAGACCCTGGAGGCCTTTGGCTACCGGGTGCTTCTCGCCTGCGATGGCGCCGAGGCCACCGCCCTCTATGCCGCCCAAAAGGAGGACATTGCCGTGGTGCTTACCGACATGATGATGCCGCTCATGGACGGGCCGACGACCATCCAGGTGCTCATGCGCATCAACCCCCTGGTGCGCATCGTTGCCGCCAGCGGCCTGAACGCCAACGGCATGGTGGCCAGGGCGGCGAGCGCCGGCGTGCATCATTTCCTGCCCAAACCGTACACCGCAGAAACCATGCTCCAGGCCCTCCGCCTGGCGTTGCAAAGCTGACGAGATTTGTTCGTGCCCCCTGTTGCCAGCCATGACCACGGCCTCGCCGCCTGTTTTCCTTGCTGAACGGGGCTCGCTGGACTAGATATTGCGGGCATCCAGGTTTGTCCTTCCGGGTTTCGCTTTGTCGAAATGCCACCGAGAACCGGGACATCAAGCTCACCAACCCTATGAGTACGGCCATGAAGTGTGAAGTCTCCCGTCGTGTGCGAAATCCTGGTTTGACGTCCGCTTCCTCCGGCGGGTTGCGATTCTGGCGGCGAGGTCTTCTCTTGTTGCTTGCCCTGGCCGGCCTGGCGTCAGGGCGTGTTGCTCTGGCTGGTGCGCCCGGGCCGCTGCTGACGCTGAATCCGAGCGCGATCACCAATGACTTCGTCGGGGCGATCGATCTCAACATCACGGGTTTGGGCGGCAACGGGTTGACCGTGCTCATCGAAAAATTCTACGATTCCAACGGCAACGGCACCCTTGACGCCGGTGACTTGCTCATCGGCAGCTACCAGGTGACGGACGGGCAGGTCACCAGCATCGGCGGCCAGCGCAATCTGAACGTACCTGGCGACGAGGATGGGCACGCCGATGGCAGCATGCTGGTCAAGTTTTACTACAGCCCGCATGAAATCGTGGGCCGGCGCGACGGCCAGTTCATCTTTCGGGTGTCCCCAACCAGCGGAACGCCTTTTGCCCCTTTCACCGCGAATCTGACGATGACCCAGAAGGACTATGGTGGCAGCGGCGTCTCCGGCACGGTCAAGGCGGCTGGCAACCCCGTTCCTTACGCCACGGTGTTGGTCGCGGTTTCCTCAAGCTCGGGCGATCAAAACATCGTGGCCATGACCCAGGCTGACAGCAGCGGCAATTTCTCCATGAAACTGAAGGCCGGCACCTATTCATTGAGGGGGAAGAGTCCAGGCTACATTTACAATTCATCGGGCGCAGCTTCAATCGACGTCGCTGCGAGCACGATGGTTAGCAATCAGATCGTCACGCTCACGCCCAGCGGGCGCACCATCTCCGGCACGGTGCGCGATGCGGGGGGCGTACACCAACCACTGCCCGGGGTCTTGATCTCAGGCCAGTCCCAGACCGGCGCGTTTTCGTTCACCTTCAGCGATGCGTCGGGCAATTTTGTCTGCGATGCTTCTGCAGAGCCCTGGCAGTTTGATTCCGACGAGTACCCCTTTGCCATGATTGGGTTTCTGAAGCTGAAGCTCTCGGAAGGCAGCACCAGCAGCGTCACCGGTTTCATGTACGACGTGCCGCGCGCAACGGCGCTCGTGTACGGCAACTTGAGCACCTCGGCCACGCCCCCGGTTGCAGTGCCTTTCACCGAGGTCACCACCATGCAACTGGGCGGAGTCGGTGCCACCACGGATGCCGTGACGGACGCAAACGGCAACTATACCCTGGGCGTGACGACTGGAAGCTGGGACGTGGGCGTGCCTGTCGTTCCCAATGCTGTGGTTCTCGATCAAAACCCGGTGGTGAACAATGCCGGCACCGCCGTCCTTCAGAACTTGGTGGCCAATGTCGCCAGCACGCATCTCACGGGGAAGGTTGTGGATGATCAGGGCAACCCCGTGGCGGGTCTCCCGATCTATGCCAACAATCTCGACTCCAGCAGCTCCAGCACGGATGTGAACGGCGCCAGCCAGGCCGATGGCACTTTTGACCTGACCGTTTTCGGCGGCACCAATGGCGGGACGATAAACTGGGGAATTGGCATTCTGTTCAATTCAAACCAAACCCAGACCTACATTGGGAGCAGCCCCGTTTTTCAGGTGCAGGACGGGGTGGACCAAACCAACATCGTCTACAAGGTTTATGCCATCACGGCTTACGCCAGCGGGCAGGTGCTTGATGAGAACAATGCGCCCATCGGCAACATCGCCATTTTTGCCACCCTCAACACCACCCAGGGCACGGGTCCTGGCAATGGCGGCAACCAGGGCACAGGTCCTGGCAATGGCGGCAACTCCAACCCCGGCGCCAATACCGGCATCGACGTGGATGCCAACGGGAATTTCACCAATCTGCCGTTTTTCGCAGGTAGCTGGACCTTTGGCCTGAGCAACATCCAAGGGCTGGGACTGATTCCTCAGATGTCTGGCATCACGGTGGTGGCCGGGGACAACCTGACCAATGTGAAAGTCTATGCCCACCATGCCAATGCAACCATCATCGGCACGGTGAAAGATCAGAACAAGAATCCCATCGCCGGGGTTCAAGTGTCTGCAAACATGGCGGGAACGGGCGGCGGGGGCGGCTATTCGACCTCCGCCACGACGGACAACAATGGCAACTACTCGCTGCCGGCTTTCTCCGGCACTTGGGATGTGAGCCTGAGCAACGGCAACCTCCCGTCGCTGGGGTATACGGCGCCGTCCGATCAATTCCCGTTTGTGGGCACCACCAATGTGACCGTCAATTTCGTGGCGCAGCAGAATGGCGTGACGACGAGCCTCGCCACCGGCATCACCAGCACCGGAGCAACGCTGAACGCCTCCTTTGATATCAACGGCAACTCCCTCGCGACAAGCTTCGACTGGGGAACGAGCGCAACGGCGTTGACGAACAGCATCGGCGGCAGCCCGAACACCACGAATGGCGGCGTGCTGACCCCGGTGACTGCTTCGCTGAGCTTTCTCTCCCCCAACACCACGTACTATTTTCGCGCGGTGGGCGATGCCGGTTTCGCCAAGGCCTATGGCGCGACGCTGAGCTTCAAGACCCTCGCCGCCACCAGCAACCTCCCGACGGTGGTCACGCTCGCCGCCACCGGGATCAGCTCCTCGGGAGCCACGCTCAACGGCAGCGTCAATGCCAAAGGCCT